>LIQL01000269.1 GCA_001418405.1 Streptomyces diastatochromogenes | reverse complement strand
AGATGCGTATAAGAGACGGAGGTGGGGTGGGGCAGGACGGGGCGAGCCCGCCCCGCCGTCCGGCTCGTGGCGGTCGGTGCCGCCCCCGCCACCGTCAACGGCGAGGCGGTTCCGCCGACGGGATCACGACCGCCCGGGTCCCCCGTTCCTCACGGCTTGCGGGCGACGACGACCCCGTTCGCGGCCGGGGCGTCGAACGGGCGGATCTCGACGTCGGTGAAGCCGACGTCCAGCAGCCAGGACCGGTACTCCTCGCCCGTGTAGTTGCGGCCGAACGTCTCCACCAGCATCGACAGGCTCATCAGGGTGGCGTCGAGCGGGCCGTCCTTGGTGTCGGCGACGAGCAGTTCGCTGATCAGCAACTGCCCTCCGGGGGCCAGTGCGTCGTAACAGCTCCGCAGGATGCTCCGGCACCGGTCGATGTCCCAGTCGTGCAGGATCATGGACAGCAGGATGACGTCCTTGCCGCCCGGGAGCGGGTCGGCGAAGAAGTCCCCCGGCGTGAAGGAGATGCGGTCGGTGAGTCCGGCCTGCTCCACCTTCTTCTGCGTCAGGTCGCACACGAAGGGCAGGTCGAAGATCGTGGCGGACAGTTCGGGGTACGCCCGGCACAGCTCGATCGCGTAGGCACCGCCCCCACCCCCCACATCCATCAGGGCACGGCTGGTCGAAAGGTCGACGGTCTCCGCCATGACCCGTGCCGTCGGGCGGGAGATCGCGCTCATGCCCTCCCAGAACGTCTCCAGGATCACGGGGTTGGTGTCGTCGAACAGCGAGGTCCGCCGCTCGCTGTCCCAGGCCGTCGGGCGGTTGGTGCGCAGCGCCTCGTCCAGGCGCAGCCAACCGGGGTAGTCGTGCCGGGAGACCACCTCCACCCAGCCGCCGACGTAGTCCTCGCCGCCCCGCAACAGGTACCGGGCGGTCATCGGCGTGTTGCGGTACCCCGCGCCGTCGCGTTCCAGGAGGCCGAGCGCCGCGCAGGCGGTGATCAGTTGCTCGACCGGACGCTCCTGGAGGCCCAGGGCGTCGGCCAGTTCCCCCGCGGTCATGCCGGGGCGTTCGGCGAACCGGCCGAACACGTCGCGTTCGTGTGCGGTCACGAGCGTCTGGGACACCCAGAGGCCGTAGACCATGTTCATGATCGGCATGACGGATGCGGGCTCTTGGACGGAAGTCATTGTCACCCCTTGTCGGTTCGGCGCAGACGGGGTCACCGCTGCGGCCGGTGGATCGGATGGGCCATGGGCATCGGGCGAGGAGCGACGGCACGTCCGTTGTGGCGACGGCGCGCTGCGTGCGGGCATCGGCTGCGGTCGGTGCCCGTGGGGAGCGGCGTCGTGTGTGCCGGCGGAGCCGTCAGACGGTCTGTTCCGCGACCGACTTGCTCCACTCGCGTGCGGTCTTGTTGGCGGCCCGGCGGGTGGCTTCCGACGGTACGACGGGGGTGGCCGCCTTGCGGCCGAACAGCACGTCCATCGGTTCCTCGATGTCGCCGGCGTAGCCCATGGCGAAGCAGCCCTGTTGGTAGCCGATCACCTTCAGGAGCTCTTCGGGCAGCGTGCGGGCCAGTTCGGGCGGGGCGACGAGGTACTGGTTCTCCTCCTGGCGGACCCAGCCGGAGCAGTAGCTGAGGATCAGGCCCCGCCGGACCTCGTCGGTGCGGTTGGTGCCGCCGCCGTGGACGACCTTGCCGGTGAAGATGAAGACCGACCCCTTCTTCATCTCCACCGGCATCGAGCTGCCCGGCTCGACGTCCTCGGGTGCCAGCGGGTCGCTCCCGGGCACCACATGGGTGGCGCCGTTGGCCTCCGTGAAGTCGGTGAGCGCCCAGAAGAACTGGCACATCACATGGTGGTCGGTGGCGAACGGGAAGAAGTCCCAGACCAGTTCGTCCTTGTGCAGCTTCTGTGCGACGGAGCCGGGGTGGGCGCTGATGAGCTGTGTCTGTGAGAGCTGGAACTCGGTCGAGGACTTCAGCAACTCGCGCGCCACGCCGGTGCACAGCGGATGCACGATGAGATCCCGTCCGGTCGCCGAGCGGGCGACCAAACTGCCGGTCCTCTTGGTGTTCTGCCCGGCGAACGCGTCCGGGCCGAACGGGGTGGCGTCGATATGGGGCATCATCTCGCCCAATAGGGCGTCCACCGTTTCGGGTGGCAGCACTTCCTCGACGACGGCATAACCGTTCTCGTGGAGGCTGTGCATGATGGCGTCGATACTTGCGTCTTTCTTGAAGCGATCGTTGACCTTGGGTTTCACGGTGGTACTCCCTGTGTCGGGTGTACGGGGCCTGCTGGGCTTTTTTACGACCGGAGCGCAAGCCGGTGGGAAAGGGGATGCGCGGCACGGCAGGCGTGAACGCTGAACGGTCGGAGCCCGGTCCGCCGGGCAAGCTGGCGTGCCGTGAGTTTCCGTGCGGACCGAGGTTTTCTACGCCGAAGAAATCCCTGAATAAATCATTACCTGGAGCCCACCACGGCAGCAAGGTCGGGTCTGCCGATCGGCCGGATTTTGCTCCGCCCGGAACCGTGCCGTGGCGTGAACTGTGGTGGTTGCAGCCTGTGTTGAGGCCCAGGGGACGGCTCTCTCAGGTCTACGTCATGCCAGTTCAACGGCGGTAAGAGGGGCGATATGGTCGCCTGGGCGCACCGGGCCGGCGGGCGCCGCATGACGGCGATTACGCGTCGCAAGCCCCCGGCCGACGGCTGTGAATAAGCCCCATTCACTCGGTGAACGAGAGAGCCGTCCGTCAAGGGATTTTCCGAGAGTTGACGGCGCCTCCATGGATTGGCACCAGCCACCGGTAACCGGCCATGCGGCCGCGGCGGATCTGGCGTCACGTTTCTGGAAACCCGAGTTCAGCGGGAAAAATGGACCGGCGGGTACGGTGGCGTGATCCTTACGTGCGTGGGATGCGAGAGGGACTGCCGAGCCCATCGCGGGGCGAGGTGTCCGGAAGGTAATGATTGACCCAAGGGAGAACGCCGGTTAGCGTGTTGAACGCATCGTCCGAGGACGTACGGCATGGACGTGAGCCGCCCGTGCCGGCCTTTCCGAGTTGGGGTTGCCGACCTTCAGGCGACCTGCTCCACTCCTGCTCTCCGCGATAGCGGGAAGCGGGGCGAAGAATCCGTTCCGAAATCGTCCGCGCTGCTGCGGTATTCGGTTCGGTCGGTGGCGGATGCCCTGACCGGCGAAGCGGGCGGTATGCGGTCTGCGGAAGAGCATCGACGTCGCTGTGGCGTCGATCGGGCGGATGCCGAGTCATTCGCTCGTGCACTCTCGTTCGCGCGGTGAAAAGGCAGTGCCGCGCAGTGCGTCAAACCTTTCCGGGAGAGACTTGCATTCACCGCGACGAGTTCCCAAGGGTGGCGAGCGGACCGTGCCACGAGGCCCACCCGTGCCCATTCTCGCGAGTGGCGCATCGCCACGGCCGCGGCCAGCCGGCCACCCGAACCCCGGACCTCGCCGGTCGCACCGGCCCACGGTCCACCCCCCTGCGCACGTCCACCGCACCACGATCCCCAGAAGGAGACAGTGCCTTGACCACGACAGTCAGCACGACGACGGAGTCCATCGCGTTCGACGGCGAGAACCTCGCCATCGAGGACGTCCGACGCATCGCGGAGCACTACGTGCCGTGCTCCGTGACCCCCGAGGTCCTGACCAAGGCGGCCGCGAGCCGGCAGCAGTTCGAGGACATCGTCCGCGACGGGGCCGCGGTGTACGGCGTCACCACCGGCTACGGCGAGATGATCTACATGCAGGTGGACCCCTCCAAGGAGGTCGAGCTGCAGACCAATCTGATCCGCAGTCACAGTGCGGGCGTCGGACCGCTGTTCGCCGAGGACGAGGCCCGAGCCATCCTCGCCGCGCGACTGAACGCCCTCTCACGCGGCTACTCCGCGGTGCGCCCCGAAATCCTGGAGCGCCTGGCGCTCTACCTCAACCTCGGCATCACCCCCGCGATCCCGGAGATCGGCTCGCTCGGCGCGAGCGGCGACCTCGCGACCCTCTCCCACATCGCCTGCACGGTCATCGGCGAGGGCTACGTCCTGCGCGACGGCAAGCGCGTCCCGACCGGTGAGGTGCTGCGCGAACGAGGCATCGAGCCGCTGGAGATGCGGTTCAAGGAGGGCCTGGCGCTCATCAACGGCACCTCCGGCATGACCGGACTGGGCTCGCTCGTCGTCGGCCGGGCCCTGGACCAGCTCCACCAGTCGGAGATCGTCTCCGCGCTGCTGCTGGAGACCCTGCGCTGTTCCACCAGCCCGTTCCTCGCCGAAGGCCACGAACTCGCCCGTCCGCACCGCGGCCAGATCGACTCGGCCGCCAACCTGCGCACCCTGCTCGCCGACAGTCGACTCGCCGTCTCCCACTCGGACTTGCGTGCGGAATACCAGAGCAAGAAGTCCGGCGACGACGTGACCCGCACCGACGTCTACCTCCAGAAGGCGTACTCGCTGCGCGCCATCCCGCAGGTGCTCGGCGCGGTACGGGACACGCTGCGCCACGCAGAAGGCACCCTGAACACCGAACTCAACTCCGCCACCGACAACCCGCTGTTCTTCCCGGGCAAGGAGGTCTTCCACGGCGGCAACTACCACGGCCAACCGGTCGCGTTCGCGATGGACTTCACCACGATCGCCCTCACCCAGCTCGGCGTGCTCTCCGAGCGGCAGAGCAACCGACTGTTCAACCGGCACCTCAGCTACGGACTCCCCGAGTTCCTCGTCGCCGGCGAGCCGGGTCTCAACAGCGGCTTCGCGGGCGCCCAGTACCCGGCGACCGCGCTGATCGCAGAGAACCGGACCATAGGCCCGGCCAGCACCCAGAGCGTCCCGTCCAACGGCGACAACCAGGACATCGTCAGCATGGGCCTGATCTCCGCGCGCAACGCCCGTCGGGTGCTGTCCAACAACACCAAGATCCTCGCGGTGGAGTACCTGGCGGCCGCCCAGGCCGTGGACCTCACCGGCCGGTACGAGGGGCTCAGCACCGCCGGCAAGGCCACCTACGAGAAGGTCCGCTCCCTGGCGCCCACCCTCGACCACGACCGGTACATGTCCGACGAGATCGAGACCGTGGCCGGCGCGGTCGCCCGCGGCGAGTTCCTCACCACCGTCCGGTCCGCCGGCATCCAGCTGCGCTGACCGACGTGCGGACGTTATCGGACTGCCGAAGCAGCGGATGGGAGTCGGGATGAAGACAGCGGACGCCTTGGCCGTCCTGGACGCTCCGCTCGACGCGGACGTCGACCCGGACGAACTCGTCCAGGCGGCCATGGAGTGGCACTTCTCACCGCGCACGGGCACGCCGTTCTGGCTGGACCGGCTGGACCGGCTGGACTTCGACCCGCGGACGGACGTGCGGACCACGGCCGACCTGCGCCTGTTCCCCCAGACGATCGACGACCTGCGGCACACACCGGTGGAGGACCTGCTGCCCAAGGGGTACGACGGGGCCGCGGACGTCATCGGGGTGTTCGAGAGCGGCGGCACCACCGGCTCCCCGAAACGGGTGGTGTACCTCGCCGACTGGATGGAACGCGAGATGGCCCAGGCCATGCGGGCCATGGACGAGCGGGGCTACCCACGCGGCGTGAACTGGCTGTCGATGGGACCCAGCGGCCCGCACGACTACGCCGAACTCACCGGACAGCACGCGCGTCGCCGCGGGGGCGTGCGGTTCGCCGTCGACTTCGACCCCCGCTGGGTGCGCCGGTGCCTGCGGGAGGGCCGTGACGAGGAGGCCGAAAGGTACCTCGACCACGTCCTCGCGCAGACCGCCGACGTGCTCGCAAGCCAGCGGATCGGGGCCGTCCAGGCACCGCCGCCGCTGCTGGGGCGACTGGCACGGGACGAGCGGCTGGTGCAGCTGGTGCGCGACCAGGTGCAGGTGATCACCTGGTGCGGCACCAGCATGGACCGGGACACCCGGGACCTGCTGACCGACGAGGTCTTCCCCGGCATCCCGATGTACGGCCTGTACGGGAGCACCGTGGCCCTCGGCGCCGCCTTCGAGCGGAAGGGCACCGACGACGGCGACTCCGCCTTCGACTCGCCCTCGGCCAACGTCACCTACGAGGTCGTCGACCCCGACGGCGGCGAGCCCGTCGCCGTCGGGGAGACGGGGCAGGTGGTCATGCACCACCTCAGCAAGTCGGCCCTGCTCCCCAACAACCGCGAACGCGACGTGGCCCGCCGGGTCGCCGCGCCCGCGGACCGGCCGGGCCACTCCGTCGCCGACGTCCGCCCCGCCGAGGCGTTCACCGGTGTGCCGGTGATCGTGGGAGCGTACTGATGACGGCGGACGCGGTCGCACCCGGCGCCGCCGCGACCGGGTCCGGGGCCGGCGCGCTCGAACTCATCGACGCGCTGGTCCCGGGCGGCACCTACCGCACCAGTCGGCGGGAGACCGTCCGGGACGTGTCCGGCAGACCGGTCGCGGAGCTGACGCTCGCCCCCGCGCTGTACGTCGGGCGGACCACCGACCGGCTGCGGCGGCGGCCGGCGGTCGCAGCGGGCTGGTCACCGGCCGAACTCACCGGGCGGTTCCGGGCGGCGGCCACCGCCTTCACCACCGACAGGCTCGGCGGGCTCACGCCGGCCGAGCACCACCGGCGGGTGGCCCGCACGACCGGCGTCCCGGTGTCGGTGGTCCGGGCCGCGGCGGCCACCGTCGCCGCGGCCACCGCGAACGCGGTCGGCGCCGCCGAGCAGGCCCGCCCCCGCGGTGCGCTCCCGGCGGACTGGCGGCACGGCGACGTGGCGGACGGCGGCGCGGTCCTGTGGCGCCGCCGGGGGAGGTTGCTGTGCGTCAACGCGTCCGGCAACCACCCCGCGGTCCACTCGTTGTGGCTGGAGGCGCTGGCCCTGGGGTACCGCGTCGCCGTCCGGCCGTCCCGGCGCGACCCGTTCACGGCACACCGACTCATCCTCGCGCTCCGATCGGCGGGGTTCGCGGACGAGGACGTGCTCCTGCTGCCCTGCGACCACCGTGTCGCCGACGAGCTGATCCGCGGCGGGGACCTCGCCATGGTGTTCGGCGGGGACGACGTGGTCGACCGCTACACGAAGGGCTGGTCGGGCACGCCGGTGCTGCCCCAGGGGCCCGGGCGGGTCAAACTACTGGTCACCGGGGAGTGGGAGCGCCACCTCGACGTCATCGCCGACTCGGTCGGTGGACTGGGCGGCGTGTCCTGCCTGAACGCGACCGCGGTGTTGGTCGCACACGACGCCCGGGGGTTCGCCGAGGCACTGGCGGAGCGGCTGGCCGCACTGCGGCCGCTGCCACCGGAGCACGAGGACGCCGAACTCCCCTGCCTGCCACTGGCCGAGGCGCGGCGGATCGACGGGTTCCTACGGCAACGCGCCGCGGGAGCAAGGCCAATGGGGAACACCGGCATCGTGCACGACCTGGAGGACGGCAGCGCCGCCCTGCGCCCGGCCGTGCACCTGCTGGAGGACCCCGCCGCCGAACAGCTCGCCCTGGAAATGCCGTTCCCCTGCGTCTGGGTCGCCCCCTGGTCACCGGAGCGCGGCACCGCACCACTGCGCCGGTCGCTGGTGGTCGGCGTCGCCACGCAGGACGACGCCCTGGTGGACGGGCTGCTGGCCGAACCGTCGATCCGCAACGTCTACGGCCTGGACCGCCCCACCTGGTGGCTGCCACCGGGCATTCCGCACGACGGGTATCTGGCCGAGTTCCTCATGCGCAGCACCGCGCTGGCACGAAGGTGAAGGAGGATTCGTGATGCGTGCTGTGGTCCTGCACCACCAGGGCGACGTCCGCGTCGAGGACGTCCCCGAGCCCGGCATCGAGGAACCCACGGACGTGTTGGTACGGGTGGTGGCGGCCGGCGTGTGCGGTTCTGACCTCCACGTCCTGCGCGGCACGTCCCCGCTGCCCCGGCCGATCCGCAGCGGTCACGAGTTCGTCGGGATCGTCACGGACGTGGGCGCCGGGGTGACCACCCTGCGCCCGGGCCAGTTCGTCATCGCACCGTTCAGCACCTCCGACGGCAGTTGCGCCGACTGCCTGCGCGGGATGCCGATCGCCTGCGAAAGCGGCATGTTCTTCGGCGAGTTCGGGCCGGACGGCACTGCCCTCGACGGGGGCCAGGCCGAGTGCGTGCGGGTACCCCTCGCCGACACGACGCTCCTGGCCCTCCCCGAGGTGCCGCCCGACGACCTGGTGCCGGCGCTGCTCACGCTCGCCGACGTGCTGCCCACCGGGCACGAGGCGGCGGTGCACGCGGGAGTGGGTCCGGGGTCCACCGTCGTGGTGGTCGGCGACGGCGCCGTGGGGCAGTGCGCGACCCTGGCCTGTCGGCGGCTCGGCGCCGAGCGGATCGTCGTCATGTCGCGGCACCCGCTGCGGCAACAACTCGCCCGTGCACACGGGGCGACCGACGTCGTCGCCGGCCGCGGGGACGAGGGGGCGGCCGAGGTCGCCGAGCTGCTCGGCGGCGGCAGCGGGCACGTGATCGAGGCGGTCGGGACGTCGCAGTCCGTGCGCCAGGCGATCGGTTGCGCGCGGCCGGGCGGCCGGATCGGCTACGTGGGTCTGCCGTGGGGCGTCTCCCTTCCCCTCTGGGAGCTCTTCGGCAAGAACCTGTCCCTCAGTGGGGGCGGGGCCAACGTCCGGGTCACCATGCCCGAACTCGTCGGCGACGTCCTCGACTCCACCCTCCGGCCGGGCGGCGTGTTCGACGCGACCTTCCACCTGGTCGACGCACCGAAGGCGTTCCACGCCATGGACGCCAGACAGTGCATCAAACCGCTGCTACGTCCCTGACGTTGGGTATCCCGCCGCGCCCGATGTCGGGACGACGGTGCACCCTCCTCGTGGTGCCGCTCAAGGCGAAAGCGCCCTTGAACGGCACCACTTGGCGTTGTCGGGCAGACGAACCAAGGCGGCGCCCAGACCATTCACTGACCAACTCTCTTGGCAATAAAGGACGTTCGGATTAATGTGCGACGCGCTCACCAACGAGGTACCTGGTTGGTGCAGCTCGCGGTGCATGCATTCCGGTGAATGGTGGTAGCGAGGGGGCGCGCGGGAGCGCGAGTGAGCCTCTTCTGCAACATTCTGATGTTCACGCCCCCTGAATGCGAAGGCGCCCCCCTTCGCGCCGTACCGAGATGATCTCTCGCCTGTTTCGCTTGTCCCTGCGCACGGCCACCCTGCGCACCACTGGCCGTTCTGCTCATCTCTGTTCACGTCCCGGGAGGGAAAGTGTCCACACCGGACAGCGTCACCGGTTCCGTCACCGAAGATGCCGCACTCGAACCACCCGCAGACAGCGTGCGCACCAGCCTCGCCACACAGGCCGCACGCCAACTCGCCACCACCACCAAGTCCGAGCCGCAGATGCAGGCCATCACCTCGCGGTGGCTGCTCAAGATGCTGCCGTGGGTGGACGTCAAGGGTGGCACCTACCGGGTCAACCGGCGTCTGCAGCTCCGAGTCGGCCGGGGGCGCGTCCAGTTCGAGCAGAACGGCGCGGACGACATCAAGGTCATCCCGCAGACCCTCACCGAACTCCCCGTCCTGCGCGGCTACGACGACATCGAGGTCCTCAAGGAGATCGCCGGCCGCTTCCGCGTCCGTGACGTCCGGGCCGGCCAGGTCCTCTTCGAAGCCGGCCAGCCCGCCACCGAGGCATACCTCGTCGTACACGGCCGGTTCGCCCGGTACAAGCCCGGCAAGTACGGCGAGGACGAGGTCATCGGCGTCGTCACGGACGGCGACCAGATGGGCGACGAGGCGATCGGCCAACCCGAACCGCGGTGGTTGAGCTCCGTACGGGCCGAAACCGAGGGCGTGGTGATGGTGCTGCCCTGGGACGTGATCGAGGAGTTCACCGAACGGGCGCCGTCCCTTGCCGCACACCTCACGGCCTACGCGGAGCAGCAGCAGCGCCCCATGAACCGCAAGGGGGAGGCGGAGCTACCGGTACAGGCGGGCCACATCGGCGAGCCCACGCTGTCCGGCGGCTACGTCGACTACGAACTCGCCCCGCGCGAGTACGAACTCTCCCTCACCCAGACCGTGCTCCGGGTCCACAGTCGCGTCGCCGACCTCTACAACGAGCCGATGGACCAGACCCAGCAGCAACTCCGCCTCACCGCCGAGGAGATCCGCGAGCGCCAGGAGTGGGAGCTCGTCAACAACCGCGAGTTCGGACTGCTGCACAACGCCGACTACGGCCAACGCATCAGCACCTACACCGGCCCCCCGACCCCCGACGACATGGACGAGCTGCTGTCCATGCGCCGCAAGACCCGACTGTTCCTGGCCCACCCCAAGGCGATCGCCGCCTTCTTCCGGCAGTGCAACAAGCGCGGACTGGTGCCGGGCACGGCCGACGTCGACGGCCACGAGGTCCCCGCCTGGCGCGGCGTCCCGATCTTCCCGTGCGGCAAGATCCCGATCGGCGGCGCCCACACCAGCAGCATCATCGCGCTGCGCACCGGCGAGGCGGACCAGGGCGTCGTCGGCCTGTACCAGACGGGCATCCCCGAGGAGTTCCAACCCGGTCTGAACGTCCGCTTCATGGGGATCGACCAGGCCGCCATCATCAAGTACCTCGTCACCGCCTACTACTCGCAGGCCATCCTCGTGCCCGACGCCGTCGGCATTCTGGAGAACGTCCAGCTCGGCCGGAGCGCCGACTGACCCGGTGGAGTCTGAAGCATGAGCACGCCCCCCAACACCGACACCCGGTTCTCGCTGCCCGGACCGCCCTGCCTCGCCCGTGACCTGCGGGCCCGCCGCAGCGGTGCGGTACCCGGCCTCGTGTACCGGCCCGCCGCCCCCGCCGACCCGGAAAAGGCCAAGGAGATCGACCGCCGGCTGGAAACCTGGGCCCGCGGCCTGGACCTCTTCCCCGCCCAATGGAGCGGCGACTTCGCGGAGTTCCAGTGCGGCCGCGCCGTCGTCCTGCAACACCCCGGCGCGGCCGACCTCGAACGCCTGACCGCCGCCGGCAAGTTCCTGCTCGCCGAGAACGTCGTCGACAGCTGCTACTGCGAGGAGGACGAGGGCCGGGGCGCCTCGCGCAGCGTCCTCGGCGGTCGCCTGATCCTGGCCCAGTCGGCCCTCGACCCGTACCACGGCACCCCCGCGCTGGAAGCGGAGTGGCTGGAGGGCATGCAGGCCGACGGCCCGCTGCGCTCGTACTACTGGGCGATGAAGGACTACGCGGCCGTCGCCACGCCCAGCCAGACCGACCGGTTCGTGCACGACATGGCCCGGCTGCACCTCGGCTACCTCGCCGAGGCGTCCTGGTCGCAGTCGCGGTACGCACCGCAGGTCTGGGAGTACCTGGTCATGCGGCAGTTCAACAACTTCCGCCCCTGCCTGTCCATCGTCGACGCGGTGGACGGCTACGAACTGCCCGAGGCGCTCTACGCCCGACCCGAGGTCCAGCGGGTCACCGCCCTGGCGTGCAACGCCACGACCATCGTCAACGACCTGTACTCCTTCACCAAGGAGCTGGCCAGCGACCCGACCCACCTGAACCTGCCGCAAGTGGTGGCCGCCAACGACAAGCGCGGCCTCAAGGCCGCCTACCTCAAGAGCGTCGAGATCCACAACCAGGTCTTCGAGGCGTTCGAGACCGAGTCGGCTCCCTTGGCCGCCCTCTCCCCACTCCTGGAGAGGTACGTCCGGGGCCTGGCCGACTGGGTCGCCGGCAACCACGAATGGCACGCCACCAACACCGACCGCTACCAGCTGCCCAACTACTGGTAGACCGATCCACGTACCACTGCAAGGAGTCACCGTTGACCATCGCACACGCCGACACCGCCACCCGCACGCCGGTGCCGACCCAGTCCACGTACCAGTCACGGGTCGCGGACTACTGGAACGCCGAGGAGAACCCGGTCAACCTCGAACTCGGCAAGATCGACGACCTGTACCACCACCACTACGGCATCGGGGACGCCGACCGTTCGGTGCTGGACGAGCAGGACGCCGACCGGCGCCGCGAGCGGGTCACCGGCGAACTGCACCGCCTGGAGCACGCCCAGGCCGACCTCCTCGCCTCCCACCTCGGTGACCTCGACCCCTCCGACCGCGTCTTCGACGCCGGCTGCGGACGCGGCGGCGGCAGCGTGGTGGCGAACCTGCGCTACGGCTGCCACGCCGACGGCGTCACGATCTCCGCCAAGCAGGCCGAGTTCGCCAACGAGCAGGCCCGCAAGCGCGGCATCGACGACAAGGTGCGGTACCACCACCGCAACATGCTCGACACCGGCTTCACCACCGGCGCCTACTCGGCGTCGTGGAACAACGAGTCGACCATGTACGTCGAGTTGGACCTGCTGTTCGCGGAGCACGCGCGGTTGCTGCGGCGCGGCGGCCGCTACGTCACCATCACCGGCTGCTACAACGACGCCTACGGCCGCGCCTCCCGCGAGGTGTCGCTGATCAACGCCCACTACATCTGCGACATCCACCCGCGCTCGGCGTACTTCAACGCCATGGCCCGCAATCGGCTGGTCCCCGCGCACGTCGAGGACCTCACCGAGGCCGCGCTCCCGTACTGGGAGCTGCGCCGCGAGGCCGACCACCTGGTCACCGGCATCGAGGACACCTTCTTGAACGCCTACCGCAACGGGAGCTTCCAGTACCTGCTGATCGTCGCTGACCGCGTGTGAGCCCCCGGGGCCGCGCCGCCGCCGGCGCGGCCCCGGAGCCCCGCTGCGACACCCGTACCGACCAGGCACCACCACGGTGTCTGGTCGGCGCCGCGTCCGGTGCCGTCAACGGGACTGCGGTGCCTTGCGCGAACCGGACCTCCGGGTGACGAAGTGCGGTCGCGGGCGTACCGGGGGCGGCCGGGCCGGTATAACCTTCCCCATGCCCCTTGACGAAGCCGCACCGCAGCAACCCTCCGGCCGGCCCGCCACATGGTCCGACCTCGACGCGGAGGCCGAGGACGTGACGGTGGCGGTCATGACGGCGTCCCGCCTGCTGATCGCCGTCTCGGCGCGCGCCCTCTCCTCCATAGACGAGGCCGTCACCTTGCCCCAACTACGGGCCCTGGTGGTGCTGGAGAGCTGCGAACCCCTCAAACTCGCCGCGCTGGCAACCACGTTGGGAGTGAACCCGTCGACCGCGATGCGGATGGTCGACAAGCTCGAAGGCGTCGGACTGGTCGACCGCCGCGCCAACCCGGACAACCGCCGCGAGGTCGTCCTGCGCCTCACGCCGGCGGGACGGGACGTGGTGGAGCAGGTACTCGCGCACCGCCGGGCCGAGATCCGCACGCTGGTGGGCCGGTTGCCGGCCGAACAACGCGAGGGACTGGTACCGGCGTTGCAGGCCCTGATCCAGGCCGCCGGGGAGTTGGCCGTCGACCCCGTGCACGAGGTGCGGCTCACGGGCGGGCTCGTGCCGAACCCGCTCGCGCCGGGCGGCCGCGACGGCCTGGGGTGAGGTGCCCGGAAGCCGGCCCGAGCGGGCGGGCCGGCGTACCGGTCAGTGCGGTGCGTCGATCCGCTTGCGCCGAACGGTGGGCTTCCGGCGGACGGGCCCCGCGGTGGCGGGGTGGCGGTAGGGCGTGGCGCGGGCCCGGGAGCGGTAGACGACGTAGGGCCGGATCAGATAGCCGACGGGGGCGGTGAAGGCGTGGATGAGCCGGCTGAAGGGCCAGAGCGCGAAGAGGACCATGGCGAGTAGGGCGTGGACCTGGTACACCAGCGGCGCGTGTGCCATCGCCGGGACGTCGGGGTCGAGGGCGAACAGGCTGCGGAACCAGACGGACACGCCGAGGCGGTAGTCGTAGGGGTTGGCCACCGACGAAGCGGTGGCGGTGAGTCCCGCCAACAGCACGACCGTCAGCAGCGGATAGACCAGGCGGTCGCTGCGGCTGGTCGCCTGGCGGACGGCGGGCACCCGCAGCCGGCGCCAGAGCAGGACCGCCAGGCCGCAGACGGCCGCGATGCCGGCCGCCCCGCCCATGGTGAGCGCGACCGTGTGGTACATCGTCTCGCTGACCCGGAGCCGTTGGGTGAGCGCTTCGGGCACGAGCAGGCCCATGACGTGGCCGCCGGCGACGAACAGCAGGGCGTAGTGGAACAGCGGGCCGCCGACGCGCAGCATCCGGGCCTCGTGGAGCTGACTGGAACGGGTGGTGAAGCCGAAGCGGTCGTAGCGGTAGCGCCAGAGCGTGCCGGCGATCAGGACGGTCAGGGACAGGTAGGGCAGGACGCCCCACAAAGCGATGCGCACGTGCGTGGTCACCGGCGGACTCCTTCGTCGCCCGGGGTGGTCAGGAGGGGGAAGGGGACGGGCGTCGGGGCGTCCGCCACGGGCGCCGGCGGCGGGCCGGCGGGCACCGTGCGCTGGACGGCCCGCAGGACGTCGGCATAGGGGCTGTGGTGGGCGTCGAGGGCTTGGGTGAGCAGGTCCACGGCGCCGCGGTACTGGTGGAGCAGGGGTGTGCCCGCCTGGGGACAGCGGGCCGCGAATTCGAGCAGGGCGGGGAGGAAGTCGGGGAGCTCGCCGTCGTCGGGCTGCCAGCCCTGGGCGCGGTAGCGGGCCTTGAGCGCGGCGAGGGAGGCCCCGCGGCGGCGGGTGTCGCCGTCGGTGTAGTGGGTCAGGTGCAGGGTCCGGCGTCGCGTGCGGTCGAAGGTGGTGACGTAGCGCGCCGCCAGCTCCAGGGTCGGGGCCTGCGCCGCCCCGCGGCAGAAGCGGAGCAGCAACTCCACCTCCGGTCCGCGGAGTTGGTCGAGCGCGGCGGTGACGTGCGCGACCCGCTCGGGCCAGTTCGGGTCGGGGTACGACAGGAGCAGGGCGGCCGCCTGGTGCACGGCGCGGTGGCGGTTCATCGGTTGCCGCCCTCGTCGCCGCGGGGCGGGAACAGGCCCTGTGGTCGGCCCCGACCGTTCCAGTTCAGCAGGTTGATCCGGTCTCGCAGGCCGCCCTTGGGCGCACCGGCGGCGGCCACCGGCGGGGCGTGGAAGGCGTCCGCGTCGTACATGCCCGGTCCGCCGTGCCCCTCCAGGCTGCACCCGTCCCCGGGATCGGCGTCCCGGTCGGCGTCGACGGCGTACCCGGTGGGGATGACGTAGCGCTCCTCGTACTTGGCCAGCGCCAGCAGCCGGTACATGGCTTCGATGGAGTGCTCGTCCATGCCGACGCCGCGGGCGATGTCCGGGTTCCGTTCCTCACCGAGGTTGATCCGCCGCATGTGCGCGCGCATCGCGGCGAGCCGGCACAGCGCGGCCTCGACCGGTGCGGGGTCCCCGGCGGTGAACAGCCCGGCCAGGTAGTCGAGGGGGATGCGGAGCGTGTCGATGGCGCCGAAGAGGTTGGCGGGGTCCTCGCCGTCGTGGCCGCTGCGGGTCAGGGCGTCGACGACGGGGGAGAGCGGGGGGACGTACCAGACCATGGGCAGCGTGCGGTACTCGGGATGGAGGGGGAGGGCGACCCGGTAGCGGGTGATCAGGTCGCGGACGGGGGAGTGGCGGGCGGCGGTGATCCAGTCGTGCGGGATGCCGGACTCCTCGGCGGCCCGGACGACCTCGGGATCGTCGGGGTCCAGGAAGCAGTCGAGTTGGGCCTCGTAGAGGTCCCGCTCGTCGGGGACGGCGGCGGCCTCGCCCGCCTTGTCCGCGTCGTAGAGCAGCACGCCGAGGTAGCGCAGCCGGCCGACGCAGGTCTCCGAGCAGACGGTGGGTTCGCCGGCCTCGATGCGCGGGTAGCACAGGGTGCACTTCTCTGCCTTGCCGGTGCTGTGGTTGAAGTACACCTTCTTGTACGGGCAGCCGCTGACGCACATCCGCCAGCCGCGGCAGCGGTCCTGGTCGACCAGGACGATGCCGTCCTCGATGCGCTTGTAGAGCGCGCCGGAGGGGCAGACCGCGACGCAGGACGGGTTGAGGCAGTGCTCGCAGATCCGCGGCAGGTAGAACATGAACGCCTGCTCGTACTCCAACGCGACCTGGTCGTTCATCCGGCGCAGCACCGGATCGCCGGCCAGGTGCTCGGGTCCGCCGCCGAGGTCGTCGTCCCAGTTGGGGCCCCAGGTGACCGCCGTGGGCCGGCCGTCGATCAGGGAGCGCGGGCGGGCGGTCGGCAGGTCCTCGCCCAGGGGCGCGGAGATCAACGTCTCGTAGTCGTAGGTCCAGGGCTCGTAGTAGTCGTCGAGCGAGGGGAGTTCGGGGTTGGCGAAGAGCCGGGCCAGGCGGCGGGCGCGGCCGCCGGAGCGCGGCACGAGGCGGCCCCGGCCGTCCAGGCGCCACCCGCCCTTCCACTTGTCCTGGTCCTCGTGGCCGCGGGGATAGCCCTGGCCGGGGCGGGTCTCGACGTTGTTGAACCAGGCGTACTCGGTGCCCTGGCGGTTGGTCCAGGTCTGTTTGCAGGTGACCGAGCAGGTGTGGCAGCCGATGCACTTGTCGAGGTTCATGACCATGGCGACCTGCGCCATGCAGCGTCCGACGGAGGTCGTGCGACGGGGCATCTTCAGTACTCCACGTGCTGGGTGCGGCGGCGGATGACGGTGACCGCGTCCCGCTGGTTGCCGGTGGGCCCGTAGTAGTTGGGGGCGAACGACAACTGTCCGTAGCCGCCGATGAGATGGGTGGGTTTGATCAGCAGGCGGGTGAGGGCGTTGTGCACACCGCCGCGTCGTCCGGTCGCCTGGGTGCGCGGGACGTTCACCAGGCGTTCTTGGACGTGGTGCATGAACACCGTGCCGGCCGGCATCCGGTGCGAGACCACGGCCCGGGCGGTCACCACGCCGTTGGGATTGACCGCCTCGATCCAGTCGTTGTCCGCGACGCCGATGGCCTCGGCGTCGGCGACGCTCATCCAGATGACCGGCCCGCCGCGGGCCAGGGTCTGCATGAGGAGGTTCTCCTGGTACTCGGAGTGGATCGACCACTTGGAGTGCGGGGTGAGGTAGCGGACCGTCACCGAACGCGCGTCATCCTCGACCGGTCCGCTGCCCTGCACCGCCGCCTGGTCCAACGGCGGTCGGTAGACGGGCAGTTGCTCGCCTAGTTCGGCCATCCAGTCGTGGTCGAGGTAGAAGTGTTGGCGCCCGGTGAGGGTGTGCCAGGGCTTGCGGTGTTCGGTGTTGACGGTGAACGGCGCGTAGCGGCGGTCCGGGGCCTCCTTGCCGGACCATTCGAAGCTGGATCCGACCTGGACCGGCCGGTTCTGGGTGTCGGAGAAGACCACCCGCCGCTCGCGGACCGACTCGGCGAGCGAAGCGAAGCCGCTGCCCGGGCCGCACCGCTCGGCGAGGCGCTCGAAGCCCTCGGCGGCCAGGCGCCCGTTGGTGGTGCCGGACAGCGCCAGGATCGCCTCGCACATCTTCACGTCGGTGTCCAGGCGGGGCCGCCCGCGGGCCGGGCCGTCGTCGACGGTGCCGCAGCGCTCGGCCAGCCAACGGGCCTCCGGCGCCGGGTGGACGGTGATGCCCTTGACCGTCATGCCGTGTTCCTCGGCGAGCGGGCCGAACGCCGCCAACTTCGCGGCGACGGCCGGGTAGTCCCGTTCGACGACGGTGAACACCGGCAGGTTGCGGCCCGGCTCCGGCGGTGCGCCGTCCCGCCAGTCCCGCGGTGTGCCGCCCGGTTGGGCCGTCTCGCCCGGGGTGTCGTGCTGTGATGGGGTGGCCACCAGGTCGTACGCGGTGTCCAGTCGGCCGATGGCCAGTTCGCTGAAGCGGGTGGCGAGTCCGTGGAAGACCTCGAAGTCGGTGCGGGCCTGCCAGGGCGGGTTGATCGCGGGGGAGAAGGCGTGCACGTAGGGGTGCATGTCGGTGCTGGACAGGTCGTGCTTCTCGTACCAGGTCGCGGCGGGCAGGACCAGGTCCGCCATCAGCGTGGTGGAGGTCATCCGGAAGTCCAGGGCCAGTAGCAGGTCCAACTTGCCGCGGGGGGCCTCGTCGTGCCAGGCGAGGTCGCGTGGCCGGCCGGCGTCCGGGGCCTCCTCCGCCCGGGCGTTGTCGCTCGCCCCGAGCAGGTGCCGCAGGAAGAACTCGTTGCCCTTCGCCGAGGAACCGATCAGGTTGGCCCGCCACACGGTCAGCACCCGCGGCCAGTTGGCCGGGTCGTCCGGGTCCTCACAGGCGAACGCGAGGCGGCCGGCGGCGAGTTCGGCGGCGGCCCATTCACCGGGTTCGTGGCCCGACTCGTGCACCCGGCGGCCCAGGTCGAGGGGGTTGGCGGTGAACGCGGGGGCGGCCGGCATCCAGCCCAGCCGCATCGACTGGGCGACCAGGTCGGCGGCGTGCCGGCCGGCGAACGTCCCGCCGCCGGTCGGCGCGGCCAGCGTGCCGGTGTCCTGGCCGTCGTACCGCCACTGGTCGGTGTGCAGGTACCAGTACGGCGTGCCGGCTACCTGGCGCGACGGTCGCACCCAGTCCGCCGCGGACTGCAGCTGCTGCCAGCCGGCGTACGGACGGACCTTCTCCTGCCCGACGTAGTGGGCCCACCCGCCGCCGTTCACGCCTTGGCAGCCGGTGAGCAGCAGCAGGGTGAGGAACGACCGGTAGATGGTGTCGGAGTGGAACCAGTGGTTGGTGCCCGCCCCCATGACGATCATGCAGCGGCCGCGGGTCTGCTCGGCGGTGTGCGCGAACTCCCGGGCCGCGCGCACCACCGCACCCGCCGGCACCGAGGTGATCGTCTCCTGCCAGGCAGGGGTGTAGGGCCGCGCGTCGTCGTCGTAGTCCGCCGGCCAGTCACCCGGCAGCCCCGGCCGCGCGACGCCGTACTGGGCGAGCAGCAGGTCGAAGACCGTGGTCACCTTCCGGCCGCCGATCTCCCGCACCGGGACGCCGCACCGCACGGCGTCCGGGGTGTCGAAGCGCGGCATCAGCACCGGCAGGCCCGTACCGCCCGCCTCGTGGAAGGTCAGTGCGGGCTCGATCCCGTCGAGGTCCAGGTTCCAGCGTCCGAGGCCGCCCTTGGACCAGCGGTCGCCGAGGGTGCCGTGCGGCACGACCGGCCGGCCGGAGGCCGCATCGAGCAGCACCGGCTTCCAGGCAGCCGCCGCCGCGTCGTCCTCCTCCAGTCCCAGCGTCGCGGCGGTGACGAACTTCCCCGGGACGAACGCCCCGTCCCGCTCGTCGAGTTCCACCAGAAACGGCAGGTCCGTGAACTGCTTGACGTACTCGACGAAGTACGGGACCTGTCGCCGGACGAAGCACTCGGTGAGGATCACGTGCCCCATCGCCATCGCCACCGCCCCGTCGGTGCCGGGGTGCGGATGCAGCCACTCGTCGGCGAACTTGGTCGCGTCCGCGTAGTCCGGGGAGACCACCACCACCTTCTGGCCGCGGTAGCGGGCCTCGGCCATCCAGTGCGCGTCCGGGGTGCGGGTCACCGGCACGTTGGAGCCCCACAGCATCAGGTACGCGGCGTCCCACCAGTCACCGGACTCCGGTACGTCCGTCTGGTCGCCGAAGACCTGCGGCGAGGCGATCGGCAGGTCCGCGTACCAGTCGTAGAAGGAGACCATGGGCGCGCCGATCAGCGACATGAACCGGGCGCCGACCGCGTGCGAGGCCATCGACATCGCCGGGATCGGCGAGAAGCCGGCGACCCGGTCGGGGCCGTACGCCGCGATGGTGTGGACGTGGGCGGCGGCCGCGATCTCCAGGGCCTCGTCCCAACCGATCCGCACCAGGCCGCCCTTGCCGCGCGCCGACTGGTACCGGAGGCGCTTGTCGGGGTCGCCGGTGATCTCCGCCCAGGCGGCGACCGGATCGCCCAGCCGCTGGCGCGCCTCGCGGTAGAGCTCCAGGAGGACGCCGCGGGCGTGCGGGTAGCGCACCCGGGTCGGCGAGTAGGTGTACCAGGAGAACGAGGCGCCCCGCGGGCAGCCGCGCGGCTCGTACTCCGGTCGGTCCGGGCCGACCGACGGGTAGTCGGTCTCCTGGGTCTCCCAGGTGATCACGCCGTCCTTGACGTACACCTTCCACGAGCACGAGCCGGTGCAGTTCACGCCGTGCGTGGAACGGACGACCCGATCGTGGGCCCAACGTTCCCGGTAGGGCGTGTCGTTGACGCTCTGGTCGGTCCGGTAGACCGCCCTCAGGTCCGGCGTCGTGGGGGACGTCCGCAAGGACGTTCCGATCCGCAGCAGTTGCTCTGCGGCGACCGCCGCCACGCGTTCAGCTTCCTTGCGGGTACCGCGTCGTACCACCACCGTCGCTCCTTTCACGGTACGCGGGCAGTGGCGCAGACCACTCGGGCCCCCGTGCCGGGGCGGTCGTGTTCCACCGGCATCAGCTTGACCCCGCCGCCGTCCTCCTGACGTGCAATCACGGGAGGGTTGATGAGAGTTATACGTAGTTTTTCTTGCGCTTTGCAATATTTGCCAATGGCATGTACTTCGAAATGATGAAGGACCTCCCGGGACGCGCGGTGCCGGCCGAACCCGGTGGTTGAGGCGCCCGACGATGGGGAGCTATGAACGACATGACCCTTCCCGCTCCCCGTCGGGCCTTCGAGCTGCTGCGCGCCGGCAACCAACGGTTCGTCGCAGGCATGCCCGAACACCCCAACCAGGACGCCGCGCGGCGCGCCGAGACCGCGCCGGCCCAACGCCCGTTCGCCGTCCTCTTCGGGTGCTCCGACTCGCGCCTGGCCGCCGAGGTCATCTTCGACCGCGGCCTGGGCGACCTCTTCGTCGTCCGCACCGCCGGGCACGTCGTCGGGGCGGAGGTCCTGGGCAGCGTCGAATACGGGGTGGAGGTGCTGGACTGCCCGCTGGTCGTGGTGCTCGGCCACGACTCGTGCGGGGCGATCGGTGCCGCCTGCGCCGCGCTCGAAACCGGTGTGACGCCGGGCGGCTACATCCGTGACGTCGTCGAGCGCGTCACCCCCAGCGTGCTGGCGGCGCGGGCGGCCGGGCGCGTGCGGCCCGGCGAGATCCTCGCCGAGCACGTGGGGCACACCGTCGACCTGCTCCTGAACCGTTCCCGGGCGCTGGCCCAGCGGGTGGCGGACGGCCGGGCGGCGGTGGTGGGGCTCTCCTACCGACTGGCCGACGGGAGTGCCGACCTCGTCGCGGCCCGCGGCCTGGGGGAGTGCTGAAGCGGCCCGTGACCTGCATCATTGCAGAATGCAATGGTATTCTGGAGGCGACGCCATTCGAAGCATCTGAGAGGAAGCGATTCGAATGTCGGATCTCTCCCATCACGCAACCACGGACATCACCAGCCACCCGGACGTGGCCGAGATGCGGGAGCGCTACGCCCGCCTGCTCTCCGGACGCCAGGCGACCGCCCTCGACGGACTGGTCCTCCTCGCCGGCATGTATACGGCGATCTCGCCCTGGGTGGTGCACTTCCGGCTCACCAGCCCCGAACTGGCGGTGAACAACCTCATCATCGGCCTCGTGCTGACCGTGATCGGTCTCGGACTGACCCGCTCGCCGGAGCGCATGTACCGGCTGAGCTGGACCTGCGCGGTGATCGGTGTCTGGATGATCATCTCGCCCTGGGTCGTGACCGCGGGCCACCGCCCCACGGCCGGACTGATCTGGAACAACGTCTGGATCGGCGCCGTGACCCTGGCCCTCGGCCTGGCCGCCACCCGTCTCGCGATGGCGACCGGGGCGCCACGGGAGTCCACCACGTAGCCGGGGGCGGGTAGGCGCACTGCTCCGGGAGGAGGCGGTCATGGATCTCCCCATGCGTGACCGGCGGGTTCTCGCCCAGATCGAGGAGTACTTCCTGGCGGACGACCCCGACCTGGCCCTGCTGCTGAGCACCTTCGGAGGTGCGCCGCGGCGGCGTCGCCGGCCCTTGGCGGCCGTGCGGCGCCGGGCCGGTGTCGCCATGGCCTATGCGGCGGTGGCGGTGGGTGCCGCGCTGCTCGTCGCGGCATGTCTGGCGCGGAGCGCGGAGCTGCTGTGGGCGGCCGGGGGTGTGGTGCTCCTGTCCGCCGCTCCGTTCGTCACCGCGCGGCGACGCGCTCCCGGACGCCGGGCTCCGGCCGCCCGGCGGCACGGGGCGCAGCCCTAGAACGTTGTTCACTGCAATATTTTCCTGTCGATAGAATGGGTCCGGGCGGGCGCACGGGAGGCGGGTGAGTCTCATGAAGTGCTTCGACTGCGCGTGGGCCGAAGAGGTCGTCGACGCGGTGGGTGTGTGTCATCACTGTGGTGTCGGTGTCTGTCTCCGGCACTGTCACGTCGCTCTGGAGCCGGGGCACCGGCTCGCCGGCGTCGGCCAGTCGACGCTTGCCCGGCCGGCCCGTGAACTCACCTGCCTGACGTGCCACTTCGCGATGGCGCCCACGCCGCAGGCGGAAGTGAAGCGCAGCGTGCACTGAGGTGCGCGGCCGGGCTTGGGGTGCCTGGCGTGACGGGTCCCGGTCGGTCGGCCGTGGGAACGCCTGTGGGGAGGTGCGTGCGGCGCACTGAGGCGCACGGTCGCGCGGCGCCCGCTCCCGGGAGCCAACCACCGGCCCGTCCGAGTGCTGGACACCACCTGTCGGCAACTTTTGCACACTGCAATACTTCCGGTATGGAAAACATACAAGCGAGTCCATGGCCGGGCGGGCGAGCACGGTGCGCCGGCCCTCTGCGACGGGGCGGGGCGCTGCGGTGAGCGGGACGCGCAAGGGGACGGCCGGGCACCGGGGTGCCCACCTCGGCGACTTCACCGTCCAGCCGAGAATGCTGGTGATCTGCGGCTGGGCGCTGCTGGTGGGCGGCGCCGGGGCGGTGGCGGCGCTGGCCCTGTTGCGGTTGATCGGCCTGGTCACCAACGCGGTGTTCTACCAGCGCTGGTCGACCTCGTTGGTCGCACCGGGCCTGGAACACCGGCCGTGGTGGCTGGTGCTGGGCGCGCCGGTCCTCGGCGGTCTGGTGATCGGCGCGATGGCCCGCTACGGATCGGAGAAGATCCGCGGGCACGGCATGCCGGAGGCGATCGAGGCGATCCTGACCGGCGGCAGTCGGGTCGCCCCGCGGGTCGCGGTGCTCAAGCCGGTGTCGGCGGCGATCAGCATCGGCACCGGCGGCCCGTTCGGCGCCGAGGGGCCGATCATCATGACCGGCGGCGCGATCGGCTCGATCCTGGCACAGGCCCTGCGGCTCAGCGCCGACGAACGCAAGACGCTACTGGTCTCCGGAGCGGCGGCCGGCATGGCGGCCACCTTCAACTCACCGCTGGCGGCCGTACTGCTCGCCGTGGAACTGCTGCTCTTCGAATGGCGCCCGCGCAGCTTCGTGCCGGTCGTCGCGGCGGTCGGGGTCAGCACCGTGGTGCGCGGCTTCCTGTTGGGGACGGCGCCGATCTTCCCGGTCTCCGCCGCCGGCCTGCACGTCGCCCCGACGGTCGACGTGCTCTGCGTCCTGGCCGGGCTGCTCGGCGGCGCCCTGGCGGTGGCCGCGACGTGGCTGGTGTACCGGGCCGAGGACGGCTTCGCCCGGCTGCCCTTCCACTGGATGTGGTGGCCCGCCATCGGCGGACTGGTCATCGGCCTGGGCGGACTGGTCGAGCCGCGTGCGCTCGGCGTCGGCTACGACGTCATCCAGCAGTTGCTGACCGGTCGCGCCACGGTGTCGCTCATCGTCGGGATCCTCGTCGTCAAGACCCTGATCTGGTCGCTCTCGCTCGGCTCGGGCACCTCCGGCGGGGTGCTCGCTCCGGTCTTCATGATCGGCGGCGCGGTCGGCGCGGCGGAGGGCCTGGTCTTCCCGCACGTCATCCCGGGCTTCTGGGCGATGATGGGACTGGCCGCGGTGGTGGGCGGCGTGATGCGGTCACCGTTGACCGGCGTGGTCTTCACCCTCGAACTCACCCATGCCTGGGGCGCGGTGCTGCCGCTGCTGATCTCGTCCACCGCCGCCTACGCACTGTCGGCGCTGCTGCTCAAGCGCTCGGTGCTCACCGAGAAGATCGCCCGGCGCGGTCTGCACCTCACCAGGGAGTACTCCACCGACCCACTGGAGACCTTCTTCGTCGAAGAGGTCATGGACCGCAACCCCGACCGCCAGGCACCCGCCACGGAAGCCGACCTCCTCGGGGGCGGTGCGGTGCCGGACGACCGCGGGGCCACGGTGGTCACCCTCCGGCCCGACGACACCCTGCGCCGCGCCGCCTACCTCTTCGCCGAGCACGACGTCACCCGGGCTCCGGTCGTCAGTCACGGCCCCGACGCGCGCGTGGTGGGCACGCTCAACCTCCATCACCTGCTCCACGCGCGACGGCACGACCTGACGGAAGAACACCACCGGCAACGACTCCTGCCGGGCAACCGTCGGCGTGCGCCGGACGCCGTCCCCACCTGAGGCCGACGGGGCCTGCGGCGCGGCGCGGGCCCCGTCAGCACTCCCGGATCCGCCGGTCCGGCCGTAACGCCAACGCGCCCGGTCGGGCCGACGCTGCCGCGCCGTTCAGTACGGGTCGGTCAGTGAATCGGCGGTCGGCTCGCCGGCCGCGTCGGTCAGGGCGCGCAGGCCCCGCACCAACTCGGCGCGCCGTTCGGCGGGGAGACTGGCGACGATGGTCTGGATCTCCTGGTGGCGGTGGGCCAGGACCTGCTCGACCAGGCGCCGGCCGTGCGGTTTGAGGGCCAGGATGACTTCGCGGCGGTTGTCGGGGTTCATCTGGCGGTCCACGAGGCCGCGGGCCTCCAACCTGTCAACCATCCGCATCGCCGTGGAGGGGTTCACGTCCAGCCCGGAGGCGAGCGCGGCGAGCTTGACCGGGCCCTCGCCGTGCAGGACCACCAGGGTGCGCAGCTGCGGCAGGGTCAGTGCCGGCTCCGTCTCGGCCAGCGCCCGCGCGGAGAGCGCGACGAACAGCCGGGAGGCCGTCATGACGGCGGCCGCGACCTCCTCCACGGTCTCGTGCAGGTCGTCCGCCGGTCGGTTGGCGGGTGGTCGGGGGTCGCCGCTCTGAGCTTGTCGCACCATACCGCTTTTATACCGTTCTCCCAGGTGGCGACCGAGGGGCCGGGCGCGCTGGGCGGTGCGGCGCAGCCGGAGCGTGCGCGCGGTGAGGCCCCCCGCAAGTACGTTCACACTTCAATCAACAGTTTGTTTATGATCTGCGGGCCGCACCTGCCTGCCTGGAGTTCCTGCATGTCCGTACCACCGTCCCCCGCCACCCCTGGGCCGCACCCGTTGCACGCGTTGCGGGCCACGGCCTTCGCCCTGGGGGCCCTGCTCCTCCTGGTCGGGGTCGGCGTGCTGCTGCACGAGCCGCTGCTGATCCCGCCCCTGGCGGCCAGCGCGGCCCTGGTGCACGGTGCGCCAGGGCTGCCGATCTCCCAACCGCGCAACCTGATCGGTGGCCAGTTGCTGTCCGCGGCGATCGGCTTCGGCACCCTCGCCGTGACCGGCAGCACCGGCTGGGGCGCCGCGGTGGCCGCCAGCCTGTCACTGGGCGCGATGATGCTCACCCACCTCTCCCACTCCCCGGCCGCCGCCACGTCGGTCATCGTGGTGCTCCAGGCCCCGCACCCGGTCCCGTTCCTCCCGCTGCTCGCACTCGCCACCGTGCTGCTCGTGGCGATCGGCCTGCTGCCGGGCCGCATAGGAGGCCATCCGGTCCGTTATCCGGTTGCCTGGTGACTCGGCCTCGGCCGGGGCGCGCCCGCCCCACCCGCGCGCAAGCAACGCGTGCCGTCGCCGTCGGGCATTGCGGGGGAGGGGTGGAGTGTCGGGAGGTGTTGCGGGTCCTCGGGGCGGTCGGTGGCAAGTGGCGCGTTCTGGTCGTCGGGCGGCCACGCGACGGGACGTTGCGCTTCGGTGCGTTGCGCCGCTACGACGCCGTGCCTCCACCGCGCCCCGAGTCCTGACCGACCGTGCGCGCACCGATGCGCCTGGTGCCGCGGCCGGTTCGGGTTGCGTCGTCCGGGGGTGCGCGGGACGCTGCCGCTATGAGCCGCAACCCGGAGGCGAAGGGGAAGCCGATCCTGGTGACCGGTGCCGCGGGCAGCGTCGGCGCCGTCGGACGGTCCGTGGTCGAGGACCTCAGGCGGCGCGGCCTGGCCGTCCGGGCCATGGTGCACCGGGAGGACGACCGCGCGCGGCAGCTGCGCGGCACGGGCGCCGAGGTGGTCGTCGGCGACCTGACGCGGACGGCGGACGTCGCCGCGGCGCTGGCGGGCTGCGAGCGGATGTACTTCGGGATGGCGGTGTCGGACCAGTACCTGGAGGCCGCGGTGGCGACGGCGGCCGTCGCCCGCGCCGCGGGACACCTGGAAGTGCTGGTGAACATGTCGCAGTTGACGGTCTCCGAGATGGACCTCACCAGTACGACCGAATCGCACCAGCACCGACAGCAGTGGCTGGTCGAGCAACTCCTGGATTGGTCGGGTCTGCCGGTAGTGGAGATCAGACCCACCGTGTTCCTGGAGAACCCGCTCTTCCGGTTGGGCCTGTCCTCGGTCGCCGACGGCGGCGCCATCAGACTGCCCTTCGGCCGGGCGAAGACCTCGCCCGTGGCCGCCGCCGACGTCGCCGCGGTGGTCGCGGAGGTCCTGGCCGACCCGGCTCCGCACGTCGGCCGGACCTACGAGTTGACCGGACCCCGCTCGATCGACCTCACCGCCATGGCGGCGGAGGTCTCCGCCGCGCTCGGCCGACCGGTCGGCCACACCGACGTCCCGCTGGACGAGTGGATCGCCCACGACCTCGCCCCGCTGGGGCTGCCGGACCACGTCTTCCAGCACATCTCCACCATGGCGCGGCTCCACGCGGAGAACCGGTACGACCGCCTCACGGACGGCGTCGAGCGGGTGATCGGGCGGCCACCGGAATCCGTGGGGGAGTTCGTCCGCCGGCACCACGACCTGGTCGTGAGGTGAGGCCCTCGCGGCGCCGCCCGCACCGTCACACCGCTCTCGTGGTGGGGCGGCACATCGCGGTGTAGCGCTCCTCGTCGTCCACCCGCATCCAGCCGCCGGTGCCGGCGTCCGGATCGTCGAGGACGAAGCCGTTGCGCCGCAACTGCTCGCGCAGGCCGTCGGCGGGGAACCGGGTGCCGTCCTGGGCGTCCCCGGTGGGCCGCAGTGTGACCAGTACGGCCTCGGTGTCGCCGGTGTCGGGTTCGCTGTCGAGGCTGGATATCTCCAAGTGCCAGCGCCCGTCTCGGGCGAAGGCCGTGGCGCGGAATGCCGCCCGCGGTGCAGGGGCGGTCCGTTCGGTCTCCGTCATGCGATCTCCGTCATGCGAGGTCGCCCCGCGGTACGGGGCGTCAGGCGGGAAGCGCGGGGCAGTGTGACGGGTCTGCCGGGGCGGTGCCCCGGCAGACCGTCCGTGGGGAGTCTGACCGCTTTTCCGCGGCTCGCACGGCGAACACCGATGTAATTCGCTCCGAGGGGGCATGGCCGGGTCCGCGGAGACTGGCACGGCACCTCGCGGCGTTGCCGGGTCGTGGCACGATGCCGCGATGACCTCCAACTCGCCCCAGCCCGAGGAGATCCCCGCCGGCCCGCCCGACGCACCGCCGGGCGCCGTGCCCGCAGGGCGGATGGCCCGCAGTGAGCAACCCGTGCTCGCCCTGTCGGCGGGCCGGGCCCTGCGGCCCTGGCGGCACGGCGACGCCGACGTTCTGGTGACGGCCAGTCAGGATCCGGCCATCCGTCAGTGGAACCGCCTGCTGGTGGCCACGGCCGAGGACGCCCGCCGGCGGATCGACGGCATGCACCGCCGTTGGGCGTCGGAAGCGAGCGCGATCTGGGCCATCGCGCGGCCGGACGGCGAAGCCGACGGGCTCATCGGCTGGGGCGACATCGACCTGGCGGGCGGCAGCGCGGAGATCCTGTACTGGGTCCTGCCCACGGCCCGGGGCGGTGGGGTGGTGGCCGAAGCCGCCCGGCGGGTGAGCCGGTGGGCCCTGGACGACCTCGGTCTGCACCGGCTCCGGCTGTGCCACTCGGTGGCCAACCCGGCCTCCTGCCGGGTCGCGGCCAAGGCCGGGTTCTCCTACGAAGGCACCATGCGCAGCGCGCTGCTGCACGCCGACGGATGGCACGACGAGCATCTGCACGCCGTCGTACGGGGCGACTTCTGACCCACCGGTGCCCGACCCGTCCCACCGCGGTCCCTCGGGCGGGCGGGCGGACCGGGCGGGCACCTCACCGCAGCACGGTGCCCGACTCCGTTGCCAGCAGCGGCAGTTCGTCGCGGGTCGGGGCGCCCTCCCAGTCGCCGTGGGCGGCGACGGCGAACGCGCCGGTGGTGACGCCCCGGTCCAGGCACGCCGTCGGGCCCTCGCCGTCCAGGAGCGCGGAGAGGTAGCCGGCGACGAAGGCGTCACCGGCGCCCACCGGGTCCACCGCGCGCACCGGGCGCGCCGGCCGGTGCACCTGCCCGTCCGCAGTGCGGACCAGCGCGCCGTCCGCACCGAGCTTCACCACGACCTCCGCGACGCCCGACCCCAGCAGCAACTCCGCCCGCGCCGAGCCGTCGGCGCCGGCGCCTTCGGGCAGGGCCAGCGGCAGTTCGTCGTCGGACGCGATCAGGACGTCCACCTGCGGGGCCCAGGCGCGCAGCACCTCACTGGCCGCGGCCTCGCTCCACAGCCGGGAACGGAAGTTGACGTCGAGGCAGACGACGCAGCCGTGCTCGCGCGCCAGGCGCAGCGCCCGCTCGGCGGCGGCGCGGGGGCCAGGGCCGAGTGCGGGGGTGATGCCGGTGAGATGCACCAGCCGCGGCGGGGCGGTGGCGAAGGCCCGCTCCACGCTCTCCGGGGAGAGCCGGGAACCCGCGGAACCGGTGCGGTAGTAGTGCACACGGGTCGCCTGCGGGAGGCGGGGCTCGAAGAGCAGCAGGCCGGTCGGCGCTCCGGCGTCCACCGTGGCGGCGGAGACGTCCACCGCTTCGGCGCGCAGGGTGCGCAGGACCAGGCTCCCGGCCTCGTCGTCGCCGACGGAGCCGGCCCAGCGCACGGCGTGCCCGAGCCGGGCCAGGCCGATCGCGACGTTGCTCTCCGCCCCGGCCACGGACACCGCCATGGTGCCGCCCAGTTTCAGAGGACCGCTGCCGCGCAGGGCCACCATCGTCTCGCCGAATGTCAGCACGGGCCCCGGGCGCGGTCCGCGCGCCGCACCGGCGCCCCCGTGCGGCGTCGCGGGCTGGTCGGCATTCATGTCGTGCCTCCGGTCTCTCTCGTTGCCCGCACTCTATTTCCGCCGCGCCGGCGGGTGGCCCGGACGGTCGGCGCGCGGCCGGTCACCACTCGGCGAACGAGCCGTCCTGGTGCCGCCAGACCGGGTTGCGCCAGGCGTGCCCCCTGCGGTCGGCGGCCCGCACCGCCGCCTCGTCGACGTCGATGCCGAGCCCCGGACGCTCGGTGCGCAGGAGGGCGCCGCGGTCGAAGCGGAACGGTTCCGGGTCGACGACGTAGTCGAGGAGTTCGGCGCCCCGGTTGTAGTGGATGCCGATGCTCTGTTCCTGGATCAGGAAGTTGGGCGTGGTGAAGGCGAGTTGGAGGCAGGCGGCCAGGGCGATCGGGCCCAGCGGGCAGTGCGGGGCGAGCTGCGCGCCGTAGGTCTCGGCCAGGGCCGCGATCCGGCGCAGTTCGGAGATACCGCCGGCGTGCGAGACGTCGGGCTGGAGGACGGCGACCCCGGCGTGCAAGGGGGCGAGGAACTCCCGGCGGGAGTAGAGGCGTTCACCCAGTGCGAGGGGGACGGGGGAGGCGTTCACCAGGTCCGGGAGTACGTGCGCGTGGTCCGGGAGCACCGGTTCCTCGACGAACATCGGGGCGTATTCGGCGAGCAGCGGCAGCAGGCGGCGGGCGTTGGCGGGGGAGACCCGGCCGTGGAAGTCCAGGCCGAAGTCGTGTGCGTCGCCGAGGACCTGGCGAGCCGTCTCGGCGCGCCGCAGCACGGTGCGGACCTCGGCGCGGGAGGCGACCGGCGTCATCCTGCCGCAGCCGTTCATCTTGACGGCGGTGAAGCCCGCCTCCAGCTGCGCGGTGACCGCGTCGCGCACCTCGGCCGGATCGTCGCCGCCGACCCAGGCGTAGGCGCGGACCCGGTCGCGCACCGGGCCCCCGAGCAACTGGTGCACGGGCACGGCGTAGTGCTTGCCCTTGATGTCCCACAGTGCCTGGTCCAGGCCGGCGACCGCGGAGGACAGCACCGGGCCGCCGCGGTAGAAGCCGCCCTTGGTCATCACCTGCCAGTGGTCCTCGATACGCATCGGGTCGGTGCCGACGAGGTACTCGGCCAGCACGTCGACCGCCGCCCGGACGGGTTCGGCGCGGCCCTCGACGACCGGTTCGCCCCAACCGACGACGCCCGCGTCGGTCTCCACCCGGACGAACGTCCACCGCGGTGGGGCGAGGAAGGTCTCGATGCGGGTGATCTGCACGGCGGCCGTCCTTCGGTGAGGTGTTCCACGGTGGGCGGGGCGTTGCGGGGCGCACGGGAGGGTGATTATTCCCCCGCTCGGTGCCCGTCGTGCGCACGAGCCGCGTCACGAACGGCGCGTCGCCGCGACGACGCGGCCCGGGTCACCGCGCGTGCGGACAAAAGCAGTTGCGGCCGGGAGCCACGCCCGGGTAGTCCTTGTGGCCGCGACCGCCGCATCGGCACACCGACCACGACCGTGAGAGGAGGGCTCAGCCCATGTCGCCCAAGTCCCTCGTGCCCGTCCCGTCCCGACGCCGGAACGCGGACCACCGCTGATTCCGGAACGGGCCGGCGGGCACCTCCACCGGAGCGTGCACCGACCGTGAACCCGAACGACCTGACCCTGCGTCCCCTCACCGGCGACCAGGAAGTCGACCTCTTCAACCAACTCCCCTACGTCCTCAACGAAGAAATCGCCGACGACCTCGCACAGGGGCGCAGGCGGCCCGCACGGATGTGGGTCGCGCTGCGGGGCAACCGCCTACTGGGCCGGGCCGCCTGGTGGGGCCGGGCGGGCGCGGACGCCCCCTTGCTGCTGGACGTCCTCGACGTCGACGACGCGCTGACGGCTCCCGACCGGGTGGACGTCGGGGTCCGCCTGCTGCGGACCGCGATGGCCACCGCCCTCCCCGAGGGGGGCGAGCCGCCCCGGTACAGCCGCTTCGTCCCGGACGACTGGCGCGACGGGCCAGCCACCCGGCAGGCGGTCGAGGACCGCATGCGGATCGTCGAACGCACCGGTGCCCGGCCGTTCGTGGAGCGCCTCCGCCTGGAGTGGCGACCGGGTGCCACCGCGGCCCGGCCCGCCGGCCGCCTCGCCTTCCGGCCGGTCGACGACGACGCGGAACTGCTGGACCTGATGACCGCCGCCCTGGACGGCACGTTGGACGCGCACAGCCGCGACGATCTGACCCGGATGTCCGACCGGGCGGCGGCGGTCGCGCACTACGAGAAGGAACTCGCCCGGTACGCCAGCCCCCGGGAGTGGTGGCGCGTCGCGACCCGGCCCGACGGCACCCCGGTGGGATTCGTGATCCCCGCGCGCAACGACTACAACGCGATCATCGCCTACCTCGGCGTGCTGCCCGCGCACCGCGGCAACGGCTACGCCGACGACCTCCTCGCGGAAGGCACCCGCATCCTCGCCGGGCAGGGCGTGCCCCGCATCCGGGCGTCGACCGACCTCGGCAACGCCCCGATGGCGAACGCGTTCGCACGCGCCGGCTACGTCACCTTCCAACGCGAGATCGTCATGCGGTGGCACCGCCGGGGCGCGGAAGGATGACGGAAGTCTGACGTCCCGCCGCGGTGCGGCCCGCGGCCGGGCGGGCGGCCGTACGGTCGGGACATGCTGATCCTGGTCACCGGAGGTGCGGGCTTCATCGGCTCGCACCTCGTCACCGCGCTCACCGGGGCCGGGCACGCCGTGCGCGTGCTCGACGCCCTCCTGCCCGCCGCCCACCCAACCGCACCGTCCCTGCCCGACGGAGTGGACTGGCGGCATGCCGACGTCCGCGACGAGGAGGCCGTCGCCGGTGCGCTGCGCGGCGTCGACGCCGTCTGCCACCAGGCCGCGATGGTCGGGCTCGGCAAGGACTTCGCGGACGCCCCCGCCTACGTCGGGTGCAACGACCTGGGCACCGCCGTCCTGTTGGCCGAGATGGCCGCGGCCGGCGTGCGCCGCCTGGTGCTGGCCAGCTCCATGGTGGTCTACGGGGAGGGCCGCTACGCCTGTCCCCGGCACGGCGTCGTGCGGCCCGGGCCGCGTCGGGTCGCGGACCTGGAGGCGGGCCGCTTCGAACCGCCCTGCCCGACGTGCGGCGAACCCCTCGCCCCCGGCCTGGTGGACGAGGACGCACCGACCGACCCCCGCAACGTCTACGCCAGCACGAAACTCGCCCAGGAGCACCTGGCCGCCGCGTGGGCCCGGGCGACCGGCGGGCGGGCCGCGGCCCTTCGCTACCACAACGTGTACGGGCCCGGGATGCCGCGCGACACGCCCTACGCGGGCGTCGCCTCGCTGTTCCGCTCCGCACTGGCGAACGGCGCCGCGCCCCGGGTGTTCGAGGACGGCGGGCAGCGCCGGGACTTCGTGCACGTGCGGGACGTCGCCGCGGCCAACCTCGCGGCCCTGACCGGCATCGACGGGCTGCCGCCAGGCGAGGTGCGGGCGTACAACGTCGGCAGCGACGAGCCGCACACGGTCGGGGAGATGGCCGCCGCGCTGGCCGACGCCCACGGCGGACCGACGCCGGTCGTCACGGGGGAGTACCGGCTCGGCGACGTCCGCCACATCACCGCCTCCGCGCACCGGCTGCGCACCGAACTCGACTGGCGGCCGCGGGTCGCGTTCGCGGCGGGCATGGCGGAGTTCGCGGCGGCGCCACTGCGCGCGGGCGGCCCGTCCGATGCCGCGACGTCAGCGAACCGTAAGGACGCAAAGTCCCTTTCGCGCCCTTTGGGCTCGTAGGGTGAGTGCGGTGAACGAGCCCTCCCCCTCCCGTCCGCCGGTGGACGTCGTACTGCCCTGCCTCGACGAGGCCGCGGCCCTGCCGTGGGTGCTGGACCGGATCCCGCCGGGCTGGCGCGCGATCGTCGTCGACAACGGTTCCACCGACGCCTCCGCGGACATCGCCCGACGCCTCGGCGCCCACGTCGTCCACGAGTCGCGCCGCGGCTTCGGCGCCGCCTGCCACGCCGGCCTGACCGCCGCGACCGCCGACGTCGTCTGCTTCTGCGACTGCGACGCCTCCCTCGACCCCGGACTCCTGCCCGGGATCGCCGCTCCGGTCCTCGACGGCTCCGCCGACCTGGTCCTGGGCCGCCGCCGACCCACCACGTCCCGCGCCTGGCCGCTCCACGCCCGCCTCGCCAACGTGGAGTTGGCGCGACTGGTCCGGCGGCGCACCGGACTGCGCCTGCACGACCTCGGACCGATGCGCGCCGCCCGCCGCGAGGCACTGCTCGCCCTCGCCCTGACCGACCGGCGGTCCGGCTACCCGTTGCAGATGGTGGTCCGGGCCGCGGACGCCGGCTGGCGGGTGCGCGAGGAAGACGTGCCCTACCACCCGCGCACCGGGCGCTCGAAGGTCACCGGCACCTGGCGCGGCACCTGGCAGGCGGTCCGCGACATGCGCGGGGTGCTCGCCGAGCCGCCGCCCACCGTCCCCGCGGGGACCGCGCACGCGCCCGGAGCCGGACGATGAGCGCCCGGCTCCCGGTGCCGGGACCGGGACCGGCCACCCTCCTGGTCATCGCGAAGGAACCCGTGCCGGGCCGGGTCAAGACCCGGCTCACCCCGCCCTACACGCCCCGGGAGGCGGCCGTCGAGGACCAGTACGCGCCGTCGGGCGGGGGTCCGGGACACGGTGTGCAGGGTGTCGGCGAGGGCGGCCTCGGCGAGGGCGGCCGCCTCCCGGGGCGTGT
>LIQL01000268.1 GCA_001418405.1 Streptomyces diastatochromogenes | reverse complement strand
GGGACCAGCACCGCGCAGACCGCGGCCGTCGGCCAGACCTGGCTCCAGTCGCGGCCGCTGAGCGAACCGGTCATCCAGGTGGTGGCCCGGGCCGCGTCGTAGATGGTGGCCTTCGTCAGCAGGTACAGCACGACGGCGTAGAGCATGGCGGCGACGCCCACGCCGACGAGGACGAAGCGGTAGCCGTGGATGCCGCGTTGCCAGGCGAGCGCGAAGATGACGAGGCCGGTGAGCAGCCCGCCGACGACGGCGCCGCCGGCCACCGCGAACGTCCCGCCGTGGCACCACACCAGGACGATCAGCGCGCCGACCGACGACCCCTGGGAGAGGCCGAGGACGTCGGGACTGCCCAGCGGGTTGCGGGAGACGGTCTGGAAGACCGCGCCGGCGAGACCGAAGGCCGCGCCGACCAGCAGTCCCACCAGGACCCGCGGCAGCCGCAGGTCGTGCACGATGAACTGCTGGCCGGTGGTGCCGCCCCCGGTCAGGGTGGTCAGCACCTGCGACGGCGTCATCGGGTAGTCGCCGGAGCCGATCAGGGCGACGGCCGCGGCCAGTGCGGCGGCCAGCAGCAGCGTGCCGGCCAGGACGGCGCGCAGGTCCAGGCGGATCGAGAGGCCGCCGGCGGTCCGTAGCGTGCGGGCCCGGCGCCGGCCGGGCGGCGGCTGGTCCCGCGGGCCCGCCCCGTCCGTCGGGCCGGGCTTGACCGTGGCGTTCACTGCTGCTCCTCCTCGTTCGTCCGCGTCCGCGTCCGCGGGCCGGTTGCGGTGCTCCGTGCACCCTTCCTGCGTCCCGTCACAGTTGGGCCATCCGCCGGCGTCGGACGAGGTAGATGAAGACCGGGCCGCCGACCACGGCGGTGACGATGCCGACCTGGAGTTCGCCGGGCCGGGCCACCACGCGGCCGAGCACGTCCGCGCCGACCAGCAGGACCGGCGAGAGCACCGCCGAGTACGGCAGGATCCACCGCAGGTCGGGTCCGGTCAGGGCGCGGACCGCGTGCGGCACCATCAGCCCGACATAGACGATCGGGCCGCAGACCGCGGTCGCGCCGCCGCACAGCAGGGTCACCGCGACCATCGCGAGCACCCGGGTGCGGGTCAGGCGGGCGCCCAGGGCACGCGCCTGGTCGTCGCCGAGCGCGACGGCGTTCAACGGGCGGGCGAGCAGCAGCGCGAGCGCCGCGCCGGCCAGCAGGAACGGCGCGATCCGGGTGACCGTGGGCAGGGTCGCGGTGGCCAGCGAACCCACCGTCCAAAAGCGCATCCGGTCCAACGCCGCCGAGTCCATGAGGTTGACGGCGTTGAGGTAGCCGGTGAGGACGGCGGTCAGCGCGGTGCCGGCCAGCGCGAGCCGGACCGGGGTGGCGCTGCGGGTGCCGCCCAGGACGTAGACCGCGACGGAGACCACGGCGGCACCGGCGAAGGCGAACCACACGTAGCCCGCGAGCGAGGTGACGCCGAGGAAGCTGATGGCGGAGACCACCGCGGCCGAGGCGCCGGCGTTGATGCCGAGCACGCCGGGGTCGGCGAGCGGGTTGCGGGTGAGCGCCTGCATGACGGTGCCGGCGAGGCCGAGGGCGGCGCCGGCCAGCACCCCGAGGAGGGTGCGCGGGAGCCGGACGTCGCGGATGACGACGTCGGTGTCGGAACCGGTGTAGTGGAAGAGGCCGTGCCACACCTGGTCGAGGGGGATCTGCTTGGCGCCGACGGCGATGCCGAGGACGGCGACGGCGGCGAGGAGGACGAGGGACGCGCCCAACCCCGCGGCACGGACACCGGGCCGCCGCCCGGGTGCGGTGGGGGCCGTCGCCGCGTCGGGGGAACTGTCAACGGGGGGACTGTCTACCAACACGCTGGTTAGGTTAGCCTACCCTCACAAGCGGTCGATCTACCGGCTCTTCCGGTGCGACCCGTCCACCATGCCCGTTGGGGGCACTCCGCCTCCAGAGAGAAGCACCACCATCATGCGAACCCCCCGAAGCGTATCCCTGTCCCGACGCGGCGTCCTGGCCGCGGGGGGCGCCGTCGGCATCGGCGCCCTGCTCGCCGCCTGCGGGGGGAACGGAGCGTCAGGCGGCTCGACCGGCGGGGGCGGAGGCGGGCCCTGGTCGTTCACCGACGACCGCGGGCAGAAGGTCGCGCTGCCCGACCGGCCGCACCGGATCGTCGCGTTCACCGGCACCGCCGCGGCGCTGCACGACTTCGGCGTCGACGACCAGATCGTCGGCGTCTTCGGCCCGACCACGTTGGCGAACGGCAAGCCCGACCCGCAGGCCGGCGACCTCGACGTCAAGAAGGTCACCGTCATCGGCAACGGCTACAACCAGTTCAACGTCGAGAAGTACGCGGGCCTCTCCCCCGACCTGCTGGTCACCAACATGTACGAGCCGGGCGCGCTCTGGTACGTCCCGGACGACAGCAAGGACAAGATCACCAAGCTCGCCAAGACCGTGGCGCTCACCGCGTCCCGCAAGCCGCTCGACCAGATCATCGCGCGCTACGGCGAGTTCGCCGCGTCGCTCGGCGCGGACCTGAAGGCCAAGAAGGTCACCGACGCCAAGGCCCGCTTCGAACGGGCCGCCGCGCGCCTGCGCAAGGCCGCCGCCGCCCACCGCGTCAAGGTCCTGGCCTGCTCCGGCAGCGCCGACCTCTTCTACGCCTCCAACCCCGGCATCAGCGCGGACCTTATCTACTTCAAGTCCCTCGGCGTGGACCTGATCGTCCCCGACCACGTCGACAAGGGCGGCTACTTCGAGAGCCTCAGCTGGGAAAACGCCGACAAGTACCAGGCCGACGTGCTCCTGCTGGACAACCGGACCGCCACCCTCCAGCCCAAGGACCTGGCCGCCAAGCCGTCCTGGAACAAGCTCCCCGCCGTCAAGGCCGGCCAGATCACCCCCTGGTCCAGCGAGCCGCGCTTCTCCTACGCCGGCGCCGCCCCGCTGATGGAGCAGCTCGCCCAGGCCATCGAGCGCGCCAAGAAGGTCACCTGACGCACCACCGGGCCCGCCCCACCGCGGGCCCGCACCGCCCACCCCAGCCCGCACCGTCCCGGGAGGTTCCCGAATGACCGCGACCGCCGCCCCCACCGCCGCGCCGTTCCGCTTCTTCGACGTCCAGGTCGCCCGCACCCGACGGCTCGGCCCGTCCATGGTCCGGATCACCTTCACCGGGGAACGGCTGGACGAGTTGGTCTCCGGCGGCCGGGACCAGCGCTTCAAGCTGTTCCTCCCGCAGGCCCACCAGGCGGCACCGGTCTTCGCGGACACCGGCGACGGCTGGTACACCGCCTGGCGGGCCCAGGACCCGACCGAGCGCCCGATCATGCGCTCGTACACGATCCGCGAACAGCGCCCCGACCCGAGCGAGTTCGACGTGGACTTCGCGCTGCACGGCGCCGACGACCCGGCCGCCGCCGCCAGCGGCGGCCCGGCCAGCCGGTGGGCGGTCGGGGCCCGAGCCGGCGATCGGCTGACCGTCCTCGCGCCGGCCGTCGAGGACAACGGCGGGGTGGACTTCCGGCCCCCGCCCGGCACCGACTGGATCCTGCTGACCGGCGACGAGACCGCCCTCCCGGCCATCGCCGGCATCCTGTCCTGGCTCTCCCCGGGCACGGTCGCCAAGGTCTGGATCGAGGTCGGGCACGAGAGCGACCGGCAGGCGCTGCCGACCTTCGCCGACGCCGAGGTCAACTGGCTCGTCCGGGACCCGGCGGCGGCCGGCCAGGGTGCGCCCGTGCTGGACGCACTGCGCGCCGCCGACCTGCCCGCGGGCGCCCCGTACGCCTGGATCGCCGGTGAGGCGGGCGGCGTCAAGGCGGTGCGCCGCCACCTCGTCGGGGAGCGCGGCTTCGACCGTCGCGCGGTGAAGTTCACCGGCTACTGGCGGCGCGGTGCCACCGAGGAGGACCTGATCGCGGAGCTGACCGCGGCGGCGGCCGCCGCCGGCCGGGAGTGAGCCGGCCGGCCCGCCGCCCCGCGCAGCGGGACCGCTCCGGCTTACCCCCGACGGCTACGGGCGCCTCGTCACATGCCGAGGCGGTGCAGCGCCTTGGACGCGTCCGCCGCACAACTCCCGGCGCCGGCCGCGGTCCAGGCCGCCGCGCACAGCGCCCGCAGCCCGTCCAGCGGCGTCCCCTCGCCGTCCAGGACCAGTTCGTCCCCGGCCGTCCCGGCCCGCCAGCCGCCGCAGCGGAAGCCGGCGCCGTCGTCGGTCACCGCCGGCTGCGGGCGCAACACCCCGCGCAGGTCCGCGTCCACGTACGTCGGCCGGTGCTCGGGCGGCGCGGCCAGCAGGGCGGCGGCCGTGGTGACGCCGGTGAGCACCAGCAGCGAGTCCACCCCGCCGTTCCACGCGCCCTCGATGTCGGTGTCGAGGCGGTCCCCGATCACCAACGGCCGCCGGGCACCGGTCCGCAGCACCGTCTCGCGGTGCATCGGCGGCTGCGGCTTGCCGGCGACCTGCGGCGCCCCGCCGGCGGCGATCCGCACCACCTCCACCAGCGCACCGTTGCCCGGCGCGATCCCGCGCTCCTTGGGGATGGTCAGGTCGGTGTTGGACGCGAACCACGGCACCCCGCGCTGCACCGCGTACGCGGCCTCGGCCAGCCGCCCCCAGTCCAACGTCGGGTCGTAGCCCTGCACCACGGCCGCCGGGTCGTCGTCCGCCGACGCCACCGGCACCAGCCCGCGCTCGCGCAGCGCCACCCGCAGCCCCTCGCCCCCGATGGTCAGCACCCGGGAGCCGGCCGGCACCTGCTCGGAGATCAGCCGGGCCACCGCCTGCGCCGACGTGATCACATCCTCGGCGGTCGTCGGAAGGCCGAATCCGGACAGTTGGTCGGCGACCGCCTGCGGGGTGCGGGCCGCGTTGTTCGTCACGTATGCGAGGTGCATGCCGCCCTCGCGGGCCGTGGTCAGGGACGCCACGGCGTGCTCGATGGCCCGCCCGCCGGCGTAGACCACCCCGTCCAGATCCAGCAGCGCCGTGTCGTACGCCTCGTTCAGCGCCCGCCGGCACCCGTCGGGCCGGTGCCGCTCGCGCCCGTCCGTCGCTGCGCGCATCCGCTCGTCCATGCCGTCCTGCTCCTCGTTCCCACGTGCCGTACGCACAGGCCGTCCACGCGCCGGTACGACCCCGCCCGCCCCGTTCCGGGCCGGTCCGTCCGCCGCCGCGCGGCCACCGAAATTTCCGGCCGATTCACGGCCGCTCCCCCGATCATCCCGCACCCGTTCCCGGCATAGCATTCTTCAATGACCAGTACCGACGGCCTCCGCCTCCTCCCGTTCCGCGGCCTGCGCTACGCCCCGGACCGGGTCAGCAGCCTCACCGCGGTCACCTCCCCGCCCTACGACGTCGTCGTGCGGCCGGACGAGGTCCGCGCCTTGGAGACCTCCGATCCGTACAACATCGTGCGGTTGATCCTTCCGCAGGCCGCGGACCCGGCCACCCGGCACCGCCAGGCCGCCGACACCCTGCGCCGCTGGCGCGCGGAGGGCATCCTCACCCCGGACCCGGAGCCGGCGCTGTACGTCTACGAGCAGCGCGGCGGCGGCGTCCTGCAGCGCGGACTGATCGGCGCGCTCCGACTGGACGGCCCGGTGCTGCCGCACGAGGACGTCATCCCGGAGGTGGTCGAGGACCGGGCCGCCCTGATGGGCGCCGCCGCGGCCAACTTCGAGCCGCTGCTGCTGTCGTACCGCGGGCCGGGCACCGCGAACGGCGCGACCGGCGTCATCGAGCGCACCGTCCGGCGCGCCCCGCTGCTCGCCACCACCACCGAGGACGGCTTCGCGCACCGCCTGTGGGCGGTCACCGACCCCGCGGAGCTGGCCGCGGTCGACGCCGACCTGGCCGTCCGCCAGGCACTGATCGCCGACGGGCACCACCGCTGGGCGACGTACCAGCGGCTCCACGAGCAGCGGCCGGAGGCCGGCCCCGACTCGCCCTGGGCGTCCGGGCTGGTGCTGCTGGTGGACACCGCCCGCCATCCGCTCCAGGTCCGGGCGATCCACCGGGTGCTGCCGCACCTGCCGCCGGCCAAGGCGCTGGCGGACGTGGCCGGTGCCTTCCGGGCCCGCCGGCTGCCCGGCGAACTCCCCGCCGCCCTGGAGGCCCTGGCCGAGACCCCGGGCAGCGCCTTCGTGCTCTCCGGCGGCCCGGACTCCTTCCACCTCCTGGACCGGCCCGATCCCGACCTGCTGGAGCGGGCGATCCGCACCGACCGGCCGGCGGCGTGGCGCCACCTGGACGCGACGGTGCTGCACTCGGTCCTGTTGGACGAGGTCTGGCGGATCCCCGACCACCCGTCGGACATCGGCTACCTGCACCACACCGAGGCCGCGGTGGCGCAGGCCGCCCGGCACGGCGGCTCGGCCGTCCTGATGCGCGCGACCTCCGAGGAGACGGTCCGTCAACTCGCCGAGCAGGGCGTGACGATGCCCCGCAAGTCCACTTCGTTCGGCCCCAAGCCGGCCACCGGCCTGGTGCTGCGCACGCTCGACGACGAAGGGAGCTGAGCCGCCCCAGCGCCCTCGCGGCGCGGGAATCCCCCTGGTCCGGCCGGACCGAGGACCCCGCCCCCACCCACCGGCACAGTTAGGTTAGGCTTACCTCACTGCGTCGCCGGGCGGGTTCCCCTGCCCCTGTGCACACCTCCGCACCCTGCACAGGACGCAGTTGACCCCGCTCCAGGGAGGGCACCTTCATGAGTCTCCTCGCGCACTCCGCCGAGGACCCGGCCGACAGCCGCACCCATCTCCTCAACAACCACACCGCCGACCGCTACCGCGCCGCCGTCAGCGAGGGCGTCGCACGGATCAGCGCACGGATCGCCACCACCGACCGCCCCTTCACCGGCGTCTCGGTCGACGAACTGGCGCCCACCGTGGCCGCCGTGGACCTCGACACCCCGCTCCACGACCCGGCCGCCGCCCTGGACGAACTGGAGCAGGTCTACCTGCGGGACGCGATCTACTTCCACCACCCGCGCTACCTCGCCCACCTCAACTGCCCCGTGGTGATCCCCGCACTCGTCGGCGAAGCGGTGCTCTCGGCCGTCAACTCCTCCCTCGACACCTGGGACCAGAGCGCCGGCGGCACCCTCATCGAACGACGCCTGGTCGACTGGACGGCCGAGCGGATCGGCCTCGGCGCAGCCGCCGACGGCATCTTCACCAGCGGCGGCAGCCAGTCCAACCTCCAGGCCATGCTGCTCGCCCGGGACGAGACCTGCCGCCGCGAACTGGCCCGCACCGGCTCCCCCGAGGACACCCGGCTCACCGACCTGCTCCCCCGGCTCCGCATCCTCACCTCCGCCTGCAGCCACTTCAGCATCCGCAAGTCCGCGACCCTGCTCGGCCTGGGCGCGGAGGCCGTGATCGCCGTCCCCGCCGACGACACCAAGCGGATGCGCACCGACGCCCTCGCCGCCGAACTGGAGCGCTGCCGGCGCGACGGCCTGATACCCATGGCGGTCGTCGCCACCGCCGGCACCACCGACTTCGGCTCCATCGACCCGCTCCCCGAGATCGCCGACCTGGCCGCCCGCCACGGCGCCTGGATGCACGTGGACGCCGCCTACGGCTGCGGCCTGCTGGTCTCCCGCCGCCGCGACCTCCTCACCGGCATCGAACGCGCCGACTCGGTGACCGTCGACTACCACAAGTCCTTCTTCCAGCCGGTCAGTTCCAGCGCCGTCCTGGTCCGCGACCGCGCCACGCTGCGGCACGTCACCTACCACGCGGACTACCTCAACCCGCGCCGGATGGTCGAGCAGCGGATCCCCAACCAGGTCGACAAGTCGCTCCAGACCACCCGCCGCTTCGACGCCCTCAAACTCTGGCTGACGCTGCGCACCATGGGCGCCCAGGGCATCGGCGAACTCTTCGACGAGGTCGTCGACCGGGCCGCCGACGCCTGGAAGCTCCTGCACGACGACCCGCGCTTCGAGGTCGTCGTCCAGCCCCAGCTGAGCACCCTGGTCTTCCGCTACCTCCCCGGCGGCACCCAGGACCCCGAGCTCACCGACCGGGTCAATCTGCACGCCCGGGACGCCCTCTTCGCCTCCGGCGACGCGATCGTCGCCGGCACCAAGGTGGACGGCCGGCACTACCTCAAGTTCACCCTGCTCAACCCGGAGACCACGCTCGACGACATCGCGATCGTCCTCGACCTGATCGCCGAGCACGCCGGTCGCTACCTGGCCGAGCAGCCCGCGGCCGACCGCACCGCACCGGCCCTCAGCGCCCGCTGACCTCCCCGCCCGACCATCTCCGGAAGAGAGACCCGTGACCGTCCCCCACGACGCCCCTTACGACTTCCTCGCCATCGGGCTCGGCCCGTTCAACCTCGGCCTGGCGTGCCTGACCGCCCCCATCGACGAGCTCGACGGACTCTTCCTCGACGACCGCCTGGGCTTCGACTGGCACCCCGGCATGATGCTGGAGAGCAGCCACCTCCAGGTGCCGTTCATGGCCGACCTGGTCACCCTCGCCGACCCCACCTCGCCCTTCTCCTTCCTGAACTACCTGAAGGAATCGGGCCGGATGTACTCCTTCTACATCCGTGAGAACTTCTATCCGCTGCGCGCCGAGTTCAACGACTACTGCCGCTGGGCCGTCGGGAAGCTCGACACCGTCCGCTTCTCCCACACGGTCACCACCGTCGAGTACGACGAGCGCGCCGAGCTCTACCTCGTCCACGCCGACCACCAGGGCGAACGGCACACCTTCCGGGCCCGCAAGCTCGTCCTGGGCACCGGCACCCCGCCGCACCTGCCCGACGCCTGCCGCGACCTGGGCGGCGACGCGCTGCACAACGCCGGCTACCTGGACGCCAAGCCCGCCCTCCAGGCCAAGGACAGCATCACCATCGTCGGCAGCGGCCAGAGCGCCGCCGAGATCTACTACGACCTCCTCCAGGACATCGACGCCCACGACTACCACCTGACCTGGGCCACCCGCTCCCCCCGCTTCTTCCCGCTCGAATACACCAAGCTCACCCTGGAGATGACCTCCCCGGAGTACGTGGACTACTTCCACGCCCTCCCCGCGGCCACCCGCGACCACCTCAACGCCACCCAGAAGCACCTCTACAAGGGCATCGACTCGGAGCTGATCAACGACATCTTCGACCTGCTCTACCAGAAGCGCCTGGCCGGCCCGGTCCGCACCCGCCTGCTGACCAACTCGGCCCTCCAGGAAGCCCGTTACGACGAGGACACCCGTACCTACACCCTCGGCATGCGCCAGGAGGAACAGGGCCGGGACTTCAGCCTCACCACCCAGGGCCTCGTCCTCGCCACCGGCTACCGCTACCGCGTCCCCGCGTTCCTGGAGCCGGTCCGCGACCGCATCGCCTGGGACGCCGCCGGCCGCTACGACGTCGCCCGCAACTACAGCATCGACACCGCCGGCCACGACATCTACGTGCAGAACGCCGAACTGCACACCCACGGCTTCGTCACCCCCGACCTCGGCATGGCCGCCTACCGCAACTCCAGCATCATCCGCGAGCTGCTCGGCCGCGAGTACTACCCGGTCGAGAAGGCCATCGCCTTCCAGGAGTTCGCCGCCCCGGCCGGTCCGCACGACCCGATGGAGATATCCGCATGAGCACCCCCGCCTTCACCCGCACCGACCCCGCCCTGGGGGAGTTCGCCCTGCGGCCCGTCGACCCCGCCGCCGACGCCCCCCTCCTGCACTCCTGGGTCACCCACCCCAAGGCAGTCTTCTGGCTGATGCAGGACTGCGACCTGCCCGCCGTCGAGAAGGAGTTCGCGCGGATCGACGCCGACCCGCACCACGACGCCTTCCTCGGCCTGCACAACGGCACCCCGGCCTTCCTCATGGAGCGCTACGACCCCGCCCACCGCGAACTGGTCGGCATCCACGTCGCCCGGCCCGGCGACATCGGCATGCACTTCCTGACCGCCCCGACGGACGCCCCCGTGCACGGCTTCACGCACGCCGTCATCACCACCGTCATGGAGGGCCTCTTCGCCGACCCGGCCGTCCAGCGCGTGGTCGTCGAGCCCGACACCCGCAACACCGCCGTCCACGCCCTGAACAAGGCCGTCGGCTTCGAGGTCGTCCGGACCGTCTCGCTCCCCTCCAAGGACGCCTACCTCAGCACCTGCACCCGCGAACAGTTCCTGGCCACCCGAGGAGACCGCTGATGCCCGCCCCCATCGAGAACCCGGCCGCCCAGGACGCCGTCGCGCACCTCACCCCCGAGCTGTGGGCGCGCGCCAACCGCGCCCTGGTCCGCAAGGCACTCGCCGAGTTCACCCACGAGCGGCTCCTGACGCCCGAGCCACTGGCCGACGCCGACCACTACGCCGTCCACAGCGACGACGCGGCCACCACCTACCGCTTCACCGCCCGCAGACACGCCCTGGACCACTGGCAGATCGCCCCGGAGAGCATCACCCGCCACCGCGGAGACACCGAACTCCCCCTGGACGCACTGGACTTCATCACCGAGTTCCACACCTCGCTCGGACTGTCCCCGACCGTCCTCCCGGTCTACCTGGAGGAGATCAGCTCCACCCTCTCCGGCACCGCCTACAAACTCGCCGGCAAGGCCGACACCGCCGCGGAACTCGCCACCGCCGGCTTCCAGGCCGTCGAGACCGGCATGACCGAGGGCCACCCCTGCTTCGTCGCCAACAACGGCCGCCTCGGCTTCGGCATCCACGAATACCACGCCTACGCCCCCGAGGCCGCCGCCCCGCTGACGCTGATCTGGCTGGCCGCCCACCGCGACCACAGCACCTTCACCGCCGGCGCCGACCTCGACTACGCCACCCTGATCGAGGCCGAGTTGCCCGCCGCGACCCGGGCCCGCTTCGCCGCCGCCCTCACCGGCCTCGGCCTCGACCCGGACGCCTACTACTTCTTCCCCACCCACCCCTGGCAGTGGTGGAACAAGCTGTCCGTCACCTTCGCCGCCGAGGTCGCCCAGCGCCGCCTGGTCTGCCTGGGCCCCGGCGACGACCAGTACCTCGCCCAGCAGTCCATCCGCACCTTCTTCAACACCACCAGCCCCGAGAAGCACTACGTCAAGACCGCCCTCTCGGTGCTCAACATGGGCTTCATGCGCGGTCTCTCCGCGTCCTACATGGAGGCCACGCCGGCCATCAACGACTGGCTGGCCCGCCTGATCGACGCCGACGACACCTTCCGGGCCGCCCGCTTCTCGATCATCCGCGAGCGCGCCGCCATCGGCTACCACCACCGCCAGTACGAGGCCGCCACCGAGAAGGGCTCCCCGTACCGCAAGATGCTCGCCGCCCTCTGGCGGGAGAGCCCGGTCCCCACCCTGGCGCCGGGCCAGCGGCTGGCCACCATGGCCTCCCTCCTCCACGTCGACCGCGACGGCAACTCCTTCGCCGCCGCCCTCATCGCGGAGTCCGGCCTGGCCCCCGAAGCCTGGCTGCGCCGCTACCTCGACGGCTACCTCACCCCGGTGCTGCACGCCTTCTACGCCTACGACCTGGTCTTCATGCCGCACGGCGAGAACGCCATCCTGGTCGTCGAGGACGGCGCGGTGGCCCGCGTGATCTTCAAGGACATCGCCGAGGAGATCGCCGTGATGTCCGCCGCCGCCGTCCTGCCGCCCGCCGTCGAACGCATCCGCGCCGACGTCCCCGAGGACAAGAAGCTGCTCTCCGTCTTCACCGACGTCTTCGACTGCTTCTTCCGCTTCCTCAGCGCCACCCTCGCCGACCTGGGCGTCCTCGACGAGGACACCTTCTGGCGCACCGTCGCCGCCACCATCGGCGACTACCAGGCGGCCCACCCCCACCTCGCCGACAAGTTCGCCGAGTACGACATCTTCGTCCCCGAGTTCGCCCTCTCCTGCCTCAACCGGCTCCAGCTGCGCAACAACGAGCAGATGGTCGACCTCCAGGACCCGGCCGGCGCCCTCCAGCTCATCGGCACCCTCCGCAACCCCATCGCCCCGTACGCCCCCTGATCCGCACCACCCCGCACAACGAGAAGAGGGGCGGGCCCACCGGGCCCGCCCCTCTCACTGCTGTGTCGCGCCGCCGGCTACGCCGGCCGCACCGCTACTCGGCCTTCTCGGCTCCCTTGCCGGAGTCCTCGGCACCCGCGGCCTCGTCCGCAGACTCCTCCGCGACATCCTCCGCGGCCTCGTCCTCGTCCAGGGCGTCGGTGAACTGCACCCCGTCCAGCTCGGCCAGCCGGTCCGAGGCATCGGTGGTACCGGCCTGATCGGCCTCCAGCGCCCGGGCGAACCAGTCCCGCGCGTCGCTCTCGCGCCCGACCTCCAGCAGCGCGTCCGCGTACGCGTACCGCAACCGGGCCGTCCACGGATGCACGGCGCTCGACGCCAGCTCGGGGCTCTGCAGGGTGACGACCGCGGCATCGGCCTGCCCCATGTCCCGCCGGGCCCCGGCCGCGACCAGGCGCATCTCGACCTGACCGGCCCGGTCCAGCTTCCCCACCTCGGGCTCGCCGGCCATCGCCAGCGCCTTCTCCGGCCGCCCGAGCCCGCGCTCGCAGTCGGCCATGACGGGCCACAGCTCAGCACTGCCGGTCATCCGCCGCGCCGCCCGGAACTCCTTCAGCGCCTCGGCGTACTTCGCGGCCGCGTACGCCGCGAAGCCGGCGGCCTCGCGCACCGCCGCGACGCGGGACGCCAGCCGCAGCGCCACCTGCGCGTAGCCGTACGCCTGCTCCGGGTCCTCGTCGAGCAGCCGCGCGACCATCACCAGGTTCTTGGCGACGTCCTCGGCCAGCGTCTTCGGCAGGCTCAGGAGCTCCTGCCGCACCGCCTTGTCGATCTCGTCGCCGGTCACGTCCTCCGGAATCGGCAGCCGCTTGATCGGCTCCCGGTCGCGGTCCCGCCGGTCGTCACGACGGTCGTCCCGCCGGTCGTCCCGACCCCGGCCACCGCCGTACGGCCGACGCGCCCCACGCTCGTCATCGCGCCGGAACCCACCCCGGTCATCCCGCCGCGGCCCCCGGTCGTCCCGCCGGAACCCGCCACGGTCATCATCCCGACGGAAGCCACCACGCTCGTCGTCCCTACGGAACCCGCCGCGCTCACCGTCCCGACGGAAGCCACCGCGCTCGTCATCCCTGCGCGGACCCCGCGGACGGTCACCACCGCGATCATCCCGACGGTCGTCACGCCGGAACCCACCACGGTCGCCCCCGCGGTCATCCCGCCGGAACCCACCGCGATCGTCCCGCTCATCACGCCGGAACCCACCGCGCTCACCACCACGATCGTCCCGACGGAAGCCACCACGGTCACCACCGCGATCATCCCGACGGTCATCACGCCGGAACCCACCGCGCTCACCGCCACGGTCGTCACGACGGTCATCACGGCGGAACCCACCACGGTCGCCGCCACGGTCGTCACGGCGGAACCCACCGCGGTCGCCGCCGCGCTCGCCACCACGGTCGTCACGGCGGAAGCCACCACGGTCACCACCGCGATCGTCACGACGGTCGTCACGACGGAACCCACCACGGTCGCCCCCGCGGTCATCCCGCCGGAACCCACCACGGTCATCCCGCTCATCACGCCGGAACCCACCGCGCTCACCGCCACGATCATCCCGACGGAAGCCACCACGGTCACCGCCGCGGTCGTCACGACGGTCGTCACGGCGGAACCCAGCACGGTCGCCGCCACGGTCGTCACGGCGGAACCCACCGCGGTCGCCGCCACGCTCGCCACCACGGTCATCACGGCGGAAGCCACCACGGTCACCGCCACGATCGTCACGACGGAACCCACCGCGGTCACCACCGCGATCATCCCGACGGTCATCACGCCGGAACCCACCACGGTCACCCCCGCGGTTGTCACGGCTGTCCCGGGTGTCGCGGCCGTCGCGCCGCGGTCCCCGGTCATCCCGCCGGAAACCACCACGGTCGCCGCCGTCGCGCCTCGGCTGGCGCTCCGAGCGATCGTCGGAAGAGTTGGTGGACATCGACGTGACTCCTGTCTTCGGTACTGCATTCATTCTCACGCACCGATCCGTTCGGCGCGCTCCGGCAAAGCAAAAGGACCCTTGGTCCCAGCTGAACGCTGGGACCAAGGGTCCTTGAAAAATTAGTTCGGCGGCGTCCTACTCTCCCACAGGGTCCCCCCTGCAGTACCATCGGCGCTGAAAGGCTTAGCTTCCGGGTTCGAAATGTAACCGGGCGTTTCCCTAACGCTATAACCACCGAAACCCATTCGGGTTCTAGCGAACAAGCACACTCTTCAATTAGAGAAGTTTAATTTCTACCCCGCATAGCGGGATATCAATTGGTGTACCGATGCTGCGACTGTTCGCAACCCGGGAACCAACACAGTGGACGCGAGCAACTGAGGACAAGCCCTCGGCCTATTAGTACCAGTCAACTCCACACCTTACAGTGCTTCCATATCTGGCCTATCAACCCAGTCGTCTACTGGGAGCCTTACCCTCTCAAGGAGGAGGCAG
>LIQL01000267.1 GCA_001418405.1 Streptomyces diastatochromogenes | reverse complement strand
AGCCTTACCCTCTCAAGGAGGAGGGAGCCCTCATCTCGAAGCAGGCTTCCCGCTTAGATGCTTTCAGCGGTTATCCTTTCCGAACGTAGCCAACCAGCCATGCCCTTGGCAGAACAACTGGCACACCAGAGGTTCGTCCGTCCCGGTCCTCTCGTACTAGGGACAGCCCTTCTCAAGACTCCTACGCGCACAGCGGATAGGGACCGAACTGTCTCACGACGTTCTAAACCCAGCTCGCGTACCGCTTTAATGGGCGAACAGCCCAACCCTTGGGACCGACTCCAGCCCCAGGATGCGACGAGCCGACATCGAGGTGCCAAACCATCCCGTCGATATGGACTCTTGGGGAAGATCAGCCTGTTATCCCCGGGGTACCTTTTATCCGTTGAGCGACGGCGCTTCCACAAGCCACCGCCGGATCACTAGTCCCTACTTTCGTACCTGCTCGACCCGTCAGTCTCACAGTCAAGCTCCCTTGTGCACTTACACTCAACACCTGATTACCAACCAGGCTGAGGGAACCTTTGGGCGCCTCCGTTACTCTTTAGGAGGCAACCGCCCCAGTTAAACTACCCACCAGACACTGTCCCTGATCCGGATCACGGACCCAGGTTAGACATCCAGCACGACCAGAGTGGTATTTCAACAACGACTCCACACCAACTGGCGTTGGCGCTTCACAGTCTCCCACCTATCCTACACAAGCCGAACCGAACACCAATATCAAGCTATAGTAAAGGTCCCGGGGTCTTTCCGTCCTGCTGCGCGAAACGAGCATCTTTACTCGTAATGCAATTTCACCGGGCCTATGGTTGAGACAGTCGAGAAGTCGTTACGCCATTCGTGCAGGTCGGAACTTACCCGACAAGGAATTTCGCTACCTTAGGATGGTTATAGTTACCACCGCCGTTTACTGGCGCTTAAGTTCTCAGCTTCGCCTGAACGAATCCAAGCTAACCGGTCCCCTTAACGTTCCAGCACCGGGCAGGCGTCAGTCCGTATACATCGCCTTACGGCTTCGCACGGACCTGTGTTTTTAGTAAACAGTCGCTTCTCGCTGGTCTCTGCGGCCACCCCCAGCTCAGGAAGCAAGTTCCCTCACCAGAAATGGCCCCCCTTCTCCCGAAGTTACGGGGGCATTTTGCCGAGTTCCTTAACCATAGTTCACCCGAACGCCTCGGTATTCTCTACCTGACCACCTGAGTCGGTTTAGGGTACGGGCCGCCTTGAAACTCACTAGAGGCTTTTCTCGACAGCATAGGATCATCCACTTCACCACAATCGGCTCGGCATCAGGTCTCAGCCTTAACGTGCGACGGATTTACCTACCACACGGCCTACACCCTTACCCCGGGACAACCACCGCCCGGGCTGGACTACCTTCCTGCGTCACCCCATCGCTTACCTACTACAAGTCTGGTCCGTCGGCTCCACCACTCCCCTCAACTCCGAAGAGATCAGGGCGGCTTCACGGACTTAGCATCGCCTGATTCAGTATTGGGCGCTTCAAAGCGGGTACCGGAATATCAACCGGTTGTCCATCGACTACGCCTGTCGGCCTCGCCTTAGGTCCCGACTTACCCTGGGCAGATCAGCTTGACCCAGGAACCCTTAGTCAATCGGCGCAAGAGTTTCCCACTCTTGTATCGCTACTCATGCCTGCATTCTCACTCGTGAACCGTCCACAACTCGTTTCCACGGCTGCTTCACCCGGCACACGACGCTCCCCTACCCATCACGATCCCCGTTAGGAGTAATATCGCAATGACACGACTTCGGCGGTGTACTTGAGCCCCGCTACATTGTCGGCGCGGAATCACTTGACCAGTGAGCTATTACGCACTCTTTCAAGGGTGGCTGCTTCTAAGCCAACCTCCTGGTTGTCTCTGCGACTCCACATCCTTTCCCACTTAGCACACGCTTAGGGGCCTTAGTCGATGCTCTGGGCTGTTTCCCTCTCGACCATGGAGCTTATCCCCCACAGTCTCACTGCCGCGCTCTCACTTACCGGCATTCGGAGTTTGGCTAAGGTCAGTAACCCGGTAGGGCCCATCGCCTATCCAGTGCTCTACCTCCGGCAAGAAACACACGACGCTGCACCTAAATGCATTTCGGGGAGAACCAGCTATCACGGAGTTTGATTGGCCTTTCACCCCTAACCACAGGTCATCCCCCAGGTTTTCAACCCTGGTGGGTTCGGTCCTCCACGAAGTCTTACCTCCGCTTCAACCTGCCCATGGCTAGATCACTCCGCTTCGGGTCTTGAGCATGCTACTCCACGCCCTATTCGGACTCGCTTTCGCTACGGCTTCCCCACACGGGTTAACCTCGCAACATACCGCAAACTCGCAGGCTCATTCTTCAAAAGGCACGCAGTCACGACGCAAAGAACAAGTTCTCTGCGCGACGCTCCCACGGCTTGTAGGCACACGGTTTCAGGTACTATTTCACTCCGCTCCCGCGGTACTTTTCACCATTCCCTCACGGTACTATCCGCTATCGGTCACCAGGGAATATTTAGGCTTAACGGGTGGTCCCGCCAGATTCACACGGGATTTCTCGGGCCCCGTGCTACTTGGGTGTCTCTCAAACGAGCCGCTAATGTTTCAGCTACGGGGGTCTTACCCTCTACGCCGGACCTTTCGCATGTCCTTCGCCTACATCAACGGTTTCTGACTCGCCTCACAGCCGGCAGACTGCAAAAGAGAGATCCCACAACCCCAACCACGCAACCCCTGCCGGGTATCACACGTGACTGGTTTGGCCTCATCCAGTTTCGCTCGCCACTACTCCCGGAATCACGGTTGTTTTCTCTTCCTGCGGGTACTGAGATGTTTCACTTCCCCGCGTTCCCTCCACACTGCCTATGTGTTCAGCAGCGGGTGACAGCCCATGACGACTGCCGGGTTTCCCCATTCGGACACCCCCGGATCAAAGCTCGGTTGACAGCTCCCCGGGGCCTATCGTGGCCTCCCACGTCCTTCATCGGTTCCTGGTGCCAAGGCATCCACCGTGCGCCCTTAAAAACTTGGCCACAGATGCTCGCGTCCACTGTGCAGTTCTCAA
>LIQL01000266.1 GCA_001418405.1 Streptomyces diastatochromogenes | reverse complement strand
CGCCCGGCCGCTGCCCGCCGCCCCGCCGCCCAGGGCCGTCCACGACCGGCCGGCGGCCCGCTGCGGCCGGTCAGCCCGCGCCCGCGCCTGCGGCTGATCGCCCTCGCGCTGACGCTGGTGATGGCGGCCTTCGTGATCCGGCTCGTGCAGGTGCAGGGCGTGGACGCGGCGGCGTACGCGGCCAAGGCCAACGAGAACCGCTACGTCCCGGTGACACTCGCCGCCGAACGCGGCGCCATCACCGACCGCAACGGGGTGGACCTCGCCACCACCGTGGACGCGTACGACATCACCGCCGACCCGAGCCTGCTGGCGCCCGACAAGATCAAGATCAAGGACGCCCCGCAGCAGGCCGCCGCGCTGCTCGCGCCGATCCTCGACGAGCCCGAGGCGACCCTCGCGGCCAAGCTCAACCGCCCGACGTCCCGCTACGTCCTGCTCGCCCGGCAGCGCACCCCCCAGGTCTGGAAGCAGATCAAGGACCTGCGCACGGCACTGGACGCCAAGGCGGCCGCCGCGCCCAAGAGCGCCCCCCGCCCCGACGTCCTGCTCGGGATCTTCGCGGACAAGCACAGCAAGCGCGTCTACCCCGCCGGCGACCTCGCGGCCGGCGTCCTCGGCTTCGTCAACGCCACCGGCAAGGGCGCCGGCGGCCTGGAGGCCCAGCTCAACAAGGAGCTGGCCGGCAAGGACGGGAAGCTGGTCTACGCCCAGTCCGGAGGCCGCCGGGTGCCCACCGCCGACACCCAGGAGCACCCCGCCGTCCCCGGCACCGACGTGCAGCTGACGATCGACCGCGACATCCAGTGGGCGGCCCAGCAGGCCATCAGCCAGCAGGTGCAGAAGTCCGACGCCGACCGCGGCTACGTCGTCGTCCAGGACACCCGCACCGGCCAGGTCCTGGCGCTCGCCAACGCGCCCGGGTTCGACCCCAACGACCTGTCCAAGGCCGGCCCGGACTCGCTCGGAAACCCCGCGCTGACCGACGCCTTCGAGCCGGGCTCCACCAGCAAGCTGATGACGATGGCGGCCGTCCTCCAGGAGGGCGCCGCGACCCCGTCGACCCGGGTGACCGTGCCCAACCGCCTGCACCGCGGCGACCGGCTCTTCGCGGACGACATCGACCACGACACCTGGCACCTCACGCTCAACGGCGTGCTCGCCAAGTCCAGCAACATCGGCACCATCCTGGCGGCCGGCCAACTGGGCACCACCCAGCCCCAGGCCAACCAGGTCCTCTACTCCTACCTGCGGAAATTCGGCATCGGCCAGCCGACCGGCCTCGGCTTCCCCGGGGAGACCGACGGCATCCTCGCCAAGCCGCAGGACTGGAACACCTCGCAGCAGTACACGATCCCGTTCGGCCAGGGCCTGTCCCTCAACGCCGTCCAGGCCGCCTCCGTCTACTCCACCATCGCCAACGGCGGCGAGCGGATCGCCCCCACCCTCGTCCGCGGCACCACCGGGCCGGACGGCCGGTACGCCCCGGCCCCCGAGCCCGCCCGCAACCGCGTGGTGAGCGAGAAGACCGCCAGCACCCTCGCCACCATGTTGGAGTCGGTGGTGTCCGACGACGAGGGCACCGGCGCCAAGGCGAAGATCGACGGCTACCGGGTCGGCGGAAAGACCGGTACCTCCAACCGGGTGGACCCGAAGACCGGCCGCTACCACGGCTACACCGCGTCCTTCGCCGGCTTCGCGCCCGCCGACAAGCCGCGCATCACCGTCTACTGCGCCGTGCAGAACCCCAAGCGGGGCAGTTATTTCGGAGGCCAGGTCTGCGGCCCGATCTTCCAGCAGGTCATGGCGTTCGCACTGAAGACCCTGCAGGTCCCCCCGACCGGTGCGCCGCCGCCGCGGCTGCCGGTCACCTTCAAGCCAGGCGAATGAAATCGAGGCAACACCGCCGTGACGACGATCACTCCCGACGGCCCGCAGCTGCCCGGCGACAGAACCCCGGCGAAGCCCTCGCTTCGCCCCGAGCCCGTTCTGCCCGGTACGCTCACCGCCGTGTCACAAGCTGATCAGTCCCCGAAACCCCAGCAAGCGGAGAAGGGCGGCGCCGGCGGATATCCGGGCGCGCCGCGCCCTGAGGAGGTCCGCCCCACCCCCCTGGCCGACCTCGCGCGGCAGCTGGCGATCCCGGTTCCCGACGGATCGGACGCCGTCCGGGTCACCGGCATCACCCACGACTCCCGTGCGGTCCGCCCCGGCGACGTCTACGCCGCGCTGCCCGGTGCCCGTCTGCACGGCGCCGACTTCGTCGCCCAGGCCGCCGACCTCGGTGCCGCCGCGATCCTGACCGACCCGTCGGGCGCCGAGCGGGCCGCCGCGACCGGCCTGCCGGTCCTGGTCGTCGACCATCCGCGCGGTCGGATGGGCGCCCTGGCCGTCTCGATCTACGGCGCGCCCGGCGAGGACCTCCTCCAGATCGGCATCACCGGCACCTCCGGCAAGACCACCACCGCGTACCTCATCGAGGGCGGGCTGCGGGCCGCCGCGGCCAAGGAGGACGAGGGCGACGGGCGGCAGGCGGGCGGACTGACCGGCCTGATCGGCACCGTCGAGTCCCGGATCGGCGACGAGCGCCTGAAGTCCGAGCGGACCACCCCCGAGGCCACCGACCTGCAGGCGCTGTTCGCGGTGATGCGCGAGCGCGGCGTCCGCTCGGTCGCCATGGAGGTCTCCAGCCACGCCCTGGTGCTCGGGCGGGTCGACGGCTGCGTCTTCGACGTCGCGATCTTCAACAACCTCAGCCCGGAGCACATGGAGTTCCACTCCGGCATGGAGGACTACTTCCAGGCCAAGGCCCAGCTGTTCACCAGGGCCCGCAGCAGGGCCGGCGTGGTCAACCTCGACGACGAGTACGGCCGCCGGCTCGCCGCCGGCGAGTCCGAGGTCCCGGTCACCACGTTCTCCGCCGAGGGCCACCCGGACGCGGACTGGCGCGCCGCCGACGTCGAGGTGAGCGCGCTCGGCTCGACCTTCACCGTGCACGGCCCCGGGGGCGTGACGCTGCGCGCCGCCTCCCCGATCGCCGGCCCGTTCAACGTCTCCAACGCGCTGGCCGCCATCACCGCGCTGGCCGTCGCCGGCATCGACCCGCAGACCGCGGCCGACGGTGTCGCCGCGATCCCCGGCGTCCCCGGCCGCCTGGAGCGGGTGGATGTCGGCCAGCCCTACCTGGCGGTCGTCGACTACGCCCACAAGACCGACGCCGTCGAATCGGTTCTGCGGGCCCTGCGCAAGGTCACCACCGGCAAGCTGCACGCCGTCCTCGGCTGCGGCGGCGACCGCGACCCGCACAAGCGGATGCCGATGGGTGCCGCGGTCGCCCGGCTCGCCGACACCGCGGTGCTGACGTCCGACAACCCGCGCTCCGAGGATCCGCTGGCGATCCTCGCCACCATGCTTGCGGGCGCCGCCGAGGTGCCCGTCCACGAGCGCGGCACGGTCCTCGTCGAAGAGGACCGGGCCGCCGCCATCGCCGCCGTCGTCGCCCGCGCCGAGCCCGGGGACACCGTGATCATCGCGGGCAAGGGCCACGAACAGGGTCAGGACATCGCCGGAGTGGTACGCCCCTTCGACGACCGTCAGGTGCTGCGCGCTTCCATCGAGGATTCGCTGAAGTCACGGCAGTCGCAGCAGTCACAGCAGCCGAACCACCAGGGATGACACACCGCCATGCGCGCACAATCCTCTTGTTGGCACCTTCTGCACGGCCCCGGGGGTGACCTGTGATCTCCCTGTCCCTCGCCGAGATCGCGAGCATCGTCGGCGGGCAGCAGCACGACATACCGGACCCGGACCGCGAGGTCACCGGGCCGGTCGTGTCGGACTCCCGGGCCGTCCGCCCGGGTGGCCTGTTCGTTGCGTTCGCCGGTGAGCGCGTCGACGGTCACGAGTTCGCCGTCGGCGCCGTCGAAGCCGGTGCGACGGCCGTTCTCGCGTCCCGTCCGGTCGGCGTCCCGGCGATCGTCGTCGACGACGTCGTCGCAGCTCTCGGCGCACTTGCCCGGGCCGTCGTGGACCGGTTGGGCACCACCGTCGTGGGGCTGACCGGCTCGGCCGGCAAGACCAGTACCAAGGACCTGATCGCCCAGCTGCTCCAGCGGCACGGGCCGACGGTGTGGCCGGAAGGCAACCTCAACAACGAGATCGGGCTGCCGCTCACCGCGCTGCGCGCCGACGCCACCACCCGGCACCTCGTCCTGGAGATGGGCGCCCGCGGCATCGGCCACATCCGCTACCTCGCCGGGCTGACCCCGCCCCGGATCGGGGTGGTCCTCAACGTCGGCACCGCGCACCTCGGCGAGTTCGGCGGCCGCGAGCAGATCGCCCAGGCCAAGGGCGAGCTCGTCGAGTCGCTGCCCGCGGCCGAGGACGGCGGCGTGGCGGTGCTCAACGCGGACGACCCGTACGTCCGGGCCATGGCGTCCCGCACGAAGGCCCGCACCGTCCTCTTCGGCGAGTCCCCGGAGGCCGCCGTCCGTGCCGAGAATGTCCGGCTCAGCGGCCTCGGACAGCCCGCCTTCACGCTTCACACACCCTCCGGGTGCAGCGATGTGACGATGCGGCTGTACGGTGAGCACCACGTGTCGAACGCGCTCGCCGCGGCCGCCGTCGCCCATGAGTTGGGCATGCCCGTAGACGAGATCGCCACCGCGCTCTCCGAAGCCGGCACGCTCTCCCGCTGGCGGATGGAGGTCACCGAGCGCGCGGACGGCGTGACGGTCGTCAACGACGCCTACAACGCGAACCCCGAGTCCATGCGAGCGGCGCTGCGTGCGCTGGTCGCCATGGGCACCGCCGCCAGGGCGCAGGGGGGCCGGACGTGGGCGGTGCTCGGTGAGATGGCCGAGCTGGGCGAGGAGTCACTCGCCGAACACGACGCGGTCGGACGGCTGGTCGTCCGGCTCAACGTCAGCAAGCTCGTGGCGGTCGGCGGCAGGGAAGCGGCCTGGCTCGACATGGGCGCCAAGAACGAGGGTTCGTGGGGTGAGGAGTCGGTGCACGTGTCCGACGCGCGGGCGGCGATCGACCTGTTGCGCAGGGAGCTGCGAGGGGGAGACGTCGTGCTGGTGAAGGCGTCCAGGTCGGTCGGCCTGGAGCGGGTCGCCGCGGCATTGCTGGACGGCGAGATCGGTTCCGGTGTTGAGGGCGGGGCCGCGTCCCGATGAACTCCATGAAGCAGATCCTCTTCTCCGGGACGATCGGGCTCTTCCTGACCCTGATCGGCACCCCGCTGCTGATCAAACTGCTGGCCAAGAAGGGCTACGGGCAGTTCATCCGCGATGACGGCCCCCGCACCCACGGCAGCAAGAAGGGCACGCCCACCATGGGCGGCATCTCCTTCATCCTGGCCACGATCATCGCCTACGCCCTGACGAAGGTGATCACCTCCAGCGACCCGACCTTCTCGGGCATCCTGGTGCTCTTCCTCTTCGCGGGCATGGGCCTGGTCGGGTTCCTCGACGACTACATCAAGATCGTCAAGCAGCGGTCGCTGGGCCTGCGGGCCAAGGCGAAGATGGCCGGCCAGCTGATCGTCGGCATCGCCTTCGCGGTGCTCTCGCTCCAGTTCGCCGACCTGCGGGGGGCGACCCCGGGGTCCGACCGGCTCTCGTTCACCCAGGACTTCGGCTGGCAGATCGGCCCGGTGCTGTTCGTCATCTGGGCGCTGTTCATGATCCTGGCGATGTCCAACGGCGTGAACCTCACCGACGGCCTCGACGGTCTGGCCACCGGCGCCTCGGTGATGGTCTTCGGCGCGTACACCTTCATCGGCATCTGGCAGTACCAGGAGTCCTGCGCCAACCAGATCACCGCCGGACCCGGCTGCTACGAGGTGCGCGATCCACTCGACCTGGCCGTCGTCGCCTCCGCCCTGATGGGCGCCTGCTTCGGCTTCCTGTGGTGGAACACCTCGCCGGCCAAGATCTTCATGGGTGACACCGGTTCGCTGGCGCTGGGCGGTGCCCTCGCCGGCCTCGCGATCTGCTCCCGCACCGAGCTGCTGCTGGCCGTCCTCGGCGGTCTGTTCGTCCTGATCACCATGTCCGTGGTCATCCAGGTCGGCTCGTTCCGGATGACCGGCAAGCGGGTCTTCCGGATGGCGCCACTACAGCACCACTTCGAACTGAAGGGATGGTCCGAAGTCCTTGTGGTGGTCCGCTTCTGGATCATCCAGGGCATGTGCGTGATCGTCGGTCTGGGCATCTTCTACGGCGGTTGGCAGGCCGCGAAGTGACCGGGTACGACCCGCGCGCCCCCCAGGACTTCGCCGGCAGGCACGTCACCGTTGCCGGCCTCGGCGTGAGCGGCATCCCCGCCGCCCGCGCCCTGGCCGGCCTCGGCGCCCGCGTCACCGTCGTCAACGGCAGCGACGGCGAACGGGAGCGGGCCCAGGCGGCCGAACTGGAGCAATGGGCAGCGGCGCGAAGCGCCTCCGGGGAGGGGGGCGGTGGGCGACGGGCGGGCGTCACGGTCCGGCTCGGCGACGGGGAGACCCTGCCCGAGGGCACCGACGTGGTCGTGACCTCCCCCGGGTGGAAGCCCACCAGCCCGCTCTTCCTGGCGGCCGCTGAGGCCGGCGTCCCCGTCTGGGGCGACGTCGAACTCGCCTGGCGGCTGCGCGGTCCCGACGCGGCGCCCTGGCTGGCGGTCACCGGCACCAACGGCAAGACCACCACCGTCCGGATGCTGGCCTCGATTCTCGCCGCGGCCGGTCTGCGCACCGCCGCGGTCGGCAACATCGGCGTTCCGCTGGTCGACGTGGTGCTCGGCGAGGGCCGGGCGGAGGGGACGACCTACGACGTCCTGGCCGTCGAGCTCTCCAGCTACCAGCTGCACTGGGCCCCGTCGGTGCGGGCGCACTCCGCGGCCGTCCTCAACCTCGCCCCGGACCACCTCGACTGGCACGGCTCCATGACGGCGTACGCCGCCGACAAGGGGCGGATCTACGAGGGCAACACCGTCGCCTGCGTCTACAACGCCGCCGACCCGGCGACCGAGGACCTGGTCCGGGCCGCCGACGTCGAGGAGGGCTGCCGGGCGATCGGCTTCACCCTCGGCACCCCCGGCCCCTCCCAAGTGGGCGTCGTCGACGGCATCCTCGTCGACCGCGCCTTCGTGGAGAACCGCCAGCAGCAGGCCCAGGAGCTGGCCGAGATCGCGGACATCGCGCCCGCCTCCGGCAAGCCGGCCCCGCACAACGTCGCCAACGCGCTGGCCGCCGCGGCGCTGGCCCGCGCCTTCGGCGTCCCGGCCGCCGCGGTCCGCGAGGGACTGCGCTCCTTCCACCCGGACCCGCACCGCATCCAGCACATCGCGGACGTCGCCGGGGTCTCCTACGTCGACGACTCCAAGGCCACCAACACCCACGCCGCCGAGGCGTCGTTGGCGGCGTACGAGAACATCGTGTGGGTCGCCGGCGGGCTGGCGAAGGGCGCGACCTTCGACGAGCTGGTGCGCACCGCCGCCGGGCGGCTGCGCGCAGTGGTCCTGATCGGCGCCGACCGGGCGCTGATCCGCGAAGCGCTCGGGCGACACGCCCCCGATGTCCCGGTCGTCGACCTCGACCGGACCGACACTGGGGCGATGTCCGAGGCGGTCCGGCTGGCGGCCCGGCTGGCCGAGGCCGGCGACACCGTCCTTTTGGCCCCGGCCTGCGCCTCGATGGACATGTTCGTCAATTACAACAAGCGGGGCGAGGCGTTCGCCGACGCGGTGGGCGAACTGGCCGCCGCGGGTCACTAGCCCGGTTCTCCCCGCTGCCGTCGTCGCCGGCGGCGAGCGCACCCGTGGAGGGGACGAGGATGACCGCCCGATCGGCGAAGCCGGCCCGGCCGAGCCCGGTGCGTCGGACCCCCGCGAAGGTGCGCCCGCTGCGGGCCGGCCGGACCCCGGCCGGCCCGCGCGGGCTCTACATCCGGGCCAAGCGGGCCTGGGACCGCCCGTTGACGGCCTACTACCTCATCCTCGGCGCCCCCCTGCTGGTCATCGTCCTGGGGCTGGTGATGGTCTACTCGGCGTCACAGATCAAGGCCCTCCAGTCCGGGCTGGCGCCGTCGTACTTCTTCCGCAAGCAGCTCCTGGCGGCCGCCATCGGCGCCGGGCTGCTGCTGCTCGCCTCCCGGATGCCCGTGCGACGGCACCGGATGCTGGCGTACCCGCTGCTGGCCGGCTCGGTGTTCCTGCTCTGCCTGGTGCAGATCCCGGGCATCGGGGTCTCGGTCAACGGCAACCAGAACTGGCTCAGCCTGGGCGGCCCTTTCCAAGTGCAACCGAGCGAGTTCGGCAAGCTCGCGCTCGTCCTGTGGGCCGCCGACCTGCTCGCCCGCAAGGAGGAGAAGAAGCTGCTGACGCAGTGGAAGCAGCTGTTGGTTCCGCTGACGCCGGTGACGTTTCTCCTGCTCGGGCTGATCATGCTCGGCGGTGACATGGGCACCACGATCATCCTCACCGCGATCCTCTTCGGGCTCCTGTGGTTGGCCGGCGCCCCGACCCGCCTCTTCGCGGCGGTGCTGGGCTCGGCCACGGTGCTCGGCGTACTGCTGATCAAGACCAGCGCCCACCGGATGTCCCGGCTCGCCTGCCTCGGCGCGACCGATCCGGGCCCCGGCGACCAGTGCTGGCAGGCCGTGCACGGCATCTACGCACTGGCCTCGGGCGGACTCTTCGGTTCCGGGCTCGGGGCGAGTATGGAAAAATGGGGAGAACTCCCTGAACCGCACACCGACTTCATCTTCGCCATCACCGGGGAGGAACTGGGACTGGCGGGGACGCTGTCGGTGCTCGCCCTCTTCGCGGCTCTAGGCTATGCGGGTATCCGCGTGGCCGGACGCACGGAGGACCCCTTCGTACGGTACGCAGCGGGAGGCGTGACCACCTGGATCATGGCTCAGGCCGTGATCAACATCGGTGCGGTGCTCGGTCTGTTGCCGATCGCCGGTGTCCCGCTGCCGCTGTTCTCCTACGGGGGCTCCGCCCTGCTGCCGACGATGTTCGCCGTCGGGCTGCTGATCGCCTTCGCGCGTGACGAGCCCGCCGCACGAGCGGCGTTGACGGCCCGGTCGGCGCGGAAGCCGGTGTCCGGAAGGAGACCGGCTGGGGTGAGATGGAAGACGATGAGACGGCGCGTTAAGAGGCGGCCGTCCGGAGAGCGGTGAATTTCGGTGCATGTCGTACTCGCCGGTGGGGGGACCGCCGGCCACATCGAGCCCGCGCTCGCCCTCGCGGACGCCCTGCGGAGGCAGGACCCGACCGTGGGGATCACGGCACTCGGCACGGAGCGCGGCCTGGAGACCCGACTGGTCCCCGAGCGCGGCTATGAGCTGGGCCTGATCCCGGCCGTGCCGCTGCCCCGCAAGCCCACCCCCGAACTGATCACCGTCCCCGGGCGGCTGCGCGGCACGATCAAGGCCGCCGAGCAGATCCTGGAGCGCACCAAGGCGGACTGCATCGTCGGCTTCGGCGGCTACGTGGCGCTGCCCGGCTACCTGGCGGCCAAGCGGCTCGGGGTGCCGATCGTCGTCCACGAGGCCAACGCCCGCCCCGGCCTGGCCAACAAGATCGGCTCGCGGTACGCCACGTACGTCGCCGTCAGCACGCCGGACAGCAAGCTGCGCGGCGCCCGTTACGTGGGCATTCCGCTGCGCCGTTCCATCGCCACCCTGGACCGGGCCGCGATGCGGCCCGAGGCGCGTGCCGCGTTCGGTCTCGACCCCAACCTGCCGACCCTGTTGGTGTCCGGCGGCTCCCAGGGCGCCCGCCGCCTGAACGAGGTCGTCCAGGCGGCCGTGCCCGCGCTCCAGCGCTCCGGCATCCAGGTGCTGCACGCGGTGGGACCGAAGAACGAACTGCCGCACGTCGACAACATGCCGGGGATGCCCCCCTACGTCCCGGTACCGTACGTGGACCGGATGGATCTCGCGTACGCCGCGGCCGACATGATGCTGTGCCGCGCGGGCGCGATGACCGTCGCCGAGCTGTCCGCCGTCGGGCTGCCGGCCGCCTTCGTCCCGCTGCCGATCGGCAACGGCGAACAGCGGCTCAACGCCCAGCCGCTGGTCAACGCCGGCGGCGGCCTGCTGGTCGACGACGCCCAGCTGACCCCGGACTGGGTGCAGAACAACGTGCTCCCGGTCCTCGGTGATCCGCACCGGCTGTACGAGATGTCCCGCTCGGCCTCGGAGTTCGGCCGCCGGGACGCCGACGAGTTGCTGGTCGGCATGGTCTACGACGCGATCGAGCAGCACCGCAAGTAGCGGACGAGAGAAGGCGGAGAGCGTGGCCGGACCGACCACCGCCAGACGCGGAGCGAAGAAGTCACCGGCCGGCCCGCGCTCTTCGCCGCCCTCCGGCGGCCTGCGCTTCCGGCTTCCGACGCCCCGACTGCGCCGTCCGAGCCGCCGCGGTGTGATCATCATCGCGGTGCTCGCGGCGCTGCTCGGGGGGTTCGGCACCTGGGCGCTCTACGGCTCGGACTGGCTCCGGTTGGAGCAGGTCCGAGCGACCGGCACCGACGTGCTCACGCCGGCGGAGGTGGTCGCCGCCGCGGCCGCCCCCGTCAACGCGCCGCTCGCCTCGGTGGACACCGACGCGGTGCGGCGCCGACTGCTCGCCCGGCTCCCGCGCCTCAAGAGTGTTGAAGTCACCCGTTCATGGCCGCACACCCTCGGTCTGGAAGTGACCGAAAGGACGCCGGAACTGCTGCTGCAAACGAACGGGAAGTTCGAAGAAGTGGACGCCGAAGGCATCCGGTTCGCCACGGTGAGCCGCGCGCCCAAGGGCGTTCCGCTTCTGAACCTGTCGGTTTCCGACTCCCCGAGTTCGCGCCGTTTCGGAACCGGTCGATTGCTGCGCGCCGCGGTCACCGTCGCCGGGGACCTCCCCGCCGTGGTCCGCAAGGACGTCCGCACCCTCCGGGTCCGCTCCTACGACTCCATCACCCTCGAACTCGCAGGTGATCGCACGGTGATGTGGGGCAGCCGCGAACAGGGTGCGGAAAAGGCGAAGGTGCTGGCCGGGCTGTTGAAGGCCGCGCGTGACGCGCACCACTTCGACATCTCGGTCCCCAGTGCGCCCGCGGTGTCCGGGAGTTGACGTACCGCGTCGCAGGCCAGCACCCTGGATGGCTACGACTATGGGTGATCACATAGGGTGAAAAGAAAAACGGGAGGTTCGGCGTGTTCGTTGAACGCGCGCGCCTTGTCGACTTAGTGTCTCGTTCCAAAGGGACCGTGGGACCAGGAACACAGGCACAGTAACCCTAAACTTCAGGGTTAGGGTTTGGGTCGGCAGAGCGGACCATCCCTTCGGCATCAGTCGGCGTCCACACGCAATGTGCGGCGACGACACGTAAATCGAGGCGAGAGGCCTTCGACGTGGCAGCACCGCAGAACTACCTCGCAGTCATCAAGGTCGTCGGCATCGGCGGCGGTGGCGTGAACGCCATCAACCGGATGATCGAGGTCGGGCTCAAGGGCGTCGAGTTCATCGCGATCAACACCGATGCGCAGGCGTTGCTCATGAGCGACGCCGACGTCAAGCTCGACGTCGGCCGCGAGATGACGCGCGGACTCGGCGCCGGCGCCAACCCGGACGTGGGCCGCAAGGCGGCCGAGGACCACCGCGAGGAGATCGAGGAGGTCCTCAAGGGGGCCGACATGGTCTTCGTGACCGCGGGTGAGGGCGGCGGCACCGGCACCGGCGGTGCCCCGGTCGTCGCCAACATCGCCCGCTCGCTGGGGGCCCTGACGATCGGTGTGGTCACCCGGCCGTTCACCTTCGAGGGCCGCCGCCGCGCCAACCAGGCCGAGGACGGCATCGCGAGCCTTCGCGAAGAGGTCGACACCCTCATCGTGATCCCCAACGACCGCCTGCTGTCCATCTCGGACCGTCAGGTGAGCGTGCTGGACGCGTTCAAGTCCGCGGACCAGGTGCTGCTCTCGGGTGTCCAGGGCATCACCGACCTCATCACGACCCCGGGCCTGATCAACCTCGACTTCGCCGACGTCAAGTCCGTGATGTCGGAGGCCGGCTCCGCGCTCATGGGCATCGGCTCGGCGCGCGGCGACGACCGTGCGGTGGCCGCCGCGGAGATGGCGATCTCCTCGCCGCTGCTGGAGGCGTCCATCGACGGTGCCCGCGGCGTGCTGCTCTCCATCTCCGGCGGGTCCGACCTCGGCCTCTTCGAGATCAACGAGGCCGCCCAGCTGGTCAGCGAGGCCGCGCACCCCGAGGCCAACATCATCTTCGGTGCGGTCATCGACGACGCGCTGGGCGACGAGGTCCGGGTCACCGTCATCGCCGCCGGGTTCGACGGCGGTCAGCCGCCGGCCCGCCGGGAAGCGCAGCAGGCCGGCATGCCCGCCCCGAAGCGCGAGGAGCCCACCCCGGCGCCGGTCCGCCCGACGGTGCCCCCGGTCGACCCGTCGCGCACGGCGCCGGCGTTCGGCGGCCTCGGTGCCGTCCCGCCGGTCCGGGACGAGTCCTCGGTGTCGTCCGAGTCCTCGTCGCTGGGCGAGGTCTCCGCCCCGCCGACCGGCGGTCCTTCGGTTCCCCCGGCCCGTCCGTACTCGGACTCCGCGGCCGAGGAGCTGGACGTCCCCGACTTCCTGAAGTGATGTAAAGCACCGACGTGATAGGGCAACAGCACCACGAGAGCGGCGCGCACTTCGCCTTCACCGACAGGTGGGGCGGGGTGAGCGCCGCTCCGTATGAGCAGCTCAACCTGGGCGGCGCGGTGGGCGACGACCCCGCGGCCGTCCGCACCAACCGCGAGCTGGCGGCCCGGGAGCTGGGCCTCGACCCGGCCGCGGTGGTCTGGATGAACCAGGTCCACGGCCGGGACGTGGCCGTGGTCGACGGACCCTGGGGGGAGGGTGACGTCCCGTCCGTGGACGCGGTGGTGACCACCCGTCGGGGACTGGCGCTGGCCGTACTGACCGCCGACTGCACCCCGGTCCTGCTCGCCGACCCGGTCGCCGGGGTCGCGGGAGCCGCGCACGCCGGGCGCCCCGGCCTGGTCGCCGGGGTCGTGCCGGCGGTCGTCGCGGCGATGACCGCACGGGGCGCGGAGCCGTCCCGGATCCTCGCACACGTCGGCCCCGCGGTCTGCGGGCGCTGCTACGAGGTGCCCGAGGCGATGCGTGCCGACGTCGCCGCGGTGGTGCCCGAGGCGTGGACGACCACCTCCTGGGGCACCCCTTCGGTGGACGTCACCGCCGGGGTGCGGGCCCAACTCGCCGCAGTCGGTGTGCAGTTGCGCACGCAATCACCCCTCTGCACCCGTGAGTCGGCGGACCACTTCTCGTACCGTCGCGACCGCACGACCGGGCGGCTCGCGAGCTACGTCTGGCTCGGGGGCGTCCCCGGAGAGGCTGCGCCGTGAGCGACGTTCGCAAAATGCAACTGGCCGACAATCTGGCGCGGGTGGAGGATCGTATCTCCACGGCCTGTGCCAAGGCCGGCCGGGCGCGTGACGAGGTCACGCTGATCGTCGTCACCAAGACCTACCCCGCGAGCGACGTCCGTCTGCTCGCGGAGCTGGGGGTCCGTCAGGTCGCCGAGAACCGCGACCAGGAGGCGGCGCCCAAGGCGGCCGAATGTGCTGATTTGTCGCTCACTTGGCACTTCGTCGGTCAATTGCAGACCAACAAGGTGCGGTCCGTGGCCCGTTATGCCGGGATCGTGCAGTCGATCGACCGACCGCGGCTCGCCACCGCACTGTCCAAGGAGGCGGTGCGTTCCGGGCGCGAGCTGGGTTGCCTGATCCAGGTGGCGCTTGACGCCGACTCAGGCGAAACGGGGCGGACCACCGGGGATCGCGGCGGGGTGGCGCCGGAGGGCGTCGCCGAACTCGCCGACACGATCGCCGGTTCCCAAGGGCTGCGGCTGGACGGCCTGATGACCGTCGCGCCGCTGGCCGGGCCGTACGCGGGACGTCAACGCGCCGCTTTCGAGCGGCTCATGGAAATCTCATCCGACCTGCGCGCGAACCATCCTGCTGCCACCATGGTGTCGGCAGGGATGAGTGCGGACCTTGAGGACGCGGTGGCTGCCGGGGCGACACATGTGCGCATCGGTACCGCGGTACTCGGAGTCCGACCACGGCTCGGGTAACGTCGCCAAGCAAGTCGGACCACAGCACAAAATATGGTCATTCCCGCAGGAAGCGGGCAGGCCGAGTGGATCCAAGGCCCCCGGTGACGGAGCCGATCCACCACAGAGCGGAGGACGCAGAGAATGGCCGGCGCGATGCGCAAGATGGCGGTCTACCTCGGCCTCGTGGAGGACGATGGGTACGACGGCCGGGGGTTCGACCCCGACGACGAGTTCGAGCCCGAGCTTGACCCGGAGCCCGATCGCGGGCGGCGGCAACAGCATCAAGTGCAGCCCGAAACACGCCCGGAACGGGAGGAACCGGTCCGCGCCGTAACGCCCCCCGCTCCGCGTGAACCCGCCCCGCTCGCCGCGGAAAGCGGACGACCCGCGCGTATCGCCCCCGTGGCATCCATCACACCCGAACGTCCGAACCTGGAGAAGAACGCACCGGTGATCATGCCCAAAGTTGTGTCCGAGCGGGAGCCTTACCGCATCACCACACTTCACCCCCGGACCTACAACGAAGCCCGTACCATCGGGGAACACTTCCGTGAGGGCACTCCGGTGATCATGAATCTCACGGAGATGGACGACACGGACGCGAAGCGACTTGTCGACTTTGCGGCCGGTCTGGTCTTCGGACTGCACGGCAGCATTGAGCGGGTGACGCAGAAGGTGTTCCTGTTGTCGCCTGCTAACGTCGATGTCACGGCGGAGGACAAGGCCCGTATCGCAGAGGGCGGGTTCTTCAACCAAAGCTGAGACGCAACACCGGGCACACCGGGGCCGTAAGGTCTGACGGAGAACCAAGGGGAGAGGGAAGCGCGAGATGAGTGTCGCTGGTCAGGTGATCTACATCGCGCTGTATTGCTTCCTGATCCTCCTGATCTTCCGACTGGTGATGGACTACGTGTTCCAGTTCGCCCGTTCATGGCAACCCGGCAAGGCGATGGTGGTGATTCTTGAGGCCACCTACACTGTCACCGATCCGCCACTCAAGCTTCTGCGGCGGGTCATCCCGCCGCTGCGTCTCGGGGGCGTGGCGCTCGACCTGTCCTTCTTCGTATTGATGATCATCGTCTACATCCTGATCACCGTCGTGAGAACGGTGTTGTTGGTGTGAACGATACGGTCTTGCCGATTGCCGACGACTACGTTGAGGTGAAGTAGAGATGCCGTTGACCCCCGAGGACGTGCGGAACAAGCAGTTCACGACCGTCCGCCTCCGAGAAGGCTATGACGAGGACGAGGTCGATGCCTTCCTCGACGAGGTCGAGGGCGAACTGACCCGCCTGCTCCGGGAGAACGAGGACCTGCGCGCCAAGCTGGCCGCCGCCACTCGTGCCGCCGCGCAGAACCAGCAGCAGGGTCTGCGCAAGGGTCCCGACCAGCAGCAGGAGCAGCAGCGGCCGGGGGCTCCGGTGCCCGCCGCCATATCCGGTCCGCAGCCGGTTCCGCCGCAGCAGCAGGGGATGGGTGGCCCGCCCCAACTGCCCGGTGGTGCACCGCAGCTGCCCCCCGGTCCCGGTGGCCACGGTCCCGGTGGCCACGGTCCGCAGGGCCCGCACGGCCCCGGCCCGATGGGCCAGGGCGGCCCCATGGGCGGTCCGCTCGGCGGCCCCGGACAGCAACTGCCGCAGCCGGCCCCGCAGCAGGGCGGCCCCGGCGGTGACAGCGCGGCCCGCGTGCTGTCGCTGGCACAGCAGACCGCCGACCAGGCGATCGCGGAGGCCCGTTCCGAGGCCAACAAGATCGTCGGCGAGGCGCGCAGCCGTGCCGAGGGCCTGGAGCGGGACGCCCGCGCCAAGGCCGACGCGCTGGAGCGGGACGCGCAGGAGAAGCACCGCGTGGCGATGGGCTCGCTGGAGTCGGCCCGCGCGACGCTGGAGCGCAAGGTCGAGGACCTGCGGGGCTTCGAGCGCGAGTACCGCACCCGTCTGAAGTCGTACCTGGAGAGCCAGCTGCGTCAGCTGGAGAACCAGTCCGACGACTCGCTGGCCCCGCCGCGGACCCCGGCTGCCGCCTCGCTGCCGCCGTCGCCGTCGATGGCGTCGGCCGGTGCGGGCACCATGGGCGGCAACCACACCATGGGTGGCGGCCCGTCGATGGGCGGCAACCACTCCATGAGCAGCCCGTCCAGTGGCGGTCCGTCCTACGGCGGCCAGCAGCAGATGTCGCCGGCGATGACCCAGCCGATGGCGCCGGTGCGGCCGCAGGGCCCGTCGCCGATGCAGCAGACGCCGTCGCCGATGCGCGGCTTCCTCATCGACGAGGACGACAACTGACGCACGGCTGACGCCGGTACGGCGCACAGAGTCGGCAATCAGGGCCGGGCCCCGAGGGAGTTCCCTCGGGGCCCGGCCCTTTTGCTGCCCTCCCCCTTGTGGGGGGCGCGGTCGGTGGCGCGCAGGGGGCGGACAAGAGTGCAGGCCCCGGCGCGGAGTGCGCCGGGGCCTGCGGGCGGGCCGTGCGGCCCGGTCGTGCTTGCCGTGCTTCCGTGCTCCGTTACGCCTTGCGGAGGTGGAAGGTCAGGGACAGCGCCTCGTCGGTGAAGGCCGGGCCGTAGGACCCGTCCGGTTCGCCGGCGGCGAAGTCGGTGGCCAGCACCTCGTCGGAGATCAGGGCGGTGTGGTCGGCCAGGGCCGTCCGCACCTCGTCGTCGGCGGCCGTCCAGCGCAGCGCGATCCGGTCGGCGACGTCCAGGCCGCTGTTCTTGCGGGCCTCCTGGATCAGCCGGATCGCGTCGCGGGCCAGGCCGGCGCGGCGCAGCTCCGGGGTGATCTCCAGGTCCAGGGCGACCGTCGCGCCCGCGTCGGAGGCCACCGACCAACCCTCGCGCGGGGTTTCGGTGATGATGACCTCCTCCGGGGTGAGGGCGACGGTCTCGCCGTCCACCTCGACGCTCGCCGTGCCGTCGCGCAGAGCGAGCGAGAGGGCGGCGGCGTCCGCGGTGGCGACGGCCTTGGCGACCGCCTGGACGCCCTTGCCGAACCGCTTGCCCAGGGCCCGGAAGTTGGCCTTGGCGGTGGTGTCCACCAGGGAGCCGCCCACCTCGGAGAGGGAGGCCAGCGAGCTGACGTTCAGCTCCTCGGCGATCTGGTCGCGCAGGTCGGCGGAGAGGTCCGCGAAGCCGTGCGCGCCGACCAGCGCGCGGGACAGCGGCTGGCGGGTCTTCACCCCGGACTCGGCGCGGGTGGCGCGGCCCAGTTCGACCAGGCGGCGCACGAGCTGCATCTGCGCGGAGAGCGTTGGGTCGATCAGCGCGCGGTCGGCGACCGGCCAGGTGGTGAGGTGCACCGAGTCCGGGGCGTCCGGGCTGACCGGAACGACCAGGTCCTGCCAGACCCGTTCGGTGATGAACGGGACGAGCGGGGCCATCAGCCGGGTGACGGTCTCGATGACGTCGTGGAGGGTGCGCAGCGCGGCGGCGTCGCCCTGCCAGAAGCGGCGGCGGGAGCGGCGCACGTACCAGTTGGAGAGGTCGTCGACGAAGGCGGAGAGCAGCTTGCCGGCGCGCTGGGTGTCGAAGCCCTCCAGGGCGTCGGTCACCCCCTCCACCAGGCCGTTGAGCTCGCCGAGCAGCCAACGGTCCAGCAGCGGGCGCTCCGCCGGGGCCGGGTCGGCCGCGGACGGCGCCCACTGGGCGGTGCGGGCGTAGAGCGCCTGGAAGGCGACGGTGTTCCAGTACGTCAGCAGTGTCTTGCGGACGACTTCCTGGATGGTGCCGTGGCCGACCCGGCGGGCCGACCAGGGGGAGCCGCCGGCGGCCATGAACCAGCGGACCGCGTCGGCGCCGTGCCGGTCCATCAGCGGGATCGGCTGGAGGGTGTTGCCCAGGTGCTTGGACATCTTCCGGCCGTCCTCGGCGAGGATGTGGCCCAGGCAGACCACGTTCTCGTACGAGGACTTGTCGAAGACGAGCGTGCCGACGGCCATCAGCGTGTAGAACCAGCCGCGGGTCTGGTCGATGGCCTCGGAGATGAACTGCGCCGGGTAGCGCTTCTCGAAGAGCTCCTTGTTGCGGTACGGGTAGCCCCACTGCGCGAACGGCATCGAGCCGGAGTCGTACCAGGCGTCGATGACCTCCGGGACGCGGACCGCGGTCAGCGTGCAGCCCTCGTGGGTGCAGCCGAAGGTGACCGCGTCGATGAACGGGCGGTGCGGGTCCAGGCCGGACTGGTCGGTGCCGGTCAGTTCGGACAGCTCGGTGAGCGAGCCGACGCAGGTGAGGTGGCCCTCCTCGCAGCGCCAGATGGGCAGCGGGGTGCCCCAGTAGCGGTTGCGGGACAGCGCCCAGTCGATGTTGTTGTTCAGCCAGTCGCCGAACCGGCCGTGCTTGACCGACTCCGGGAACCAGTTGGTGTTCTCGTTCTCCCGCAGGAGGGCGTCCTTGACCGCGGTGGTGCGGATGTACCAGGACGGCTGGGCGTAGTAGAGCAGCGCCGTGTGGCAGCGCCAGCAGTGCGGGTAGCTGTGCTCGTAGGCGAGGTGGCGGAAGAGCAGGCCGCGGGCGTCGAGGTCGGCGACCAGCGCCTCGTCGGCCTTCTTGAAGAACTGGCCGCCGACGAGCGCCAGCTGCTCCTCGAAGGTGCCGTCCGGGCGGACCGGGTTGATCACCGGGAGGCCGTACGCGCGGCAGGTCCTCAGGTCGTCCTCACCGAACGCGGGGGCCTGGTGGACCAGGCCGGTGCCGTCGTCGGTGGTGACGTACTCGGCGTTGACGACGAAGTTGGCGCCGTCGAGGTCGACGAGCTGGAAGGGGCGCTCGTAGGCCCAGCGCTCCATCTCGCGGCCGGTGAAGGACTCGCCGGTGGCCGTCCAGCCCTCGCCCAGCGCCTTCTCCAGCAGCGGCTCGGCGACGACCAGCTGCTCGGTGCCGTCGGTGGCGACGACGTAGGTGACGTCGGGGTGCGCGGCGACGGCGGTGTTGGAGACCAGGGTCCAGGGGGTGGTCGTCCAGATCAGCAGGGCGGCGCGGCCGGCCAGCGGGCCGGAGGTCAGCGGGAGGCGGACGAAGACCGAGGGGTCGACGACCGTCTCGTAGCCCTGCGCCAGCTCGTGGTCCGACAGGCCGGTGCCGCAGCGCGGGCACCAGGGGGCGACGCGGTGGTCCTGGACCAGCAGGCCCTTGGAGAAGATCTCCTTCAGGGACCACCACACCGACTCGATGTAGTCGGGGTCCATGGTGCGGTACGGGGCGTCCAGGTCCGTCCAGTAGCCCATCCGTGTGGTCAGCTCGCCGAAGGCGTCGGTGTGCCGGGTCACCGACTCGCGGCACTTGGCGTTGAACTCGGCGATGCCGTACGCCTCGATGTCCTTCTTGCCGTTGAAGCCCAGCTCCTTCTCCACGGCCAGCTCGACCGGGAGGCCGTGGCAGTCCCAGCCGGCCTTGCGGTCGACGTGGTAGCCCTGCATCGTGCGGAACCGGGGGAAGACGTCCTTGAAGACGCGGGCCTCGATGTGGTGGGCGCCGGGCATGCCGTTGGCCGTCGGGGGGCCCTCGTAGAAGACCCACTCGGGGCGGCCCTCGGACTGCTGGAGGGTGCGGGCGAAGACCTTCCGCTCCTGCCAGAAGTCGAGCACCGCGTGCTCCAGGGCGGGCAGGTCTACCTGGGCTGGTACCGGGCGGTACTGGGGTGTGGGACTCATCGGTTCCTCCGGCGGACACCTGGGTGCGTTCTCCGACCGGAGGGACGAGAGCACGGGCTCCCGCGGTACCACCCTCCTTGACGGCGCTTCGCGCACCGTCCCCTCATTGGGGTCGCGCTGCCGGTTCTAGTGGCCCCGGGGCGATCCGTGGGCTTTCTTCCGGCGGCTCCGGGGTGATCTTCACGTCATGCACGCCCCCGGGCTCGCACCGTCCCCGGGTCGCTGCTGGCTGCGTACGACGCTACTCGTCCCATCAATGCCTTTCGCTGCGCCCAGTGTAAAGGGCCGTGCCGACGGGGGCCGACCGGTTTACGGGCCGCCGGCTCGGGCCGGGTCGGACGGGGCGGTTGCGGCACGTCCAGCCGGCCGGCGGGTGACCCGAATGGCAAAGTCGGCAGACCGGCTCATTCCGGGCGGATTACCGCGGCCGCGGCGGGGCACAACCGAGGCAGACCGGACGTACGGTCCCGGTGGCAGGGGTGGCCGGGCGGTGCGTCCCGTTGCCGCGCGTCGCGCGGCGATTTATCGTTCCCGTCACGATTCGTGCACAAGATCACATATGTGAAGGGGTCGCGGCCATGGTGGCGAAGAAGACCGCCGCGGAGAAGGGCACGACGTCCGCCGGGCCCGCTGACGAGGACGTCGCGCAGCAGTCCACCCACGAGGAGGCGGCCGGGCACCCGGCGGCCCCGAAGGAGGCCGCGCCGAAGAACGCGGCCGCGCGGAAGGCGCCGGCCAAGAAGGTGCCGGCGAAGAAGGCGGCTGCCGCCGGGGACGCGGCCAAGAAGGCGGCTCCGAGGAAGACGGCCGCCAAGAAGGCGGCGAAGAAGGCGACCGCCAAGAAGGCGGCCGGGGCGGCGCCGACGGCGGCCGCGTCGGAAGCGGAGAAGACGGGAGCCAAGACGGTGGCGGCGAAGAAGACGGCGGCTGCGTCCGCCCCGCACGGCACGGGCTCCGCGGTGCGGCCGGCCAGCCCGGCCACGACTCCCCAGGAACTCGCGGTGCGTCCCGGTGAGGACCCCTGGACGCCGCAGGAGGTCGCCGAGGCGCGGTCCGACCTGATGGCGGAGGTGGGCCGACTGCGGGCCGAGATCGTGTCCGCCGAGGACGCCATCGCCGGCCTGATGCGGGACTCGGGGGACGGCGCGGGCGACGACGAGGCGGACACCGGGACCAAGAACATCACCCGTGAGCACGAGCTGGCGCTGGCCTCCAACGCCCGGGAGATGCTGCACCAGACCGAGCGCGCCCTCGGCCGGCTGGACGCCGGTACGTACGGTCTGTGCGAGAACTGCGGTCGGCCGATCGGCAAGGCGCGGATGCAGGCGTTCCCGCGGGCGACCCTCTGCGTGGAGTGCAAGCAGAAGCAGGAGCGGCGCTGAGCCGATCGCCGGTGCAGCGGCGGCGCGTTGCGGGGCGGTACCCGTCCGGCCCGCCGCCGCGGGCACGTGCCGTACTCTCGTGGTCAGCCGGGCCGGGGCCCGGCGGATGAGTCGACGGGCTGAGGGACGCACACGTGGCAGAGGCGGAACGCATCACCGGTACGCCGGAATCCGAGCCGGGTTCCGGGGCGGATCACGCGGCGGGATCCGAAGGGGGAGGGACGGCGGAGGGTGCGCGGCCCACCGGGCGCGGCAAGCGGCGGATCACCGCCCTGTTGCTGGTGGCCGCGATCGTCTACCTGCTCGATCTGGGCAGCAAGCTCGCGGTGGTCGCCAAGCTGGAGCACCACGCGCCGGTCGAGGTGATCGGGACGCTGTTGCAGTTCAGCGTGATCCGCAACCGCGGCGCCGCGTTCGGGTTCGGCGAGGCGCTGACCGTCCTCCTGACCGTGATCGCCGCGGTGGTGATCGTGGTGATCGCCCGGATCGCCCGCAAGCTCTACAGCCTGCCGTGGGCGATCGCGCTGGGGCTGCTGCTGGGCGGCGCGTTCGGCAACCTCACCGACCGGATCTTCCGTTCGCCGGGCGTCTTCCGGGGCGCGGTGGTGGACTTCATCGCCCCCGCGCACTTCGCGGTCTTCAACCTCGCGGACTCCGCGATCGTCTGCGGCGGCGTGCTGATCGTGCTGCTGTCCTTCCGGGGCCTGGACCCCGACGGCACGGTCCACAAGGACTGACGGCCCGGCCCCGGGGCCCGTGGGTCCCGGGGGCCGGAGCCCTCCGCCGGGCGGGGCAGTGCCGCGGGACTGCCATACTCGTGGGGTGAGCACGCTTCCCGAGATCCGCACCCTGCCCGTACCGGATGGCCTGGAGGGCGAGCGCGTGGACGCCGCGCTGGCCCGCATGTTCGGCTTCTCCCGGACGAAGGCGGCCGAGCTCGCCTCGGCCGGCAAGGTCCGGGTCGACGGCTCCGAGGTGATGAAGTCCGAGCGGGTGCACGGGGGTGCCTGGCTGGAGGTCGAGATGCCGGCGGCCGCCGCGCCGGTGGAGATCGTCGCGGAGCCGGTCGAGGGCATGGAGATCGTGCACGACGACGAGGACGTCGTGGTGATCAGCAAGCCCGTGGGCGTCGCCGCGCACCCCAGCCCCGGTTGGACCGGCACCACGGTCATCGGCGGCCTGGCCGCGGCCGGCTACCGGATCTCCACGTCCGGGGCGGCCGAGCGGCAGGGCATCGTGCACCGCCTCGACGTCGGCACCTCCGGGCTGATGGTGGTCGCCAAGTCGGAGCGGGCCTACACCTCGCTGAAGCGCCAGTTCAAGGAGCGGGTGCCGGACAAGCGGTACCACGCGCTGGTGCAGGGGCACCCGGACCCGATGAGCGGCACCATCGACGCCCCCATCGGGCGGCATCCGAACCACGACTACAAGTGGGCGGTCACCGCCGACGGCAAGGCGTCGGTCACCCATTACGACCTGATCGAGGCGTTCCGGGCGGCCAGTCTGCTGGACATCAAGCTGGAGACGGGGCGCACGCACCAGATCCGGGTCCACATGTCCGCGCATCGGCACCCCTGCGTCGGCGACCTGACCTACGGCGCGGATCCGACGCTCGCCAAGCGGTTGGGCATCGCCCGGCAGTGGCTGCACGCGGTCCGGCTGGGCTTCGAGCACCCCTCGGACGGGCGCTGGGTCGAGTTCGAGAGCGTCTATCCGGCGGACCTCCAGCACGCGCTGGACACCGTGCGCGAAGAGAGCCACTGACGTCGTCGGGGCGAACGGCTCGGGGCGGTCGGCGAACAAGCGCGGAACAACTCGTTCCGTGAAAGTGGGCATCTGATCACTTCATGGCAGGCTTGGGGCGGAAAGTGATCGAAATCGACCGTCCCGGAGCGTAGTCACCGTGGATCAGTTGGCCCTGCTGTTCGTCCTGCTCCTCGGAGCGGTGGTGATGGTTCCGCTCGGCGATCGACTGGGCCTGCCCTCGCCCGTGCTGATGACGCTCGCCGGGGCGGTGCTGGCGTTGCTGCCGTTCGTGCCCAACGTCCAGGTGCCGCCCGAGTACATCCTGCCGATCGTGCTGCCACCGCTGCTGTACGCGGCGGTCCAGCGCACCTCCTGGCGGCAGTTCACCGCCAACCTCCGGCCGATCTTCCTGCTCGCCGTGCTGCTGGTGTTCGCCACCACGGCGGCGGTCGCGGCGGTCGCGCAGGCGGTGGTGCCCGGGATGCCGGTGGCCGCCGCGGTGGTGCTGGGCGCGCTGGTCGCCCCGCCCGACCCGGTGGCGGCCACCGCGGTGGCCGGCAAGCTCGGCCTGCCCCGCCGCATGGTCTCCATCCTGGAGGGCGAGGGGCTCTTCAACGACGTCACGGCGATCGTGCTGTACCACGTCGCGCTGGCCGCGGTGATCAGCGGCAGTTTCTCGGTGCCCGGCGCGGTGGGGTCGCTGGTGCTCTCCGCCGTCGTCGCCATAGCGGTCGGCCTGGTGCTCGGCTGGGTCGCGAACCAGCTGATGGGGCGGTTGGGCGACCCGACGTTGCAGATCGGCCTGACGCTGCTGGTGCCGTTCGTGTCCTACGTGCTGGCCGAGGAGTTCAAGGGCTCCGGCGTGCTCGCGGTGCTGACCTGCGGGCTGTTCCTCGCGGAGTACGCGGTCGACGCGGACGACGTGCTGGGGCGGCTGGCCGGCTACACCTTCTGGGAGGTGGTCGACACCCTCGTCACCGGGGTCGCGTTCGGACTGATCGGCCTGGAGCTGCACAACATCATCGGCGCCGCGTCCGGCCGCTGGGCCGAGATGCTCGGCGCCGGCGCCGCGGTGGTCGGCGTGGTCGTCGCGGTGCGCCTGGTGTGGCTGCTGCCCGCCGCCTGGCTCGCCAAGCGGATGCACAAGCGCCGGGACATCGACGAGGACATCCCGATGAGTTGGCGCGAGACCGTCATCATGTGGTGGTCGGGGATGCGCGGGGTGGCCTCGGTGGCGCTGGCGCTGGCCATCCCCTTCGGCGTGGACGGCGGGCCCTTCCCGGCCCGCGACGAGATCCTCTTCATCGCCTTCGCGGTGGTGCTCGCCACCCTGATCATCCAGGGGCTGACGCTGCCCTGGCTGGTGCGCAAGCTGCGGGTGCGGGCCGACACCGACGCCGCGGACGCGCTGGAGCGCGAGCTGGCGCTCCGGGTGATCAAGGCGTCCAAGCGGCGGCTGAAGGAGGTCCTGGAGGTCGAGGAGGTCTCCGACGAGGTCGCCGACCAACTGGCCCGTCGGGCGTACGACATCGGGGCCCGGATCGCGCCGGACATCGTCGACGACGAGCGGCGCGAGCTGTTCGACCAGCGCATCTCCCGGGTGAAGAAGGTGCAGCGGATCCAGAACGAGATGCTCTCGGCCGCCCGGCACGAGGTGCTGGCGGCGCGCAGCGAGCCGGGCGCCGACCCGGAGATCGTCGACCGGGTGCTGCGCCACCTGGACGTGCGGAGCCTGCGGGCCACCCCGTAGGCCCGGGGGCGGGGCCTACGGGGCGGCGGCCGGTCAGCGCTCCCCGGGGTCCGCGCCGCCCCTGGGGTCCGCGCCGCCGATGGGATCCACCGGGCCGGGCGGGGGCACGCGCAGCGTCTCGTGGGGCACCGGGGCCGCCGCGGTGGCGATCCGCGGCAGCGCGTAGGCGTGCTCGGTCCGCAACCACTCGATCATGCGCTCGCGCACCTGGCAGCGCACCGCCCACACGGCGTCCGCGTCCCGGGCGGTGGCCAGCGCGCGCACCACGATGGTGGACGGGGTGGTGTCGGTGACCACCAGGCTCCAGGACCGGCCGTCCCAGTCCGGGGACTCCTGAAGCAGTTCGTGCAGGTGCTGGCGCATCTTCTCCACCGGCGCGGAGTGGTCCAGGTGGAAGAAGACCGCGCCGGTCATCTGGGCGCCGCCGCGCGACCAGTTCTCGAACGGCTTGCTGGTGAAGTACGACACCGGCATCGTGATCCGACGCTCGTCCCAGGTCCGCACGCTCAGGAACGTCAGCGTGATCTCCTCGACCGTGCCCCACTGGCCGTCCACGACCACGGTGTCGCCGATGCGCACCATGTCGCCGAACGCGATCTGCAGCCCGGCGAAGAGGTTGCCCAGGGTGGACTGGGCGGCGATGCCGGCGACGATGCCCAGCAGTCCGGCCGACGCCAGGACGGACGTGCCGACCGCCCGCATCTGCGGGAACGTCAGCAGCATCGAGGCCGCCGCGACCACGATCACCACCGCGGTGACCACCCGCTGGATCAGCGTCACCTGCGTCCGCACCCGGCGCACCCGCGCCGCGTCCCGGGCGCCGGCCGCGTAGCGCGCGTACGACGACTCCACGATCGCCGCCGCGGCCCGCACCAGCAGCCAGGCGGTGGCCGCTATCAGCACCAGGGTCAGGGCCTGGCCTATGCCCGCCGCGTGGTGCACCACGACGGGGATCTCGGTCTGGAGGTAGGACCCGAGCAACAGGGCCGCGGCGAGCATCAGTTGGAGCGGTATCCGACAGCGCCGCAGCAGTCCCCACAGGGGGGTCTCCGGGTGGCGGGTGTCGATCCGTTGCAGGGTCCGGTCGATCAACCAGACCACGACGAGGGTGACCACGAGCGAGCCGCCGATGACGACGATCGGGCGCAGCACGGCCTCCAGGGACACGTGACTCCTCCTTGGTGCGGTGTGCTCCTGCCAGTCCCGACGACGGTAGCTGGCACGATGGGGGCAGAGCGATCCAACCCCAGGGAAGTGATGTCTGTGCCCGCCTCCGCCGAGCCCGCGACCAGCGGTTCCTCCACCATCGTGCTGTTCCATTCGGTGTGCGGGCTGCGCCCCGCCGTGCACGCCGACGCGGACCGGTTGCGGGCCGCCGGCCACGAGGTGATCGTGCCGGACCTGTTCGGCGGGCGGACCGCGGACTCGGTCGCCGACGGCATCGTGATCAAGGACGAGATCGGCAAGGAGGAGTTGCTCCGGCGCGCCGTCGCGGCGGCCGCACCGCACTCCGACCGCGGGCTGGTCTACGCCGGGTACTCCTTCGGCGGTGCCGTCGCGCAGAACCTCGCCCTCGGCGACGAGAAGGCCCGCGGGCTGCTGCTGATGCACGGCACCTCCGACATCGCCGACGGCGCCAGCGCCGACGACCTGCCGGTGCAGCTGCACGTGGCCGACCCCGACCCGTTCGAGCCGCACGACTGGCTGAACGCCTGGTACCTGCGGATGCGCCGGGCCGGTGCCGACGTCGAGGTGTACCGCTACGCCGGCGCCGGCCACCTCTTCACCGACCCCGACCTGCCGGACCACGACGCGGAGGCCGCCGAGCGCGCCTGGAAGGTGGCGCTGGGCTTCCTGGCGGACCTGCCCGAGCGGGGCTGAGCGGCGGCCGGGCGGGCTCGGGCGGGCGGATTCCGTAGGCTTCGAGACCTCCGGAGCGCCCGCCCGAGCCCCGTCACGGGCGTTGCGGCGGCGGTCAGTTCCCCTTGGTCGGGTCCTTCTCGCCCTTGGCGATGCCCTCGCCGCCCTTGCCGTCGCCCTTGCCGGCGTCCCCGCCCTTGGCCGGGCCGAACTCCTTGTCGATCATCTTGCGGAAGTTGGCCCGCGCGAGCTCGTTGTACTGCTCCTGCGTCATCTGCTGCTGCGGGATCTCCGCCATCGCCAGCTTCTTGTCGCCGTGCATGAAGGTCGGGGTGCCGCGTACGCCCTTGCGGCCGAACAGCGCCGACATCTCCATCGCCCAGCGGTCGTACGTGCCGTCCGTGACCTGCTTCTCGAACGCCTTGTTGCCCTTCAGCCCCGGCACGTCCGCGGCGACCTTCAGCAGCTCGGCGTCCTTGGCGTAGAGGTCCTCGCGCTCGTCGGGGTGGAACTTCGTCGAGTACAGCGCCGACTTGTACTTCAAGAACGCCTCGGGGCTGACGTTCAGCGCCGCGCCCAGCGCGCTCAGGGCGTTCTTGGAGCCCTCGCCGCCCTGCATGTCGTCGATGAACGCGTACATGGTGAAGCGGACCTTGAAGCGGCCGTCCTGGATGTCCTTGGCCAGCTCCTCGCCGGTGCTCTGCTCGAAGGCCGCGCAGGCCGGGCAGCGGACGTCCTCGAAGACCTCCAGGGTGTCCTTGGCGTCCTTGTCGCCGATCAGGATCTCGGTGCCGTTCTTGCCCTGGGTGTGCGCCGGGGTGACCAGCTTGGCCTCCTTGGCGGCCTCCCAGCCGGTCGGCTCGTTGGCCTTCAGCACGGCGAAGCCGATGCCGCCGGCGATCACCAGGACGCCGACGACCGAGGCCGCCACGACGAGTTGCCGGCGCAGCCGCTCCTTCTTCTTCTCCTTGTCCCGCTGGGCGCGGATCCGCTCGCGGGCGGCCTGCTTGTTCTCCTGGGTGTTCCGATTGCTCATGGGGGGTGTCCGATCCTTCGGTGCTGCGCTGGTTGACGTGCGGAACGGGTGTCAGACGGCGGTCGGGAACGGGGGACCGCGGCGGCGTACGCAGTGCGCGAGGAAGGGGAGCGGGCGGGCCGGCGCCGGCCCGC
>LIQL01000265.1:780-10178 GCA_001418405.1 Streptomyces diastatochromogenes | reverse complement strand
CGCCCGTACTCACCCGCACTTCGTTGCTCCCGTGGTCCCCTCACCCGCCCGGCCCGTTCCGGATGCTGGAATGCTGGGGCCCGGCAGGCTGGATCGTGTGGAACGTGGGGGGAATGTCGTCGTGGTGGACGTGGAGGACAGCGTGCGGGTGGTCATCGCCGAGGACTCGGTGCTGCTGCGGGAGGGTCTGACCCGGTTGCTGACCGACCGCGGGCACGAGGTCGTGGCCGGCGTGGGGGACGGCGAGGCACTGCTGAAGACGGTCGCCGACCTGGCCGGCGNNGGTGCTGGTGCTGTCGCAGTACGTCGAGGAGCAGTACGCCACCGAGCTGCTGGCCGGATCGACCCGGGGCATCGGCTACCTGCTCAAGGACCGGGTCGCCGAGGTGCGGGAGTTCGTCGACGCGGTGGTCCGGGTGGCCCGCGGCGGCACCGCACTGGACCCGGAGGTGGTCGCCCAACTGCTCGGCCGCAGCCGCAAGCAGGACACACTGGCGCACCTGACGCCGCGGGAGCGCGAGGTGCTGGGGCTGATGGCCGAGGGCCGGACCAACTCCGCGGTCGCCCGGCAGCTGGTCGTCAGCGACGGCGCGGTCGAGAAGCACGTCAGCAACATCTTCCTGAAGCTCGGGCTGACGCCGAGTGACGGGGATCACCGTCGGGTGCTCGCGGTCCTGACCTACCTCGGCTCCTGACGGCCTGGCACCCTGCCAGATGTCACCGATGCGCGGATCTACCGATACTCGGAGCCCTGGTCGTAGAACCATGGCCCTAGCACCAATGGACGAGACCGGTGCGGCATGGAGACAGGGGGGACGGGGACAGTGATTCGATGACGAACCAGGACAGAACGGTGTCTCATCTCGGCGTCCACGATGTGGCCGACCCAGGGAAGGGCACCCTTACCCAAGTACGATGGTTATGGGACAACCGGTCGGTACGACACGTCCTACGCCCTGCGTCCGGCGGGGATGCCGCACCCCTTGAGGGAGGTCCGAAGCAGTGACCAGCCAGGTCAGTAGCACAGCCGAGCAGGCCGACGGAGCGCTAGTCGGGGAACAGCGCACGTCCGGCGACGGCGGCCCGGGCAAGGAAGTCCGGCGCCTGGACCGGGTGATCATCCGGTTCGCCGGCGACTCCGGTGACGGTATGCAGCTCACCGGTGACCGTTTCACATCCGAGACGGCGTCGTTCGGCAACGACCTGTCGACGCTGCCCAACTTCCCCGCCGAGATCCGGGCCCCTGCCGGAACGCTCCCGGGCGTCTCCAGCTTCCAGCTGCACTTCGCCGACCACGACATCCTCACCCCCGGCGACGCGCCGAACGTCCTGGTGGCGATGAACCCGGCCGCGCTGAAGGCCAACATCGGCGACGTGCCGCGCGGCGCGGAGATCATCGTCAACACCGACGAGTTCACCAAGCGCCCGATGGCGAAGGTCGGCTACGAGACCAACCCGCTGGAGGACGGCTCGCTGTCGGCGTACCACGTCCACCCGGTGCCGCTGACGACGCTGACCATCGAGGCGCTCAAGGAGTTCGGGCTCTCCCGGAAGGAGGCCGAGCGCAGCAAGAACATGTTCGCGCTGGGCCTGCTGTCGTGGATGTACCACCGGCCGACCGAGGGCACCGAGAAGTTCCTGCGGGCGAAGTTCGCCAAGAAGCCGGACATCGCCGAGGCGAACGTCACCGCCTTCCGGGCCGGCTGGAACTTCGGCGAGACCACCGAGGACTTCGCCACCTCCTACGAGGTCGCACCGGCCACCACCGCCTTCCCCACCGGCACCTACCGCAACATCTCCGGCAACCTCGCGCTGTCCTACGGCCTGATCGCCGCCGCGCGCCAGGCCGACCTGCCGCTGTACCTGGGGTCGTACCCGATCACCCCGGCCTCCGACATCCTGCACGAGCTGTCCCGGCACAAGAACTTCGGCGTGCGGACGTTCCAGGCGGAGGACGAGATCGCCGGCATCGGCGCGGCGCTGGGCGCGGCGTTCGGCGGGTCGCTGGCGGTCACCACCACCTCCGGCCCGGGCGTGGCCCTGAAGTCGGAGACCATCGGCCTCGCGGTCAGCCTCGAACTCCCGCTGCTGATCGTCGACATCCAGCGCGGCGGCCCCTCGACCGGTCTGCCCACCAAGACCGAGCAGGCCGACCTGCTCCAGGCGATGTACGGCCGCAACGGCGAGGCACCGGTGCCGATCGTGGCGCCGAAGACACCGGCCGACTGCTTCGACGCGGCGCTGGACGCGGCCCGGATCGCGCTCACCTACCGCACCCCGGTCTTCCTGCTCTCCGACGGCTACCTGGCCAACGGCTCGGAGCCCTGGCGGATCCCCGAGGTCGACCAACTCCCCGACCTGCGCGTGCAGTTCGCCACCGGCCCCAACCACCAGCTGGCGGACGGCACCGAGGTGTTCTGGCCGTACAAGCGCGACCCGGAGAGCCTGGCCCGCCCGTGGGCCGTCCCCGGCACGCCCGGCCTGGAGCACCGCATCGGCGGCATCGAGAAGCAGGACGGCACGGGCAACATCTCCTACGACCCGGCCAACCACGACTTCATGGTCCGCACCCGCCAGGCCAAGGTGGACGGCATCGAGGTCCCCGACCTGGAGGTCGACGACCCGGCGGACGAGTCCGGCGCCGGCGCGCGCACCCTCGTCCTGGGCTGGGGTTCGACCTACGGGCCGATCACCGCGGCGGTCCGCCGGGTCCGGGGCGCCGGGCAGCGCATCGCCCAGGCGCACCTGCGCCACCTCAACCCCTTCCCGGGGAATCTGGGCGAGGTCCTGGCGCGTTACGACGAGGTCGTCGTGCCGGAGATGAACCTCGGTCAGCTCGCCACCCTGCTGCGCGCCAGGTACCTCGTCGACGCGCGCTCGCACACCCAGGTCAGCGGGATGCCGTTCAAGGCGGAGCAACTCGCGGAGGTCCTTAAGGAGGCCATCAATGACTGACACGGTCTCGGAGAAGCCCTCCCAGATCGAGGCGCTCTCCCTGGTGCCCAAGGCCACGGCGAAGCAGTCCATGAAGGACTTCAAGTCGGATCAGGAAGTGCGCTGGTGCCCGGGTTGCGGTGACTACGCGGTCCTCGCCGCCGTCCAGGGCTTCATGCCGGAGCTCGGCCTGGCCAAGGAGAACGTCGTCTTCGTCTCCGGCATCGGCTGCTCCTCCCGCTTCCCGTACTACATGAACACCTACGGGATGCACTCCATCCACGGCCGCGCCCCGGCCATCGCCACCGGCCTGGCCTCCTCGCGCCGCGACCTGTCGGTCTGGGTGGTCACCGGTGACGGCGACGCGCTGTCCATCGGCGGCAACCACCTCATCCACGCCCTGCGGCGCAACGTCAACCTCAAGATCCTGCTGTTCAACAACCGGATCTACGGGCTGACCAAGGGCCAGTACAGCCCCACCTCCGAGGTCGGCAAGATCACCAAGTCGACGCCGATGGGCTCGCTGGACGCACCGTTCAACCCGGTCTCGCTGGCGCTCGGCGCCGAGGCGTCCTTCGTGGCCCGCACCGTCGACTCCGACCGCAAGCACCTCACCTCGGTGCTGCGCGCGGCCGCCGCCCACCCGGGCACGGCGCTGGTGGAGATCTACCAGAACTGCAACATCTTCAACGACGGCGCCTTCGAAGCCCTCAAGGACAAGGAGCAGGCCCAGGAAGCGGTGATCCGGCTGGAGCACGGGCAGCCGATCCGGTTCGGCGCCCTGGCCCCCGACGGCTTCGGCTCCAAGGGCGTCGTGCGCGACCCCGCCACCGGCGACCTGAAGGTCATCGACGTCCGGGAGCAGGGCGCCGGCGCGGTCCTGGTGCACGACGCGCACAACCCCTCCCCCACCACGGCGTTCGCCCTGTCCCGGCTCGCCGACCCCGACACCCTGCACCACACCCCCATCGGTGTGCTGCGCGACGTCGACCGGCCGGTCTACGACACGCTGATGTCCGAGCAGTTGGACAGCGCCGTCGAGCAGAAGGGCAAGGGCGACCTGGCGACCCTCCTCGCCGGCAACGACACCTGGACGGTCGTCGGCTAGCAGGTCCCGGGCCGGGTTCCGGCCGAACCTCCCGCGGGTGTCCGCGGGGAGCGCACCACCGCTCCCCGCGGGCACCCGCTCGGCTTTTCCGGACCCGGCCGAGGGCGCGCCCGCCCCGCCCGCGGGGCCCGCGCTCCCGACCCTTCACACCCCTGTCATGACCGTCTAACGGAACGGACATGACAGGAAGGGCGGACGGCGCTACCTTGCACAGGATCGACTCCGCGCGACCTGGAGGGCCCCTTGCCGCCTCGAACCGACCAACGCGCCGGCCTCGCGTACGGCCTCGCCGCGTACACGATGTGGGGCCTGCTGCCGCTGTACTGGCACCTGTTGGACGCCGCCGCACCCGCCGAGATCCTGGCCCACCGCATGCTGTGGTCGCTGCCGGTCGCGGTGATCATCCTGGCGGTGCTGCGCCGCTGGTCCTGGATACGCCCGCTGCTGCGGCAGCCCAAGCGCATCGGGCTGGTCCTGGTCTGCGCGTGTGTGATCTCGCTGAACTGGTTCCTCTACATCTGGGCGGTCAACGCCGGGCACGTGCTCGAAGCCTCGCTCGGGTACTTCATCAACCCGCTGGTCAGCATCGCCTTCGGGGTACTGGTGCTGCGCGAACGGCTGCGGCCGCTGCAGTGGACCGCGGTGGGCGTCGGCGCACTGGCCGTCGTGGTGATGACCGTCGCCTACGGCCGGATGCCGTGGATCGCACTCGGGCTGGCCCTGTCGTTCGCGACGTACGGGCTGGTGAAGAAGAGCATCAAGCTCGACGGCATCGAGGGCTTCAGCGCCGAGACCGCGCTCCAGGCGCTGCCGGCGCTGGGCTACCTGGTCTTCCTCGGGGTCCGCGGGGAATCCGTCTTCGTCACCGGCGGAACCGGGCAGGCCCTGCTGCTCGCCGCGTGCGGCATCGCCACCGCGGTGCCGCTGATCTGCTTCGGCGCCTGCGCGGTGCGGCTGCCGCTGACCACGGTCGGCATGCTCCAGTACCTGGCCCCCACCTTCCAGTTCCTGCTGGGGCTGACGGTCTTCGGCGAGCGGATGCCGCCGGAGCGCTGGGCCGGCTTCGCGCTGGTGTGGGCCGCGCTGGTACTGCTGACCTGGGACGCGCTGCGGACCGCCCGGCGGGGGCGCACCGCGCTGGCGACCGCCGGGGCGCGGGCGGGCGAGGCCGTCGCCGCCGAGGCGGACCGGGCGGCGCGGCCGACGCCGGCGGAACGCCCCGGCCCGGCCCCGGACGCCCGGACGGCCGGTCCGGAGGCCGCGCCCGGCACCGTCACGCCGTGACGTCGCGGGTGGTGAACCGCGCCCAGGCGGCCGAGCCGAACACCGCCGCGTAGAGGGCCTGGAGGCCCAGGTCCCGCTGGATCCCGTCCCAGTAGACCGGGTCGCGGAGCAGGTCGGCGAAGGACAGCCAGTAGTGCGGGAAGAGGTACGGCTGGATGGCCTGGAGCTGCGGTATGCCGTCCAGGATCTGGGCGGTGAGCACCAGGCCGACGGTCGTGGCCATGGCGGCGACGCCGCTGTCGGTGAGCGTGGAGACGAACAGCCCGAGGGCCTCCACCCCGAGGAGGGAGAGCGCCACCACCCCGGCGATGGCCAGGGCCCGCAGCAGCCCCTCGCCGAGGGAGATGGACGTCCCCGACAGCAGCGTCACGTCCCCCAGCGGGAACAGCAGCGCGCCGGTGGCCAGCGCGGACAGCGCCACGACGAGCGTGCCGGCCAGGCAGAACGCCACGACCGTGCCGAACTTGGCGAGCAGCAGCCGGCCGCGGCCGGCGGGCGCGACGAGGAGATAGCGCAGCGTCCCGGTGTGCGCCTCGCCGGCGACGGCGTCCCCGGCGATCACCCCGACCGCCATCGGCAGGAACACCGGCAACGTCACCGCGAGGGCGGTGAACACCAGGAAGAGGCCGTTGCCGGCGACCGCCGTGAGGAACGCCGGCCCCCGCCCGTCGCCGCCCCCGGACCGCCCGGCCTGGATCCGGACCGCGACGCCGACCAGCACCGGCACGGCCGCCAGGACCGCCAGCAGCACCAGGGTGCGCCAGCGCCGGAAGGTGGTGCCGAGCTCGCTGCGCAGCAGGTCCGCCGACCACGACGGCCGGCGGCGCGCCGCCGGCGGCGCCGTCCCGGCCGGCGGCGCCTGACTCTCAACCCGCGACATCGAATCCCTCCCCGGTGAGCCGGACGAAGACGTCCTCCAGGGACGGCCGTTCGGTGCCGAAGGCCCGGACCCGGACCCCGGCGCGGACCAGTGCGGCGTTCAGCTCCGCCGGGTCCGGCGGGGGCGGGCCGTCCGGGACCGCCGCGGGCAGCTCGCCGCCGACCCGGTCGCCGTCGGCCCGCAGGCCCCTCAGGCCGTGCTCCTTCAGGACCCGGACCGCGTCGGCCGGATCGGGGGTGGTCACCGTCAGCCGGATCTGGCCGCCGCCCGGGCCCAGGACGGCGGCGGTGAGCCCGGCGACCGGGCCCTGGGTGACCAGCCGGCCCCGGGCCATCACCGCGGCGTGCGTGCAGACCTGCTCGATCTCGTCGAGGAGGTGGGAGGAGAGGAAGACGGTGGTGCCGTCCGCCGCCAACTCCCGCACCAGGGCACGGATCTCCCGCATGCCCTGCGGGTCCAGGCCGTTGGTCGGCTCGTCCAGCACCAGCAGTTCGCGGGGCTGGAGCAGGGCGGCGGCCAGCCCCAGCCGCTGCTTCATGCCGAGGGAGTAGGTGCGCGCCTTCTTGCCGGCCGCGGCGGCCAGGCCGACCCGTTCCAGCGCCCGGCCCACCCGCGCGGTGCGGGTGCGGGGGTCGGCGGCCGGATCGGCGGCGTCGAACCGCCGCAGGTTGTCCCGCCCGCTGAGGAAGCCGTAGAGCGCCGGCCCCTCGATGAGGGCCCCCACCCTCGGGAGCACCTCGCGGACCGCGCCGGGCATCGGCCGGCCGAGCACCCGGGCGGTGCCGGCGGTCGGCTCGATCAGCCCCATCAGCATCCGGATGGTGGTGGTCTTGCCGGAGCCGTTGGGCCCGAGGAAGCCGAAGACGCTGCCGCGCGGCACGGCGAGGTCCAGCCCGTCGACGGCGGGGCGCGCGCCGCGGTAGGTCTTGGTCAGTCCCCGGGTCTCGATCACCCGGTGTGCGTCGTGCGGTGCCGCGCGCCCGTCGTCCGCGGCTGCTGGTGGTGGCACGTTCTCCCCCAACTCCTCGTGTGCGGCGGCCCTCGGGCCGTCGGCCGGACGCGCGGTGGACCGCCTACGGGCCGCGCCGCGCCCTCCGAACCGGAGGTGCGGCGCGGCCCGGTCGCCGGCCGTGGACCGTTACTTCTTCGCGGCGTCGGCCGCGGCGATCAGGGCCTGCTTGTCGACGGCGCCGACGTAGACCGTGCCGTCGTCGGTCACCAGGGCGTTGACCAGTCGGGTGCTGAAGACGTGCCCGGAGCCGAAGCCGCCGGTCACCTTGGTGCCCAGGCTGTCCAGGAACTTCCCGGCGTCGCCCTTGGCGAGCTGGTCCTTGCCGGCCGGGCCGCCGGCGCCCTTGAGGGTGGCGATGGACGTCCAGCCCTTGCCGAGGACGTCGAACCCGCCGAAGTCCTTCGGGCCCTTGTGCTCCGTGGCGCCCTTGGCACCCTTGGCACCCTTGGCACCCTTCAGGTCCTTGAGGTCCTTGCCGTGCTGGCGGGCGGCCTCGTCGCCGTTCACGACCTTGGCCCCCTTGGGCGGGGTGAAGGAGAAGCTGTCCGCCGCCGGGCGGGCGAAGTCGACGCGGGTGTAGCCGACGTCGATCGCGGCCGGGCCACCGCTCTTCGGGGTGAGGGTGAACTTCAGCGGGACGCCGTTGGCGGCGTCCACCGCTACCCGGATCGAGCCGACCGTGGAGGCGGCCTGCTTGGGCTTGATGACGAGCTGGTAGGCGTCCCGCCCGGCGACCTTGGCGGTGTCGCCGACCGTCACCGAGGTGGTGTCGCCGGCCGCCTTCAGCGCCTGCTGGGCGAGCTCCTGCGGGGTGGCGCCCTGGAGGCCCTCGGGGAAGCCCTCGGGCGCACCGCGCTGCGGGCCGCGGTGGGCGTCCCGGGGAGCGGTGTGGTGCACGGCGCTGTTGCTGCCGCTGTCGTACGCCCAGACGTCCGTGCCGTTGTGGATGAGGGTGTAGTCGGCGGAGCCGCCGACGATCGACACCCGCTGCTTCTCGGGGCCGTCGACGGCGACCCGCAGGGTGTGCGTACCGGACGCGAGCTCGGTCAGCTTGCTCTGCGGCGACGCCGCGCCGCCCGCGCCCTTCTCGCCGCCCTGGCCGCCGCCGAAGCCGCCGACGCCCGCGCCGCCCGGCAGGCTGGGCAGGCCGAGGTCCGTGGTGACCTGGACCGTGCCGGACAGCTGCTGGACGTCGGACTTGGCGATCTTCGCTATCAGGTCCTGGGCGGAGATCTTCGGCAGGTCCGGCGAACCGGAGCCGGCGAACGCCGGGACCAGCCCGATCGTCGCGGCCGCCACCCCCGCCACCGCGACCGGTACGGCGTACCGCACCGCCTTGCGACGCTTCGTGGAGCGTCCCCCGTCCCATTCCCCGGTGACCTCGGTCGGTTCGTTCCGTGGCATCTGGCCTACCTCCGTGGTGTGCGGCGGTGCAGGGTCGTCCACTCGTCCACCCGCCGGGCCATGATGACCCGCCCCGCCGCTTCGTGGTGTCTCCATCTCACCAAAAGCTGCCGATGCTGGCGTCAACCCGCAGGGCCAACTCCGCGTACTGCTGTGGGATGACGCCCGGCCGCCGTCCGGCCGCGCCCGTACGCCGCGGGTCGCACCGCCCATGGCGGAATGCCGTAGGGGACGGCCCGGGGAACGCCGGGGACGGGCCGGTGGGCCCGGGGCGCGCGACGCGGTGCGGGCACCCGCCGCGGAGGTCAGCCCGCCCGGTGCACGACGGTGTCGCAGAGCCCTTCCAGGGCGGCCTTCGCCATGCACTCCGGCAGCGGCACCAGCATCGCGCGGGCCTGCTCGGCGTAGCGCACGGTGTCCCGGCGGGCCTGCTCCAGGGCCGGGTGGGCGCGCAGTCCGGCCAGCGCCTCGGCGTGCCGGGCGTCGTCGGTGAGGTCGCCGGCCAGCAGCTCGCACAGCGCGCGGTCCTCGGCGGTGCCCGCGCTGCTCTCGGCGAGCGCCCGCAGCCGCAGCACGGGCAGGGTCGGGATGCCTTCGCGCAGGTCGGTCCCGGGCGTCTTGCCGGACTCGTGCGAGTCGCTGGCGATGTCCAGGACGTCGTCGGCCAACTGGAAGGCGGTGCCCAGCCGCTCGCCGTACTGGGTGAGGATGTTGACGGTCGTCTCGTCGGCGCCGGACATCATCGCGCCGAACCGGCCGGCGACCGCGATCAGCGA
>LIQL01000265.1:0-751 GCA_001418405.1 Streptomyces diastatochromogenes | reverse complement strand
GCCGGTCAGCACCGCGACGGAGTTGCCCCAGCGGGCGTTGGCGCTGGCCACGCCGCGGCGCACCTCGGCCTCGTCCATCACGTCGTCGTGGTAGAGCGTCGCCAGGTGCGTGAGCTCGACGACGACGGCCGCGGGGACCACACCGGGGCTGTACGGGTCGCCGAACTGGGCGGCCAGCATCGCCAGCAGCGGCCGGAACCGCTTGCCGCCGGCGCGCACCAGGTGCTGCGCGGCCTCGGTGATGAACGGCACGTCGCTCTTGGTGGCCTCCAGCAGGCCCTCCTCGACAGCCGCCAATCCGGCCTGGACATCGGCTTCGAGAGCCTGGTCCCGCACGCTCAGCCCAATGGGCCCGACGACGGTCACGAGGGGTACTCCTGTCTGCTGACGATCAAACTGAATGTCGATCTGTCGCTGTCTCCACCATTGGCCAGCGTATCCGGTCACGGTTGGATCACCGCGAGCGCCCGCCCCCCGAACCACTCGCCCAGCACAGAAGCCGTCCCGGGGGTAGGTTTCCGATCGTCGCCCGGTACGGCGTTTCCGTGGGAGAGATGGGGCAGTAGGGGTTTCAGACGACTCAGAAGTCCCTTGTGTCACAGTGGCGACCGGACGAAACCGGCACTACCGGGAGCGATCACGCCCCGCCGAGCACACCGCATTGTTCACTCTCTCCAGGAGCCGGCGATTTCGCCGGCGGGCGACGCGGTGACCGATTCCGGCCATCACCCCCGGACGCCCCACCCGCCAC
>LIQL01000264.1 GCA_001418405.1 Streptomyces diastatochromogenes | reverse complement strand
GCCGGCCAGGCCGGTGGCGGTGGTCCCGGCGGAGGTCCCTGGAGGGCGCCGGGCGGCGTTCCCTGCGGAGTCCCGGGCGGCGGCGGATCGAACGGGATCAGCCCGGAGGCCGTCCCGGACCCGCCGGGGCCGGAAACGGGACCGGNNTGGCGGCTGACCTGCTCGACCAGGGGGCCCGGTAGCCAGCCGGCGCGCACCAGTCCGGCCGCGCCCCGGGCGCCGCCGAGTCGGGCCGCGACCGTTTCGGGGGCCGGCCGCCAGACGGCCTCCTTGGCCAGGCAGGCGGCCACCAACTCCCTCAGGTCGCCGACGAGTTCCGGTCCCAGTTCGGGTTCCTCGTGCACCACCTTGTAGAGCAGCGCGGCGGACGAGTCCCCGGAGAACGGGCCGGCCCCGGTGGCCGCGTACGCCAGCACCGCCCCCAGGGAGAAGACGTCGGCGGCGGCCCCGGCCCCCTTGCCGAGAATCTGCTCGGGCGCCATGTAGCCGGGCGAGCCGACGGAGACCCCGGTGGAGGTCAGCGAGGCGGTGCCGTCCGTGGCCCGCGCGATCCCGAAGTCGATCAGCCGGGGCCCGTCCAGGGTCAGCAGCACGTTGGAGGGTTTGACGTCCCGGTGGACCAGGCCCAGCGCGTGCACCGCGGTGAGCGCCTCGGCCAGTCCGGCGCCCAGGGCCCGCACCGCACGGTCGGCGAGCGGGCCGTGGTCGGCGACCGCGCGGGCCAGCGAGGGGCCGGCGACGTAGCCGGTGGCCACCCAGGGGTCTCGGCCTCGGTGTCCGCGTCCAGGACGGGCGCGGTCCACTCGCCGCCCACCGTGCGGGCGGCCCGCACCTCGCGGCGGAAGCGGGCCCGGAACTGTTCGTCGGCGGCGTACTGGGCGTGCACGGCCTTCACCGCGACGGTCCGTCCGCCGGCGCTGCGCCCCAGGTAGACGCGGCCCATGCCGCCCGCGCCCAGACGACCGAGCAGCCGGTACCCGCCCAGGGCCCGTGGGTCCCCGTCGGCCAGCGGTTCCATGGCGCCTCCCCCTCCAAGACGGCGGCACCAGCTTATGACCCAGGTCATGTCGGATCGCCGAAACCCTCGGGCCCGCTTTCCGCATCAAACAGGGCGCAAGCCGACCATCCGCCCCCGCACCTCCTCGCCCAGGGCTCGTCCATCGGCAGATCGGGAGAACGCCCATGCACCGCACCCCAGGGGACCGTTCCTACGCCCCGCGCCGGGAGGACAGTCGCGGACGGCGCGGCCTGATGCGACGCGGACGCTTCCTCGGACGCGGCCGTTCCGCCCGGCCCGACGGGGCGCGGTGGTCGGCCCGGCGCCCCCGCTGGCGCGCGTCGTTCCTGACCGGTGCGGTGGCCGTGGTCGGCCTCTGCGCCTATCCGACCGTGAAGTACCTCGACGTGCTCAACGACACCGGCGAGCCGATGTCGTTCAGCCGTGCGCTGCCCGACGGGGCGCCGGGTCAGGTGCGGGCGTCGGCGGCGCAGCCGGCGGTCCGGATGCCGAGCGGTCCGCAGGCCGCGTTCCGGACGGCCGCCACCCTCGGCGACGGCACCAAGATCGGCGTCACCACCCTGCACGGCAGCAAGTCCGGCTTCACCGGCAAGGTGTGGGTCTGGGCGCCCAAGGAGTACTACGAGGAGCGCTACCGCACCAGCGCGTTCCCGGTCCTGATCGCCCTGCCGGGCGGTTACGGCCACCCCACCAACTACTGGGCGGCGACCGGCCACAAGCTCCAGCAGACCGTCACCGACCTGACGGCCCTGGGCCGCAGCCGGCCGTTCCTCGTCGTGATGCCGGTCCTCAACCCCGGCAAGCGCTACTACGACGGCAGCGACATCCCGGGCCAGCCGAAGATGGGCACCTGGCTCTCCGACGACGTCCCCGACCTGGTCAAAGCCAACTTCCGGACGTTCACCAGCCGCGACGGCTGGGCGTTCATGGGGTCCTCGTCCGGCGGGTTCGCGGCCCTGAAGCAGGTCCTGCAGCACCCGGACCGGTTCAAGGCGGTGATCGCCAGCGGCCCGGACACCCGCCCCGACTCCCCGCTGTGGCGCGGCCACCGGGCGGAGATGCGGGCCAACGACCCGGAGCTGCTGGCGCGGCGCCTGGCCGCCCGCCCCGGCGCCCCGGACGTCCACGTGCAGTTCCAGGTCGGCACGGAGGAGAGCGGCCGGGCCAACCTGGAACGGTTCGTCGAGCGGTACGCCAAGGGGCCGGTGCACGCCCGGCTGCACGTCATCGAGGGCGGCGGCCACAACGCCCGCAGCTACCTGCGCGGGATGCGGGACGAGAGCCTGGAGGCCATCAGCCGGGTCCTGCTCGGCCCGACGCCGACGCCCACGCCGGCGTCGTAGCCCGCGCGGCCGGACGGGGCGGCATCCGGCCCGGCGGCGCGGTGCGTCGCGCCCTAGGCGAGGGCGTCGGCGCCCGCCGCGAGCAGTTCCACCTTCACGTCGGCCGGGAACCCGGTGGTCGGGCCCACCCGGCGGGCGAACTCCGTGACCCCGCGCAGCTGGTCCGGCCCGAACCGGAAGTCCAGGGTGGTGAAGTACCGCTCCAGCAGCTCCTCGTCGAAGTGCTCCCAGCGGGCGGCCTGCTCGGCGACCTTGCCGACCTCCTCCAGCGAGAGGTCCCGTGAGGCCAGGAACGCCTCGTGCACCTTGTGGACCACCTCCGGCTCGCGCTCCAGGTAGTCGCGCCGGGCCGCCCAGACCGCGAAGACGAACGGCAGCCCCGTCCAGTCCTTCCACATCTGGCCCAGGTCGTGCACCTCCAGGCCGAGCTTGGGGGCGTCGTGCAGGTTGGCGCGGAGTGCGGCGTCGCCGATCAGCACCGCCGCCTCGGCCTCCTGCATCATCAGCCCGAGGTCCGGCGGGCAGGTGAAGTAGTCGGGCTGCACGCCGATCTTCTCGGCGAGCAGCAGCTGTGCCAGCCGCACGGAGGTCCGCGAGGTCGACCCGAGGGCGACCCGGGCGCCGTCCAGCTGGTCCAACGGCTTCTGCGAGACGATCACGCAGGACATGACCGGCCCGTCGCAGCCGACCGCGAGGTCGGGGAAGGCCACGAGGTCGTCGGCGGCCCGGAGGAACTCGACGAGGGTGATCGGCGCGATGTCGAGCTCCCCGCGCACCAGGCGCTCGCTGAGCTTCTCCGGGGTGTCCTTGGTGAGGTCCAGATCGAGGAGGGTGCCCGTGCGGGCCAGGCCCCAGTAAAGGGGCAGGCAGTTCAGGAACTGGATGTGGCCCACTCGCGGCCGGCTGCGACGGTGGTCTGCGTCGGTGCCCGCGGGTGCGTCTCCAAAGGTTGAATTGTCCACATGCGGAGGCTAGACCCGTCGGTTCCGGTACCGGACGGCGGGGCCCCGGTGTTGCCATTCCCGCTCAGGGCCAAACGTGATCTTTAGCTCTTCCACCTCCCGAGCGCACCGTGCTAGGCTCAAGCCAAGTTGCAGTTTGGTTTCCCTTGCAGTACAGAGCCTGCGGAGCATGTGACCCGCAGGCTTTTGTAGTTTTCAGACTTCTTTGCAGGTTCTGGAGCAGGGCGACCCTTTGGCCCAAGGAGGGCTTATGGCTACCGGAACCGTCAAGTGGTTCAACGCTGAAAAGGGCTTCGGCTTCATCGCCCAGGACGGCGGCGGCCCGGATGTCTTCGTCCACTACTCCGCGATCAACGCCAGCGGTTTCCGCTCCCTCGAGGAGAACCAGCAGGTCACCTTCGACGTCACCCAGGGCCCGAAGGGTCCGCAGGCGGAGAACGTCAGCCCGGCCTAAGTTACCCGCTCCGGTCTTTCTCATCTGATCGACCAGTAGCACCCAAGGAGCCCCCCTCCACCTTCGGGCGGAGAGCGGGGCTCCTGCCTTTTGCACAGCCTCTTTGCGTCGTGCATCTCAAATGGCTTTTACGTGAACACTTACCCCGTCGCTTTGCGTGACGAGAAGCCCGGACGATCCGGCAGGACAGCCGTTCGGACCGATCACGCAGCGGAGGTGGTGGAGAAATAAAAAATCATGACGGATCCCTGGCGGGGTTCGTTGAGTGGGAAATCACGGCCCCGCCCGGTGTCCGGGCGGGGCCGTCGCGTTCACTCCGCGCGCCAGCCGAGCTGCACCAATGGCGTGCCGCGTTTACGGGAGACGAAGTGAGCCCGCCCAGGAGGCATGGGCTGGGCGCGCGTGGCACCGAGGATGTCGCCTTCGTGGGGGTCGCCCGAGAGGATCAGACCCTGCGCCCCGAGTTCCTTGAGGCGCTGGAGGAAGGGTTCGAAGAGGGCCCGGGAGACCCCAGCGGTGCTGCGGGCGATCAGGAAGTGGACGCCCGCGTCCCGGGCGAAGGGGAGATGGTCGGTGAGGACCGACAGGGGGTTGCCGGCGGACGAGGCGACCAGGTCGTAGTCGTCGACGAGGACGAAGAAGCGGGGGCCGGTCCACCAACTGCGGTCCCGGAGTTGCTGCGGGGTGACGTCGTCGCTCGGACGGCGACGCTCCATGAGGCCGGCCAGAGCCTCCATGTGGATCTTCAGCGCCGCATCGGTGGGGGCGTATTCGAGGAGGTGCCCTTCCGGGACGGCACCGAGGAGCGTGCGGCGGTAGTCGCCCACGACGATCTTGGCCTCGCCGGACGGGTAGCGCTCCGCGATCTTGTGGGCGAAGTGGCGGAGGGCCGCGGTCTTTCCGGATTCGCTCTCGCCGAAGATCAGGAGGAAGGGATCGGCCTCGAAGTCGATGTATGCCGTTTCCAGACTGGTCTCATCGATGCCGATGGGGACGCCCCAGTCCGGATGGTCGGAGCCGTTGGGCAGCTGGTCGGCAGGCACCTTGCGGGGCAGGAGACGGACCGCGGGGGCGGCCGGGCTCTGCCAGGCGGCCCGAACCGAGGCCACGAAGGTGGCCGTGGCATCGGCAAGCTCGGTCGCGGCGTGCCCGCCGTCGGTCCGCGGCAGGGCCGCGAGGAAGTGGAGTCCGGCCGGGATCTGGCCGCGGCCGGGGACACCGGCGGGCACGTTGGCGGCGACCTTTCGGTCGAACTCGGAGTCGAAGGGGTCGGCGAGGCGCAGTTCGAGGCGGCCGAGGAGCTGGTCCTTGAGGGCGGCGCGGACTTCCATGTGGCGGGACGCCGTGAGGATCACATGGATGCCGAAGCCGAGGCCGCGGGCGGCGATACCGGTGACCACCGGCTCCAGCATCTCGTACTCGTCCTTGAAGGGGCCCCAGCCGTCGATGACGAGGAAGACGTCGCCCCAGGGCTCGTCGGGGAACCCGCCTTCCGCGCGCCGACGCCGGTAGGTCGCCACCGTGTCGACGCCGTGGGCGCGGAAGAGCTGCTCGCGGCGGGCCAGGATGCCCGCCACCTCCGCGACGGTGCGGCGGACCCGCTCGGGGTCGAGGCGCGAGGCGACGGAGCCGACGTGCGGCAGGTCCGCCGTCGAGCCGAGGGCACCGCCGCCGAAGTCGAGCCCGTAGAACTGGACTTCGCGGGGGGTGTGGGTGAGGGCGAAGGAGCCGATGAGGGTGCGCAGGAGGGTGGACTTGCCGGACTGCGGTCCGCCGACGATCAGGAGATGGCCGGTGGCCCCGGAGAAGTCGTGGATGAGGATGTCGCGGCGCTGCTCGAAGGGCTTGTCCACCAGGCCGAGCGGGACGGCCAGGGTGCCCGTCGAGTGGTGTTGCGCGGCGTGCAGGCCGCGCTCGGGGGTGGTGGCGAGCGCGGGGAGGAGCTGGTCGAGCGCCGGGGCCTTCTCCAGGGGCGGCAGCCAGACCTGATGGGCGGCCGGCCCCTGCCCTTCGAGGCGGTTGACGATGACGTCCAGGACGGTGTCGGTGAACGGCTCGTCTGACGGGGACCGACCATCCGTGCCGGCCTCCGTGCCGTCGGTGTCCGGCCGCGGAGCGGGGTCGGGAAGCGGTACGGGCGGCGCGGTGAAGAGCGCCGCGCGCCGCTGGACGGAGTGCGGGTCGGCGTCCGTACGACCGCCTCCTGTACGGACGCCGCCCGTACGGTACGGGCCGGAGACGTAGGCAGCCTTGAAGCGGGTCATCTCGTCCGTGCCGAAGGCGAGATAGCCGGAGCCGGGGACGGAGGGGAGGTGGTAGGCATCGGGGACGCCGAGGGCGGCGCGGGATTCGGCGGCGGAGAAGGTGCGCAGGCCGATGCGGTAGGAGAGGTAGGTGTCCAGGCCGCGCAGCCGGCCCTCCTCCAGGCGTTGGGAGGCCAGCAGCAGATGGACACCCAGGGAGCGGCCGATCCGCCCGATCTGGACGAACATATCGATGAAGTCGGGCTTGGCGGCCAGCAGTTCACTGAACTCGTCGATGACGAGGACGAGGGACGGCAGTGGGTCGAGGGCCTGTCCGGCGGCACGCGCCTTCTCGTAATCGTGGATTTTGGCGAAATTGCCTGCCTGACGCAGGAGTTCCTGGCGTCGCTGGAGTTCGCCGCCGATCGAGTCCCCCATGCGGTCGACCAGCGAGAGGTCGTCGGCGAGGTTGGTGATGACGGCGGCGACGTGCGGCAGGGAGGCCATGCCGGCGAAGGTGGCACCGCCCTTGAAGTCCGCCAGGACGAAGTTCAGCGTCTCGGAGGAGTGGGTGACGGCCAGGCCCAGGACCAGGGTGCGCAGCAGTTCCGACTTGCCGGAACCGGTGGCGCCGACGCACAGGCCGTGTGGGCCCATGCCGTTCTGCGCGGCCTCCTTGAGGTCGAGCATGACGGGCCGGCCGGCCTCGTCCACGCCGATGGGGACCCGGAGGCGTTCGGCCTGGGAGCGGGGGCGCCAGGTGCGGGCGGGGTCGGTCAGCGCCGGGTCGCCGAGGTCGAGCAGGTCGGTGAAGTCGAGGTTGGTGAGGAGCGGTTCGTCCTCGTCGCCGCCCTCGATGCGGAGCGGGGCGAGCTGGCGGGCGAGGGTGTCGGCGCGTTCGAGGGAGAGGGTGTCGGGGGTGCCTTCGTAGACCGAGACGGGGGACTCCAGGCGCAGTCGGCCCGGGTGGACCTGGACCGACAGACCGCCGCGCGGTTCACCGAGTTCCCCCGCGATCACCTCGACGACGGTGACGCCCTGCAGTCCCTCGGGGGCCGCGAAGGCCGAGTCCGGAGGGACCATCCCACCGTCGAGGACGACCACGAGGTGCGGCCGGTCGAGGAGCGGCGGCGCCTCCCTGCTGAACCTCGGGCGGTCGGTCAGTTCCTCGCCCAGCAGCGCTTCGAGTTCGGCGAGGTCGTCGCCGAAGAGGCGCCGGGTGCCGGCGCCGTCGGCCACGCGGTGTAGTTGGGTGTGTGGCAGCCACTTCGTCCACTCCCAGCGGACGACCGCGCCCGGGGCCGCCACCACGGCGACCATCAGATCCCGCGGCGCGTGCAGCGTGACCAGCTGACCGATCAGGGCGCGGGCCGTGCCGTGGGCCGACTCCGGGTCGCCGGAGACGGTGAGGTGGTAGAAGGCGCGCAGCGAGACCGCGACCGGCATGTGGTGCAGCGAGCCGTGGGTGGCGAGGAAGCGCTGCATGACGCCCGCGGTGAGCGGTTCGAGTTCGTCGACGGGGGCGGTGTCGGGGGCGACGAGCGGGGTGGCGAGCTGCTGGGTGCCCAGGCCGACGCGGGCTTGCCCGAAGTCGGCGTCGCCAGCGCGCCGTTCCCAGATCCGGCCGCCCTCGGCGACCACCGACCACAGCTGGTCGGGCGCGGGGTGGAGGTAGTGCTGGGTGTCGCGCTGCGCCGCCGCCGTACGGCGGATCCGGCGCCGGGTCTGCGCCAGGTACTTGAGGTAGTCACGGCGACTTTGCGCCATCTCTCCCTGGGTGCCGCGGCGGTACCGGACGATCTGCGCGATGACCATGCCGACGGTCGAGGCGAGCATCAGCCCACCCATCACGCGCATGAAGCCGGCCATGCCCGGCATGAAGAAGAACACCACCGACGAGGCCATGCCGATCATTGGCAGCAGCTGCATCAGCACGCCCTCGTGCTGGCCACGTGGGAGTTCCGGCGGTGCTTCGAGCCGTAGTTCGTCCGTGGCGAGCGCGGGCGGCAGGGCCCGCGGCGGACGCTTGACGACGATCTGGCTCACCGGTACCCACCCCTCGGCACGGAACTCGCGGCGGAAGGCAATCCGGGGAACTGTCCGTACCGCTCACCCCCCTGGCGACGGCGCCTTCCGCATCAGCTGATCCTACTGCCGGCCGGCGGCCCACTAATGTGGCGTACGGGATTGATCGCGTGTCACGCCCGGCAGGGCCCAGGCCCGGTCGGCGAACAGGGGGAGAAGTGAGAACGAGCGCGGGGACCGGTGTGAGTTCGAGCCGCAGTTCGTCCGTGGCGAGCGCGGGGACCGGATTCCGCAGGGTCGCCGTGGTCGCGCCCGACAGCCGGATCGATGTGGCCCTGCCCGAGAACATCGCGGTCTCCGACGTCTATCCGGAGCTCCTGCGGCTGACCCGCCAGACCCAGCCCGCCGACGCGCCGACCGGCTACCACCTCTTCCGGTCCGACGGCACCGCCCTCGACAGCTCCCGCTCGCTCGCCGAACAGCGCGTGGTCGACGGCGAGATGCTGCACCTGCGGCCCTTCGCGCACTCGCTCCCGCCGGCCGTCTTCGACGACGTCGCCGACGCCGTGGCCACCGCCGTCGCACGGGACCGGCGGCTGTGGAACGACACCATGCTGCGCGGCGCCGGCCTCGCCGGGGTGGGCGTCATGCTCGCGCTCCTCGGCCTGGTCCTGTGGTACGCCGACCCGGTACGGCACGACATGCACAGCCTCCCGGGCGTCATCGCCGCCACCGCCGGGCTGCTGGCGGCCGCCCTCGCCGGCGTACGGGCCCGCGTCTACGAGGACCAGCCGTCCGCCGTCGCACTGGGTCTGGGGGCGCTGCCCGTCGTCTGGTGCGCGGGCTCGGGAATCATCGGGCCGGACACCGGACACGGGGCGGGACGGCTTCAGTTCCTCCTCGGTTGTATCGCCGTACTCGTCGTCTCCGTGGCGCTGGTCAGCCTCTCGCCGGAGGGCGACGCGCCGTTCATCGCGGCCGCCTTCGCAGCGGCGGCCGGCACCGTCGCGGGCTTCCTCACCATCATCGCCGAGGCCACCGCCACCGAGGTCGCGGCCGTCTGCGTCCCGGCCGCGATCGGGCTGATGGCGTTCCTGCCCGGGCTCGCCGCCCGCCTGGCACGGCTGCCCATCGGCTACGCCACCCCGCGCATCCTGGCCGAGGGCGAGGCCGCGACCGCTTCCAGCGACGACACCGGTCTGCCCGGCCCGGCGGACCCGGACGCCCTCGCCGCCCGCGTCCGCCGCGGCCATGAACTGCTGCTCGGACTGCTGGGCGGCTGCTGCGCGGTGGTCCTCGGCGCCGCCGCCGTCCTCGGCCTGTCCGAGTCTTTCTGGGGACGGCTGTTGACGCTCGCCGCCGGCCTGGCCGCCCTGCTGCGGGCCCGGCTCTTCCGCTACACCGCCCAGGTCTCCTGCGCGATCGCGGCCGGCTTCGGCGCCCTGGCGCTCCTCGTACTCGGCCTGGCCCTCCGCCCGCCGGCCACCGCACTCACCGACTTCCTGGCCGGCGACCGCGCCCAGCTCGACATCCGCACTGTCTGGCTGGCCCTCGCACTCGCGGGCGGCGTGGCGCTCCTGACGCTGATCGCCCTGACCGTTCCGAAACGAGGTCTCTCCCCCTTCTGGGGCCGCGCCCTCGACCTCGCCGACGGCCTGTTCCTGCTCTCCCTCATGCCGCTGTGCCTGGCCGTACTGGACCTGTACGGCAGGGCCCGCAGCATGACCAGCGGCTGAGGCGGGACGAGAGAAGCGATGGCATCCCGACGCGACGAACTCAACGGCTACACCTTCGCGAAGAAGCGACTGGTGGCAGCCTTCCTCCGCCCCTCCCCCGACCGTACGGACGAGGGCGCCCCGAGCCCCCTGCGCGCCGTCCTGCCCGGCCTGGTCATCGCCGCGCTCACGCTCGCGGGCTTCGGTGCCTGGGGTATGTTCCGACCCCAGGCCCCCAAGGGCTGGGACGACCCGGGCCAGCACGTCATCCTCGGCAGCCAGTCAGCCACCCTCTACGTGGTCCTCCGCACGGACGGCAAACCCCAGCTGCACCCGGTCCTCAACATGGCCTCCGCCCGCCTCCTGCTCACCACCGACCGCTTCGACGTCCTCAAGGTCGACGAGAACGAGCTCGACAAGGGCAAGATCCCGCACGGCCCGACGCTCGGCATCCCGTACGCCCCCGAGCGCATCCCGGATCCCGAGGAGGGGCGGAAGAGCAAGCGCTGGGCGGTGTGCGAGCAGCCAGGCAGCAACGGCCGGTCCGTACAGAAGGCCACCTTCCTCTTCGCCGACCGCGACCAGCACAAGGTGGACGGCCCCGGGCGCCTCCGCGACGGCCAGGTCCTCTACGTCCAGCAGCAGACCGCGACGGACAACGGTCCCCGCTACCTCATCGGCCCCACCGGCACCAAGTACTTCCTCGACGGCGGCAGCCCCACCGAAAGCGAGCTCCTGCTGCGCGCCCTGGTCGGCAACCGGCAGCCCCAACCCGTCACCAAGGACTGGCTCGCCACCTTCCACGACGGCACGCCGATCGCGTTCCCTCCCCTCCCGGGAAAGGCGGGCGACCCGGCGGGCGTCAAGGGACTGGCCCCGCACGAGAACCGCATCGGCATGGTCCTCCGCGCGACGACCGGCTCCGGCACCCAGGAGTACGTCGTCCTGCGCGGCTCCGTCGTCCCCGTCTCCGGCTTCGTCGCCCGCCTCTTCCTCTTCTCTCCTCAGATCGCCCTCCTGAAGCAGCACAACCAGCCCACCGAGGTGGACGCCCAGTCCTTCACCCCGGAATCTCACGGCCTCTTCACGGAGAAGAACTGGCCGCAGCCGAGCGTCCAGCAGGCCAACACCGCCGCACCGTCCGGCGATCCGGCAGGCGCCCGGAACACGGTGTGCAGCGTCCTGCGCGACGTGTCCAAGAGCGGCGGCACCACGCTCAGCACCTGGGCGGGCACCGGCTACCCCCAGCAGATCGTCAACGGCGGCACCAGCGCGTACGTGACCCCCGGAACCGGCCTCTTCTACCAGCAGATCCAGGCCGGGGACGTGACAACCGGGGCACACTTCCTCGTCACCGACACCGGCCTGCGCTACGGAATCCAGACCAACAACGACAGCAGCGCGAAACGCTCGGGTGTCGGGAGCCAGCCAGGACAGGCGGGGCAGGCAGGACAGGCGGGGCAATCGGAACAGCAGCCCCAGCAGTCCCACCTGGCACAGGTCCTCCTCGGCTACAAGGACATCGCCCCCGTCCCCGTCCCGGCGAACTGGTCGACGTTCCTGCCGATGGGTCCGCGACTGGACGTCAACGCGGCACGTCAGCCGCAGGGTTCGTGAGCGGCGGCCGGGCCGGGCTCACGGCCGCGGCCGCGCTGCTCACGACCGTGACGGCCGCCGTCATGGCCCCTCCCGCGCTCGCCGCCGGTGCAGAGGACGCCACCCCCCTGCCCGGAGCGGGCGGCACCTGCACCTTCCCCATGAAGCAACAGATCAAGGAGCGCCCCTGGGCCCTCCAGCGGATCGTCCTCGACCGCCTCTGGCAGGACACCAAGGGCCGTGACGCGCAGGGCAAATCGATCCGCATCGCGGTCATCGACACCGGCGTCGACAACACCAACCCGCAGCTCACCGGCGCCGTCGACACCAAGAGCGGCAGGGACCTCCTGGGACCGGGCGCGGGCGGTGGAGCATCGGACGGGAAGAGCCGGGCCCCGGGCACCTACGACCCCGTCGGCCACGGCACCAAGGTCGCCGGCATCATCGCGGCCCGCCCGCGCGCCGGTACGGGCTTCGTCGGCCTCGCCCCCGAGGCCACGATCATCCCCATCCGCCAGAACGACGAGAAGGGCACCGGCAACGCCGCCACCTTGGCCACCGCCATCAACCACGCCATCGGCGCCGGGGCCGAGATCATCAATATCTCCCAGGACACGGCCAAGCCGATCTCCCAGGACTCCAGCCTCGCCGCGGCCGTCCGCTCCGCGCGAGACCACGACATCGTCGTGGTCGCCTCCGCGGGCAACGACGGCTACGACGGCCGCCTCAAGACGACCTACCCGGCGGCCTACCCGGGCGTACTGGCGGTCGCCGCCTCCGACCGCAACAACGAACGCGCCCCCTTCTCCCAGAGTGGCGACTTCATCGGCGTCGCGGCCCCCGGCGTGGACATGGTCTCGACCGTCCCCAGGGGCGGCCAGTGCGTCGACAACGGCACCAGCTTCTCGGCCCCGTACGTGGCGGGCGTCGCGGCCCTGCTCCGCGCCAAGCACCGCGACTGGAAGGCGCCCCAGATCGTCGCCCAGATCGAGAAGACCGCCGAGCGCTCCGTCAACGGCCGCGACAGCTTCGTCGGCTGGGGCGTCGCCGACCCCGTCCGCGCCCTCACTGACGACGACCACCCGATCGACCACCCCACGGCCGACGACGGCCTCTCGAAGGCCACTCCCCCTGACCCGTCCTCCCTCCCGTCCGGCGAGACACCGCAGAAGCGGATGGAACGCTATGCCACGTACGGAATGGGCGCGGGCGGGGTCGCGGTCGCGGTCATCGCGGGGGTGGCGGTCGTCCGGCGCGATCTGCGGCATCGTCGACGATCGTGAAACCCGAGTCTGTCAATGAGTAGCCGTACTCATTGGCGCGGACTGCACCCACATTGGCGCTATTTGAGCGGCGCGGATCGAAAACCCGCCCCGCTGTCACACCCGGTGACTAGACTAAATCCCGAATCTACTTGTGGGAGACCGAGTTCCTGACTCACCGGGGGGCGTTTGTGGGAACTGAAGCGAACAACAACGGGATGAACGTCATGCAGGGGAACGGCCCGGCAGCGACGGCCACCGGCCAGGGCGGGGCCACCACCCACTACGGGACGATGGAAGTCGATCTCGAAGTGCTGAAGCGTTTCAAAAACCGGGTGGATGCTCTCCTGGCCCAGCTGAAGGGTTCCCAGGCAGCTCCTGGCGAGCTCAGCCGCCGCACGATTCCTCCGTCCGCATTCGGCCAGGGATTCGCCGAAGCCGGGAGCCTCGCCGACACCCACACCAAAGTCCTCTCCCGACTAGAGGAATTCTCCCGGACTTTCGGCGAACAAATCGAGACTCTCAGCATCGGCACACACTTCATCGGTCGTAGCTACGAGCAGGTGGATGCCGACATGAAGAACCGCCTGGCGGCCATCCAGCGTCGTACCCAGGAGTTCCACAAGACCCCGCAGCCGACCGACCACCCGTCCGACGCCGCGGGTTCCACCGACTCCACCGCCCCCGACCTGGGCAACGGCCAGACCGCGGCCCCCGACGGCATCTGACCCACGCGCGCTCCACGCCCGCAGACACCCGATCTGAAGAGGGGAAACGGAATTGACAGGCAACTCCGGCGCACCGGGCGGCTCCGAGATCTCGGCCGCCCCCGCGTGCACCAACTTCGAGAACCTGTCCCACCAGTCCCTCTACGACATGGTCGCCGGCGCGGACCACATGGAGATCGGACTCATGGGCACCAGCCTGATGGCGGCCGGCAACGAGATCCGCAAAATCACCGCCGACCTGAAGGGATACGTCGACCAGGTCCACTGGGAAGGTGAAGGCGCCGAGGCATTCCGCACCTGGAGCCGCGACACCATCTCCGAAAGCCACAAGCTGGCCGACTACGCCCACACCGCCGGCTCAGCGATGACCGACAGCGCAACCGCCCTCGGCCGCGCCAAACTGATGCCCAAACCCAAACCGCCCGCCAATGCAGTGGAGTTGGACCCCGACAGGACAGGGCCCACCACCAGCCTCCTCAAGGACCCCGACCGCGACGCAGCCGTAACCGAAATGAACCGGCTGTCGTCGTACTACCGAAATGCCCAGGAACGGATCGCGCGGCAGGAACAACCTAATTTCCGGCCGGCCGAGGGGTTCGTGCCGCCGCCGCCGAATGATTCTGGCCACATCGACGATGCATTTTTCCGCGTGCCCGGCTCGGCGGCCAATCAGACTGCGGCACGCTCAGCCAACGCTGGAGCCACTGTTCCGCACGGCGGCGGCGTCGACGAGCAGCATGTAGCGCCACCACAGCCAACTCCTCATGCCGCGCCGGAAAAGGGCAGCACCAGTACGTCTCTCGACTCCGCTGCTCATGATGTGCTGCCCGCGGCACCGCCGGCTGACATGAGCACTACTCCGCCCCAATCCGGCAGCTCGCACGAGTCGCCCAGGACTTTCTTGCCGGGCACCGTGACTCCACCCAGAGCAGCAACTCACGCCACAGGTCCCACGACCACTCCACGAGCCCCGGTTGCTGACCGTCCGGGCACGGTGGAACGGCCACGTGGCAAATCCGCAGGGGACGGCATCGTCGGCGGCACAGCCCGACGCAACAACGCTCCCGGCGCCCCGCGCATCCCGGCAGGGACGGTTATGGGAGAGGAGCACGGCGTGAACGCGCCCAGGCAGACCGGCCCCGCAGGCACTCCTTCCGTTCGGGGCGGCGGAACTGCCCCGAACGGAGAGGAAAGACTGCGTCAACGTTTGCTCGCTCCGCGCTCAGGAAGCGCACAAGTGCCGCACGGAACAGCCATGGGTGAGGAACTCGGCGCATCGGGGCATGGGCCGACGGGGAGCGGCTACCCAGGCTACGCCGGCGGTTCCGTGCGGGACGGAGCGCGCGGCGTCACCAGCCGTCGCCTGGCGTTCGAACCCGGTGGCCCCGTGGGCGCTTCGCCAAGCAGCCCAGTGGTGGGCGGTGAGCCAGACACGCGAGTACCCCGTCCCACGCGAAGTGTCCCTGAGTCGGCGAGCGCTACCGAAGCGGCCAGGACCGGCGGACGAGCAGGGGACTTCACGCCTGGCGGCACCGGTTTGAGGCGAGAGTCCTCCGCCAACGAGGTGCGGCCCATGGCAGGCGAGCCATCGTCCCGGCAGAGAAGGCGTACCTCGACCAAGCGGCCGGCCTACCTCCAGGAAGATAACGAGACATGGGCGGCACCTCAGCCGCCCGTCGTGCCTCCGGTGATCGGAGAGGACGCCCCATCGTGAATCGCGCTGTGAGGCCCGCGCTGTGTGGGAAACGACTGTCAGTAGTCGCAGCTATCTGCCTGACAGCGTTGTGTCTTGGTTCACTAGCACCGGCCAACGCCACGGACATGCGATCCCGTCAGTGGTACCTGGACTCGATGCAAGCCCAACGTATTTGGGAGACAAGCACAGGCAAGGGCATCACCGTCGCTGTGATCGACAGCGGCGTCGATAGCTCGGTACCCGAGCTACAAGGTCAGTTGCTCGCGGGAACAGACTTCTCGGACGACCAACATGACGCGAATTACGACAGTGAAGGCCATGGAACAAGCATGGCAATGATTATCGCTGGCCAACAGAAAGGGGACCACGCCTGGGGGCTGGCGCCGGGTTCAAAAATCCTTCCCATCAGGAGCGGCAACAAGCGCTGGTCCTTCCACATGGCGAAATCTATCCGCTATGCGACAGACCATGGCGCTAAGGTCATCAATATCTCCTGGGCGGGGACTCCCACCGAAGAATCTCGGGTCGATCTACAACCAGCAATCGAATACGCAAACAAGAATGGGCTCCTTATCTTTGCCGGATCAGGAAACGACGGAGACAAGGGAAACCCTGCAAAATACCCTGCAAGTCTTCCGGGGGTCGTCGGCGTTGGCGCCGTGGACAAGTCCTTGAAAGTGGCCAAGTTCTCGACCTATGGCCCACAGGTAGCGCTGGCCGCACCAGGTGTCGACATCCCAACTCGCTGTACCAAAGAGCTATTTGACTGTGTAGCGCAAGGGACCAGCAACGCTACCGCCATCGCCTCCGCCTCCGCTGCCCTCATCTGGTCCGCGCATCCCACCTGGACGAATAACCAAGTCCTGAGGGTCATGATGCAGACGGCCGGCAAACCGGAGGACGGCAAGGTCCCGAGCAAGTATCTCGGCTACGGCATCGTCCGCCCTCGCAAGGTGCTGGTGGACAAGGAGGGCGACCCGGGCCCCGCCGATGTCAACCCGCTGCTTGCGGCTCACAGAGAACCCGCACCTTCCGGGACTGCACGTTCCCGCGAGAGCGGGGACAACAACAAGGCGACCGACACAGCACCCGAATCAGACAGCTTCCCGAAATGGCCCCTCGTGGCCGGCGGTGGAGTAGCAGCCCTAGCCGTAATCCTCGGCGGACTACTGATCGCCCGGCGCAAGAAAACACAGCTCTCCACACACAGCCACTAACCGCACTCTGGCCGCCCGCAGTCGGAGCGACCAGTAAACCGAGCCGCATCTCTTCCGAGACGGCCAACAACCCACTCATGGGGGAAGGTGGACCATGACAGGTAACACCGCACTCACTTATGCGGAGATCGAACGGCTCAAGGGCGAGATCCAGAGCGGCAGCCAGGCGATGTCGTCCCAGCTGCGGACGCTGGTGAACGCCATTGCCACTGTTGAAGGGGCCTGGACCGGCCAGGGCGCCGGCGCCTTCAAGCAGGCGCAGAACGCACTCAACGAGGACCACGCCGCCCTGCGCCGCATGCTCGACGGCATCAACGACGCGATCGCCCACACCAGCACCACCAGCAAGGCGAACGACGCCGAGGTCCTGTCCAGCTTCCGCGGCATCGACGTCAACGGCTCTGCACCCGGCGGCCAGCTCAACACCGGCCCCACCAGCGGCATCAGCAACTTCTAGCCAAGCTCACGCTGCGCAGCGTCCACCAACGACCAATCACCAACCAGCCACAACCAGTGGGGGAAAAATGGCCGGCGACGAAAACCTCCGGGTGACATACGGCGCGGTCGAGCAGACCGCCGCCGACATCGAGCGTGCTGCCAAGGAACTTCAGGCCGAACTCGACAAGATCTGGGGTGCGGTCAAGCGCGTCTCCAGCTCCTGGGAAGGTGAGGCCCACCAGGCGTTCCAGGCCGCCGAGCGCCAGTGGAACGCCCGTGCCAGCCACATCCAGAGCACACTGCACGAGGTCGCCACCAAGATCCGCACCGGCAGCGCGGACTACAAGGCCACCGACCGCCGAGCCGCCGGCTTCTTCTAGTAGCAGCGGTCCATCAGGATGACGTGGGGTGGGCACCCGGAACGTGGGTGCCCACCCCGCATGAACAAGGGGGATGCGGTGTCCTGGGACAAAGAATGGGCCGAACTCAAACGCCAGGCTGGTGGCGACAGTGGCATGCGGCTGGCAAGCGCCGACGGTAGCGGCCAACAGGCAAGCTCCAGCAGCGGTTCGGGGGACTTAGTATCCCAGAGGTCCGCATGGACGAAGGCGGGTCGCGACGTCGAGGCGCTCCGCGGAGACATCCACAAGTCCCTGACCAAACTGGAGGACAGTCACCAGGGGCAAGCCGCTGGCGCCGGGGTGCAGAGCGCAGCAGCTCAGCAGGAGCTCTTGGTCTCCTGGAGGCGGTACTTGGAAGGGCTGAACGGACGATGCAGTGCGCTCCAAGCGCGCCTTGAGCAGGCGGGTAAAGAACTGCATCTGAACGACACAGCGGTCAAAGCCTCCTTCGACAAACTGTCCCAGCAGTACAAGGACACACCTGCTGTCGGCGGACAGCCTCAGAAGAAGTGAGCTGAGCCGTGGACTATACGACCCTCCGGAACCTCAAGACTTCCGTCTTCGAAGACGCCGCCGACGGATATCGCAACGCGAGCAACATGGCCAGCGCTGCCAAAGAAAGCCTTGAGCGGCGGACCGGCTCCGCGATGCGGAAGTCGCTCTCCGGCAAGGCCACGGAAGCTGCCCTCAGTCAACTCCGTGAACTGGCTGCGGACTTCCACTACACACAGATCGAGTGCGGCGTCATAGGTACCGCGCTCAAGGCCCTGGCAGCCGACCTGAACTCCGCCAAGAAGAAGCTCGACGCCGCAGTAGAAGGTGCGACGGCCGAGAAGCTCACTGTCGAGAAGGACGGCTCAGTCACCTACCCGGAGGGCGGTGACGCCTACCAGGGCAAGACCCCACCAGGCGGCACGGCAAGTGGCGTCACCGACGCCACCGCCAAGGCAATCAACCGCCAGGCCGCCCGCTTCCACCCCAATCCGTACTACGCGCGGGCCCAGGAGTACGCAGACCGAATCACCGCGGCGCTGCAAGAAGCCACAGCGGCCGACGAGAAATGGGCCCCGAAGCTGCGGCAGCTGAAGGCCGACGACGATCTCACGGTCTCCGCCGCAGACATGGCCGATGCTCTCAAGGACACCGAAGCAGTCCGTAAAAGTGCCGAGTCCTACCTGAAAGGCATCAAGCCCCCGCCCAAGAACGGCGATCCGGAGGACAACGCCGAGTGGTGGAAGCACTTGTCCGAGGAAGAACGGGCCGCGTACATCTCCTTGCGCCCGGCGAGCATTGGAGCGCTGGATGGCCTTCCCGCCGCTGTTCGTGATGAGGCCAATCGAACCGTCTTGGCCGAAAAGCGCAGCGAGTTTGAGCTTCGACTGAACGCAATCCCCCGAGAGCCGTCACAGTTCGTGAGTGTCGGGGGCCGCGGCGACATGGCATACACCCAGGAATGGTTGGACTGGCACGCCAAATACAGCGACGACAAGGATTATCTCGAGGGGAAACTGAAGGGGATGCGGGACATCCAGAAGCGCTTTGATCGGACCGGACAAGATGGCCTCCCCGAAGCGTATCTCCTGGGATTCGACCCGGACGGCGAAGGAAAAGGCAGAATCATACTCGCAAACGGAAATCCGGACACGGCCGACCACACTGCGATCTACATTCCTGGCACTACGACGAATATCGAAACCATCGGCGAAAAGCCCGACCATTCAGATCTCGGACGGAGTGAAAGACTTTGGGAAAGGAGCCATCAACTCGCACCGGACAAGAGTATCTCTACCATCACATGGCTCGATTATGACGCACCAAGCTCCATTGTCCCCGAGGCAATGCAGGACAGGCAAGCCGAAAAGGGCGCCCCGATACTTCACCAATTCCTCGAAGGCAACAGGACAGCACACAAGTACGCGACCGGTGACACCGGCCACACGACCGTCGTCGGCCACAGCTACGGCAGCACGCTCATCGGCGACACCGCCAAGACGGCCATCTGGGGCGAGACACCCATTCCGGCAGATGACGTCCTGGTCGCGGGCAGCCCAGGCATGCAGGTGAAACGTGCCGCGGACTTGGGTATCGACCCCAAGCACATGTGGGCGATGGGCGGTGGAGGTAGCGACATTCTTGTCCGGTACGGCGGCTCAGCGGCAGGGCTCGGCGACGACTGGGTGGTTCCTACAGACCCGGAATTTGGCGGAAATATCTTGAAGAGCGACGCAGGAGACCACGGCGCATTCTGGGACAACGATTCGATCAGCTTGAAAAACCAGGCCGCCGTCGTCACCGGAAAGTACCACATGGTGGAGCATGACTAAGCGAATCCCACAAGCAATTCTAGCGGCTTTGGCGTGCGCGCTGATGGCGGGATGCTCAGGAATGAATGAAAACAACCTCAAGTTCCGCGATATCGAGCAGGTCAAGGGAGACGTCAGGAAGGCATCTAGCGAGCTCCTGGGCATCATCGGTCTGAAGGGGAAAGCGACCGAGGGCGGCCCGCTGATCGCACCGTGTTCGAATTACCCCGAAGGGGTGTACCGGGCCAGTCACCCCTGGAGTGTATACGGAGTTCCGGTCGAGGAAATGGAGAAGGCAATGGATCGGTTGAGAACAGGACTTCCCAAGAATGGATGGAAGATCGTCAAGGATGGGAAGGACAAAAGCCCATCAAAATCTCCGCAGATCGTCGCGAACTCCAAAGGTGATGAGTTCTCCGTCGACATCCGGTTGCATGACGAGCGAAAATATGGAAGCGATCCGTCTCTGGTTGAGGTCACGGTCGAATCTGCATGCTTCAAGACCAAGCAGCCCGACTGAAGCGCACGCAGGCAACAATGACGTTTACCAGTGTTACGGTGGCCGAAAACCCGGCGGAGAAAGTGACGATCGTCAGCGATAACTGACTTGCCTCTGATGAGAGATGAGCGCGATGACGATAGCCAGTACCCATCCGCGTCCATACTGGCATAAATCACGACCGGGGCCTGCATCACGTATGACGACCACCGCCCTGACGACCGCGTACTGGTCACCCGCGCATACGAACTTGCCGATTCTCTGGCTCGACGGCAAAGAATCTGGTGCGGCACGCCAGGGTTTGCTCTGTTCGGCACGGCTACAAGTTCACGCCTAAAGACGCGGACGGATACTGGTCGCATCCTTTTCCGTGTCGCCACCATCTTCGTCGAGCGCAGCCGCGAGGCCGGCGGGGTGGGCGTCTTCGGGCTCTGGGCCACGGTGCGGGGTGGGGCGGTGCGGCGGGTGGCGGCGACGGTGATGCCGGTGAGGGCGAGGACCGCGATCACCGATCCGGCGGCCGGTGACGTTGCGGTGGAGGATGGGGCGATCACGGAAAGTGGTCACATGACCACATGGCACGCCCTACCGTGGACAGAATGAGCGAGAGCATGCCGCTGCCTCCACAGAAGCCCTGCCCCGACTGCGGTGGCGCGGGCACCGTCGAGTGGGAGACCCCTGGCGGCCACAGGGTCACCACGCAGTGCTCCGGCTGCGCCGGCACCGGAACCGTCCTGGCATAGGCATCAAGGAGGAGGACGCAGTCCGATGACGGCCTTCAGCAGACACGGCAAGCCGATCGGCCTGGATGCGCGGTACGTCGGCAGACTGCCGTGCGCTGCCTGCGGGTTGCGTCCCATGAAGCTGCCCGGCCGGGAAGGCGGCATATGCATTCCCTGCTACGCGGAGGAGCAGGCGGCGGCGGGGCGGCGGGCCGCGTCGGCCGGGGCGTGGGTGGCGGCGAGCTTCGTCGGCGACCCGTGCCTGGCGTGCGGTTCGCGATCCGTGGACGCCAACGGCTGGGCGTTCTGGTGCAACTCGTGTCAGATGCAGACGGCGGTGGCGTTCCCCCCGGGATGAGGCGCACCCCGGGGGCGGCGGCCAGCGTCCGTCGGCGATGAAGGCGCGCCGGACAGGGACGCGGAACATCGTCGAGGGTGGCGCCGCTGGACGCCGGCTCCGTGTGGACGAGCGGCGGGGCGTCAGCACTCTCGCCCGGCCGCGCATGAGGGGACACGCGCCGCCGTTCCACGGAACGACCTGGAGAATGATCCGCCGGCACCGTAGAGAGCGGAGACGCTCGCGGTTCCGTCAATCCCCTTGCGTGCAGGACACGTTCGCCTTTCTGTGATTCGCTCAGCGACGTCGGTACGCGCTTCCCTAGCCACACCCGGCGGCGCCGCCCTGTGAGCAGCTCGTCACAAGGCGCACTGAAAGGTGAGCGGTCACACCCAGCCCGATCCCCGACGATGTCCACGAGTGCACGGAAAGGCTTCGTTCCGCGCTCAAGGTGCATTGGATCACGTTGCCGTCCCTGGGAATCGACCTGCCGTCGTTCACAGGAAGTACCCGCATCGCTCGCCCCGTTCGGCAATTGCGATCTCGCTACGGCCGGGAAGCTCGCCGAGGTGCTGCGTCAGGCGGGGAACGACGAAGGTGCCGCGCAGGCCGCCCTTCACCATGCGACTGCTTGCCGCGTCGAAGGAGGTCCCGGTGCTGCAGCGGGCCGGCGTCGACGACGCGGGCAGGCGGGCGGGGGGATAGCGCTGCCGAACGCCGTTGCGTTGCGCTGGGGCATACGGCAGGGCGGGCGGCGAGCAAGACCGTGTGGTGCCAGGTCGCCCGGACGTGGTGCGGCAGAACGGCAAACGGCAAACGGGCAGGAAGGCCCCGTGCCACCTCCCCCACAGAGGTGACACGGGGTTCCAGTTTGACGCGCCGAGGGCCGTGGCTCCAGAGCCGGGCCGCTCCCTTTCGGAAACCCGGTCACTCCCTTTCACTCCCTTTGGTAAAGCCGGGAGATTTCGTGGGAGAAGTCACGGGCCACGGCGGCGCGGCGGAGTTTGAGGGACGGGGTGAGGTGGCCGGTGCGCTCGGAGAACTCCGCCGCGAGGACGACGAAGCGGCGGATCGACTCGGCGCGGGAGACCAGTTGGTTTGCGTCGTCGACGGCGGTCTGCAGGTCGGCGAGGAGGCGCTCGTCGCGGACGAGTTCGGTGAGCGGCACGTCGCGCTTCTTGGTCATCTGGCGCCAGTGGGAGAGGCCGTCGGGGTCCAGCGTGAGCAGGGCGGTGACGTAGGGGCGGTCGTCGCCGACGACCATGCACTGGCCGACGAGGGGGTGGGCGCGGAGCCGGTCCTCCAGGGGCTGTCTCTT
>LIQL01000263.1 GCA_001418405.1 Streptomyces diastatochromogenes | reverse complement strand
ACCGGCTGGACCCGGCGCGCTCCGCGGAGCTGGTCGACCACCCCGAACGGTTCGCCGGCCTCCAGGCGCAGGTCACCCACGACGTGCTGCGCGGCGCCGCCGGCCTGGTGGTGGCCTCCTGCGCCGCGGCGGTCTGCGGCGCGAGCGCGCTGGGCCTGGTCGTCTACCGGCGGCCGCGCCGCGCACTGGCCGCCGGCGGTCTCGCCCTCGCCCTGCTCACCGCCTCCGGGGCCACCGCGTACGCCACCTGGAACCCCCAGTCCGTACTGGAGCCGCGGTTCTCCGGACTGCTCTCCTCCGCCCCGTCCGTGGTCGGCAACGCCCGCAGCATCGTCAGCGAATTCGACGTCTACCAAAAGGAGTTGGCGCGTCTGGTCACCAACGTCAGCAAGCTCTACGACACCGCCTCGACGCTGCCCGCCTACCAGCCCGACCCGACCACCCTCCGGGTGCTGCACGTCTCCGACATCCACCTGAACCCGGCCAGCTGGCACCTCATCGCCTCACTGGTGAAGCAGTACCGGATCGACGTGATCATCGACACCGGCGACACCATGGACCACGGTTCGGCCGCCGAGAACCACTTCCTGGACCCGGCCTCCACCCTGGGCGCGCCGTACGTCTGGGTCCGCGGCAACCACGACTCGCGCGGCACCCAGCGCTACCTGACCGCCCGCAAGCACGTCACCGTCCTCGACGGCGGGCGGGTCGCCCAGGTGGCCGGGGTCCGCATCGCGGGCGTCGGCGACCCGCAGTTCACCCCGGACCGCTCGGTGGCGCCGGCCGGCGACGCGGCCGAGCGCACCGCCGGCGGCCGACTCGCCGACGCGCTGCGCACCCAACGACTCGCCGGCACCCCGGTCGACATCGCCCTCGCCCACAACCCGACCGCGGTGGCGGAGACCGACGGCCTGGTCCCGCTGGCGCTGGCGGGCCACGTCCACCACCGCGAGATCACCACGCTCCCCCAGGGAACCCGGCTGATGGTCGAGGGCTCCACGGGCGGCGGCGGGCTGCGGGCCGTCCAGGACAAGCAGCCCGCGCCCGTCCAGGCGTCGGTGCTCTACCTGGACCGCACCACCAAACGGCTCCAGGCGTGGGACGAGATCACGCTGGGGGGACTGGGCCTGACCCGCGCCGAGGTAAGCCGTCACCTGCCCCGCGAGAACCAGCCCGCGGCGCCGGGCGGCACCCCGTCAGCCGGCCCGTCGGCGACGGCTTCCGACGGGCCCGGGTAAACCGTTTTGGCGAACGGTCCTCCCATCCCATATGCTTCTCACGTCCCCGACGGAGCCGGAAACGGCGCCAAGGCGGGCCATCAGCCCTCATCGTCTAGTGGCCCAGGACGCCGCCCTTTCAAGGCGGTAGCACGGGTTCGAATCCCGTTGGGGGCACGCACCACCGTGTGCGAGACTGGTGCAAGCCACCTCGCACAATGCAAGGTCCTGTGGAGCAGTTTGGAGTGCTCGCCACCCTGTCAAGGTGGAGGCCGCGGGTTCAAATCCCGTCAGGACCGCTGCGGCTGGGTAGCTCAGTTGGTACGAGCGTCCGCCTGAAAAGCGGAAGGTCGCCGGTTCGACCCCGGCCCCAGCCACACCCATTGGGAGAAGGTCCCGGTTCATCTGAACCGGGACCTTCTTCTTTGTCGGGTTCTTTGTCGGGAATTCCGCGGGTCCGAGAAATCCGTGCCGGAGCGGCCGGGTGGGAAGTTCCGCCCCGCTGGCGGGCCCGCAGAGGACAGCCGCCGGTTCAGGCGTCGGCGGCGTGCGCGGGCGGCGGGGACGGTTCGCGGCCGCCCGGGTGGCGGTGCCGCCAGCCCCAGAAGACCGCGCAGGAGAGCGCCGACCAGCCGGCCAGCACCAGGAACGGGAAGGCGTGCTGGTGACCGCCGAAGTAGACCGCGGTGTGCTGGGCGTTGACGGAGGCACCCGGTGGCAGCCAGCGGCCGATCTGGCCGAGGGCGGACGGCAGCAGCGGCCAGGAGACCGCGCCGCCGGACGAGGGGTTGCCGAGCAGGACCATCAGCCCCCAGGTGGGGATCATCGCCCAGCGGCCCATGAGGGTGTTGAACATCGTGAAGACCATGCCGGACGTGAACATGGTCAGCGCGAGGATCATCCAGGACTCGACGAACGGCAGCCGGAGCGCGCCCAGCCACCAGTCGGCCACCGCGGCGATGGCGAAGCCGCCGAGCAGGGCGTTGGCCACGGTGAAGGCGGTCCGTTCGGCCGGGGTGAGGGCGCGGGCGTGCACGCTGAGCTGGATGGCGCCGACGAAGCCGATGATCACGGCCGCCAGGGAGATGTAGAAGAGCGCCAGCCCGCGCGGATCGCCGTGCTGCAGCGGCGTGACGTCGCGGACGGTGACGGACACACCGGTGGCCGGTCCGACCTTCGCGGCGGCCTCGGACAGCAGTTGGGCCACCGACGCGCCCGAGGCGCCGGAGACGTCCAGCCCCACCCCGCGCCCGTGGGCGCGCAGCACCGCGAACTCGCGCTGCTCGTCGACGGCGTTCCGGGCGTCGGCGTAGGTGGCGTAGTCGGTCAGCTGGAGGGAGGCGTTCAGGGCCTGCTCCATGCCGGCGACGAAGGCCCGCTGCTGCGGAGCGGCGGGGGTGGTGACCACGGCGGTGGGGATGTGGCGCGGGGCCGGGTTGGCCATGGCGTAGGTGTACGAGCCGGCGAAGAGGCCGGCCGCCGCGGCGAGGATGAACATCAGCACGACCGCCGGGAGGAAGGGCGATGCCGTGAAGGCCGTCCACCGCTGCGACCAGCTCCGGGGCCGGCCGTGTGCGCCATGGGGAGCGGCGTCCTCTTCATGATCACGCATGCCCAACACGCTAAAGCACCTATGTCGGGCATACCGCTCGGGGACTTCCGAGCCGAGCGGGCCGGTTCCCGCCGTGGCCCGTCGGGGGGGTCCGGGCCGTCCCGGCCGCGGCGCCGGCGCGCGCCGGGCCCGGGCCGCGACGATCACCGCAGGTGGGGGCGCCGGACCGGCCGCCGCCGGCAAATCGTTCGCCAGTCTTTTCCGCGAGGTGAGATCCTGGGGGACGTATGTCCAGTCAGCCTGCCTCCGCCCCGTCCGACGGCGCCGCCTCCACGCTGCCCTCCCTGCTGAAGCGACTTCCCGAGCTGATGCTGCGCGACCAGCAGCGGCTGGGGCGCCGGCTCGACGGCGCGCGCCGGATCCGCAAGCCCGAGGCGCGGGCCGCGGTGCTCACCGAGATCGCCGCCGGCCTCGACGAGGCGGAGCTGCGCGTGGCGCAGCGGCGCGAGGCGATGCCCGCGGTCAGCTATCCGCCGGAACTCCCGGTCAGCCAGAAGAAGGACGAGATCCTCGCGGCCATCCGCGACCACCAGGTGGTGATCGTCGCGGGCGAGACCGGCTCCGGGAAGACCACCCAGATCCCCAAGATCTGTCTGGAGCTGGGGCGCGGGGTCCGGGGCCTGATCGGCCACACCCAGCCGCGCCGGATCGCGGCCCGTACGGTCGCCGAGCGGGTGGCCGAGGAGCTGAAGACCCCGTTGGGCGAGGCGGTCGGCTGGAAGGTCCGCTTCACCGACCAGGTCGGCGGCGACACCCTCGTCAAGCTGATGACCGACGGCATCCTGCTCGCCGAGATCCAGACGGACCGCGAGCTGCAGCAGTACGACACGATCATCATCGACGAGGCGCACGAGCGCAGCCTCAACATCGACTTCATCCTGGGGTACCTGGCGCAGCTGCTGCCCAAGCGCCCGGACCTGAAGGTGGTCATCACCTCCGCGACCATCGACCCCGAGCGGTTCTCCCGGCACTTCGGGGACGCGCCGATCGTCGAGGTCTCCGGGCGCACGTACCCGGTGGAGGTGCGGTACCGCCCGCTGCTGGAGGAGGGCGGCCAGGACCCCGACCGCGACCAGATCACCGCGATCTGCGACGCGGTGGACGAGCTCCAGGCCGAGGGCCCCGGCGACGTCCTGGTCTTCCTCTCCGGCGAGCGCGAGATCCGGGACACCGCGGACGCGCTCAACAAGAAGAACCTGCCGGCGACGGAGGTCCTCCCGCTGTACGCCCGGCTGTCGCACGCCGAGCAGCACCGCGTCTTCCAGCGGCACAGCGGCCGCCGGATCGTGCTGGCCACCAACGTCGCCGAGACCTCGCTGACCGTCCCGGGCATCAAGTACGTCATCGACCCCGGCATGGCCCGGATCTCGCGCTACAGCTTCCGCACCAAGGTGCAGCGGCTGCCCATCGAGCCGGTGTCTCAGGCCAGCGCCAACCAGCGCAAGGGCCGCTGCGGCCGGACCAGCGACGGCATCTGCATCCGGCTGTACTCCGAGGACGACTTCCTGACCCGCCCGGAGTTCACCGACGCGGAGATCCTCAGGACGAACCTCGCCTCCGTCATCCTCCAGATGACCGCGGCCGGCCTCGGCGACATCGAGAAGTTCCCGTTCATCGACGCGCCGGACCGCCGCAACATCAAGGACGGCATCGACCTGCTGCGCGAGCTGGGCGCGCTGGACGCCACGCAGAAGGACGCCCGCAAGCGGCTGACCCCGCTGGGCCGCAAGCTCTCCCAGCTGCCGGTGGACCCGCGACTGGCCCGCATGGTGCTGGAGGCGGACCGCAACGGCTGCGCCCGCGAGGTCATGGTGATCGCGGCGGCGTTGTCCATCCAGGACCCGCGCGAGCGCCCGTCGGACAAGCAGCAGCAGGCCGACCAGCAGCACGCCCGCTTCAAGGACGAGACGTCGGACTTCCTGGCGTTCCTCAACCTCTGGAGTTACGTCCGCGAGCAGCAAAAGGCGCTCTCCTCGTCCGCCTTCCGCCGGATGTGCCGCACGGAGTTCCTGAACTACCTGCGGATACGCGAGTGGCAGGACATCTACACGCAGCTGCGCACGGTCGCCAAGGGCATGGGCGTCCACCTCAACGAGACGGACGCGGCGCCGGACCACATCCACACGTCATTGCTCGCCGGTTTGCTTTCGCACATCGGACTCAAGGACGCGGACGCCAAGAACGAGTACCTGGGCGCCCGCAGCGCGAAGTTCGCGGTGTTCCCCGGCTCCGCCCTCTTCAAGAAGCCGCCCCGCTGGGTGATGTCCGCCGAGCTGGTCGAGACCTCCCGGCTGTGGGCGCGGGTCAACGCCCGGGTCGAGCCGGAGTGGATCGAGCCGCTGGCCGAGCACCTCGTGAAGCGGACCCACAGCGAACCGCACTGGGAACAGAAGATGGCCGCGGTGATGGCCTACGAGCGGGTGACGCTCTACGGCGTCCCGATCGTGGCCCAGCGCAAGGTCAACTACGGGCGGATCGACCCCGAGGTCTCCCGTGACCTGTTCATCCGGAACGCCCTGGTGGAGGGCGATTGGCGCACTCACCACCAGTTCTTCCATGACAACCGCAAACTCCTCGGCGAAGTCGAGGAGTTGGAGCACCGCGCCCGACGCCGCGACATCCTCGTCGACGACGAGACGCTCTTCGACTTCTACGACCAGCGGATCCCCGCGGACGTGGTCTCCGGGGCGCACTTCGACGCGTGGTGGAAGAAGAAGCACCGGGAAGAGCCGGAGCTGCTCAACTTCGAGCACTCGATGCTCATCAACGAGTCGGCCGAGGCGGTCACCAAGGACGACTACCCGGACTCCTGGCGCCAGGGGAAGCTGAAGTTCAAGGTCACCTACCAGTTCGAGCCCGGCGCGGACGCGGACGGCGTCACCGTCCACGTCCCGCTCCAGGTCCTCAACCAGGTGGCCGCCGAGGGCTTCGACTGGCAGATCCCGGGCCTGCGCGAGCAGTTGGTGACCGAACTGATCCGTTCGCTGCCCAAGCCGATCCGCCGCAACTACGTCCCGGCGCCGAACTTCGCCGCCCGGTTCCTGGACTCCACCGTCCCCCTCCAGGGCGCGCTGACGACCTCGCTCGCCGCCGGCCTGCAGCGGATGGTGGGGGTGCCGGTGGAGGCCGCGGACTTCGACCTCGCCAAGGTCCCCGACCACCTGAAGATCACCTTCCGGGTGGTCGACGAACGACGCCGCAAGCTGGCCGAGGCCAAGGACCTGGAGGCGCTGCGGCTCCAACTGAAGCCGAAGACCCGCGCCGCCATCTCCCGGGCCTTCGAGCAGGCCGCCGAGCGTCCCGGCAAGGACCGCAGGGGCGACCGGGGCGAGACCCCGCCGGCCGGCCCGGAGCAGCGCACCGGACTGACGTCCTGGACGATCGGCACGCTGCCGCGCACCTTCGAGACCCGCCGCGCCGGCCAGCCGGTGAAGGCGTACCCGGCGCTGGTCGACGAGGGCAGCAGCGTCGCGGTGCGGCTGTTCGACACCGAGGCCGAGCAGCTGACGGCCATGTGGGCCGGCACCCGCCGCCTCATCCTGCTCAACGTCCCCGCCAACCCGGCCAAGTTCGCCCAGGACAAGCTGAGCAACCAGCAGAAGCTGGCGCTCTCCCGCAATCCCCACGGCTCCATCGCGGCGCTCTTCGAGGACTGCGTGACCGCGGCGGCGGACCGGCTGATCGCGGCGCGCGGCGGTCCGGCCTGGGACGAGGAGGCGTTCCGCAAGCTCTTCGACGCGGTGCGGGCCGACCTCGTCGACGCGACGCTGAAGACCATCCAGCAGGTGCAGGAGGTACTGGCCGCCTGGCAGGCGTGCGAGCGCCGGCTGAAGGCGACCTCGTTCGCGTCCCTGCTGCCGTCGCTGGCGGACGTCAAGGAGCAGCTGGCGGAGCTGATCAAGCCGGGCTTCGTGACCGCCCACGGCGCCAAGCGGCTGCCGGACCTGATGCGCTACCTGGTCGCCGCCGACCGCCGCCTGACGCAACTGCCCACCAACGCCGAACGGGACCGCAGCCGGATGGCGAAGGTGAAGGAGATGCAGGACGAATACGCCTGGCTGCTGGAGCAGTTCCCCCAGGGACGCCCGGTGCCGGCCGCGGCCCGGGAGATCCGCTGGATGATCGAGGAGCTGCGGGTGAGCTACTTCGCGCACGCCCTGGGCACCGCGTACCCGGTCTCCGACAAGCGGATCATGAAGGCGGTGGACGCCGCGGCGCCGTAGCCGAGCCGAGCGCGGGGGCGGCAGCCGGGACCGAGTTCGACCGCACCCCCTGACCTGCTGTAGAGTCTTGCTTCGCAGCCCGCCGCAAGCGGAAAGCGAAGATCAAGGTCCTGTGGAGCAGTTTNNTTCAAATCCCGTCAGGACCGCATTTCACGGCCCGCACCGTTCTCCGGTGCGGGCCGTCGCGTTGTCCGCCGCGCACGGGGATTCCCTGGTTCCCCGTCGCGAACCGCCGCCCCCGTGGAGGGTGGCGCGAGGTGGCCCGAAGGCCCCGCCGGGCACGGGGCGAGGCGTGCGGCCGTCTTGACGGCGGCACCTGCCGCCGGTACTCACTCACCAAGAGGCGTGGGGCCTGGAGGTGGCGTGCGATGACGACCGCGGTACGGCACGAGACCAGGGCGCTGTTGCGCGCCCACCTGTCGGCGGCGCTGCGCTACGGCTACCGCCACCTGACCCGGCAGTGCCCCGTCTGCCACCAACTCCTGCGGCTCGCCATGGAGCCGCACGACGCCCGCTCCGGGCCCG
>LIQL01000262.1 GCA_001418405.1 Streptomyces diastatochromogenes | reverse complement strand
GCCCGCGGGGGAGGGGGCCGGCCGGGCGGAGCTGGCCGAAAAAAGCCGGCGTGGCCGGGGGAGCGTTCCCCCGGCCACGCCGGTGCGGTGCGGCCAACCGGCCGCGGTGGTGCGTTACTTGACGTTCACGCCGGCCCAGGCCGACTCGACGCCCTTGACCTCGGCGCTGTCCGCGCCGTAGAGGTCGGTGGCCGCCTTGACGGTCGCCTCGCGGGCCGCCTTGTAGTCGGTGGTCGAGGTCATGTACGCGGTCAGCGCCTTGAACCAGATCTTCTCGGCCTTGTCCCGGCCGATGCCGNNNGGTAGAAGAAGTGGTTGGCGATGCCGGAGGAGTAGTGGACGTCGACGTTGCCGGCGTCGGCGCTCCAGTTGTCCAGGGACTGGCCGTCCTTGGAGGGCTTGTCCATGTAGCGCAGCGGCTTGCCGTCGCCGTTGATGTCGATCTTCTTGCCGATGAAGTAGCTGCCCGGCTCCTCGGGGTTCTTCGCGTAGAACGCGACGGAGGCGCCGAAGATGTCCGAGGTGGCCTCGTTCAGACCGCCGGACTCACCGCTGTACTCCAGACCCGCGGTGGCCGAGGTGACGCCGTGCGACATCTCGTGGCCCGCGACGTCGAGGGCGGTCAGCGGCTTGTTGTTGCCCTCACCGTCGCCGTACGTCATGCAGAAGCAGCTGTCGTCCCAGAACGCGTTGACGTAGTTCTGGCCGTAGTGGACGCGGGAGGTGGCACCCTTGCCGTCGCCCTTGATGCCGCTGCGGCCGTGCACGTTCTTGTAGTAGTCCCAGGTCTCCTGGGCGCCGTAGGCGGCGTCGACGGCGGCGGTCTGCGGGTTGCTGGGCTTGCCGTCGCCCCACGTGTCGGTGGAGTTGGTGAACAGCTTGCCGTCGCCGCTCTCGCTGCCGCCCAGGTCGAACGTCGCGTGGCCGCCGCGGGAGTCGTCGGTCAGCTCGTAGCCGTTGGCGCCCTTCTTGGTCGCGAGGTCGACCTTGCCGGCGTACTCGCTGTTGCCGACGCCGTTCTCGATGCCCTGGTACTGGTAGAGCTTCTTGCCGGTGTTGGCGTCGGTGATGACGTGCAGCTGGTTGGGCGTGCCGTCCTTCTGGACGCCGCCGACCACGGTCTCGTAGGCCAGCACCGGGGTGCCCTTGGCGGCCCAGACCACCTTGCGGGGCGCCGGCGCGTCGACCTTCTTGGCGCCGATGGTCTTGGTCGCGGTCGACTCGGCGGCCAGCGCGGCGGCCTTCGGGGCGATCTTCGCGGTGGTGGAGGCGACCGCGACCTTCGCCTTGGTGGCCTTGCTGACGCCCTTGACGGCGCCGCCCTTGGCGGTGTGCACGACCAGGTCGCCGCCGAGCACCGGCAGGCCGGCGTAGGTGCGGTCGTAGCGGGTGTGCACGGTGCCGTCGGTGTCCTTGATGACGTCCTTGACGACCAGCTTCTCCTGCGCGCCCAGGCCCAGCGTCTTGGCGGTCTGCGCTGTGGCGGCCTGCGCACTCTGCACGAGCTCCGCGTGGTGCGAGGTGCTGAGCGCGAGCGCCGCGCCGCCGTGGGGGGCGGGGGCGGGGGCGGCGCCGGCGGTACCGGCGGCCGTGATGCCGGCGACGAGCAGGGCCGCGGCGGCGGCGACCGAACCGGTCACACGGGTCTTACGGGATATGTGGGGGGTCACGCGTGCTCCTTCAACTTTGCCAAGTGGTGGGGGTGCAAAGCGATGCGGGTGTGACATGCGTCGGGAAGACTGCCATTCGAACGCGTGCATGTCAGGGGGGTGTTCGGAGGTTGGCCGAAAATCGTCCGTACAGAGGTGCTCGATGTCCGGATAACGGAGCGGGGCGCCGCTCCCGGGGATCCGGGGGCGACGCCCAACTCGACTGCTTGGCGGATCAGTTGTCCCGATCAGCGGGATTTGTCCGGCTGGTGGCCCGCTCTGTCACATCGGGGTGACGGGGATATTGCCGGTTGCTGTCAGAACGTCAGCTTCCAGCCGTTGAGGGTGCCCGAGTCGCCCGCGTAGACGTCCTGGACGCGCAGCTTCCAGGTGCCGTTCGCGGCCTTCGTCGAGGCGTTGACGGTGTACGTGGCCTTCACATCGGCGGCCGAGTCCGCGATGTTGGAGCTCTTCAGCCGGTACGCGGTGCCGTCCGGGGCCAGCAGGTCGATGACCAGGTCACCGCGCCAGCTGTGGGTGATGTCCACCGTCACCTTGAGGCCGCTGGGGGCGTTTCCGCTGCGGCTGACCGGGATCGGTGAGGTGATCGCCGCACCGCCGTCCGGGATGGCGACCTTGGTGTTGTTCTCGAAGACGCTGCCGCCGCCGACCGGGTTGACGGTCCAGGTGAAGGACGTGGTCCCGGTCTTCTTGGCCGCGTCGGTGACCGTCACGGTGACCGAGGCGGTGCCGGCGGTGGTCGGGGTGCCCGAGATCAGGCCGGTGCCGGCGTCGAGGGACAGCCCGGCGGGCAGCCCGGTCGCCGCGTAGGACAGCGAACCGGTGGTGCCGCTGCTGGCCTTGATCTGGAGGCTGGCCGCCTGGCCGACGGTGCTGGTCTGGTTGCCCGGGTTGGTGACCGAGACCCCGCCGTCGGAGACCCGGGAGCCGACGTTCACCGCCGCCCAGGTGTTGGCGACCGTGTTGTACGTGGCGCTGCCCTGGCCGAACAGGTCGGCGGCGGCCTGGAGGGTGGCGGTGCGCGCGCCGGCGTAGTTGGTGTTGGCGCTCATGTACTGGCTGAGCGCCTTGAACCAGACCTTCTCGGCGTTGGCCCGGCCGATGCCGGGCACCGGCTGGTTGTCGTAGGTCGGGCTGTCGTAGTGGACGCCGCCGATGTCCTTGGCGCCGCTGCCCTCGGACAGCAGGTAGAAGAAGTGGTTGGCGACGCCGGAGGAGTAGTGCACGTCCTTGTTGCCGACGGTGCTCGACCAGTAGTCGGCGGAGGCGCCGTCCTTGGAGGGCTTGTCCATGTAGCGCAGCGGGGTGCCGTCGCCGTTGATGTTGATCTTCTCGCCGATGAGGTAGTCACCGGGGTCGGCCGGGTTGTTGGCGTAGAATTCCACGGCGGTGCCGAAGATGTCCGAGGTGGCCTCGTTCAGGCCGCCGGACTCGCCGCTGTAGGTGAGGTTGGCGGTGGCGGCGGTGACGCCGTGCGACATCTCGTGGCCGGCCACGTCCAGGGCGGTCAGCGGGTCGGCGTTGTTGGCGCCGTCGCCGTAGGTCATGCAGAAGCAGCTGTCGTCCCAGAAGGCGTTGACGTAGCTGTTGCCGTAGTGCACGCGGGAGTAGGCGCCGACGCCGTCCCCGCGGATGCCGGTGCGGCCGTGCACGTTCTTGTAGTAGTCCCAGGTCTCCTGGGCGCCGTAGGCGGCGTCGACGGCGGCGGTCTGCGGGTTGCCGGCGGTGCCGTCGCCCCAGGTGTCGTCGGCGTCGGTGAACAGCGAACCGGTGCCGGACGAACCGTGGTTGAGGTTGTACGTCTTGTGGCCGCCGCGGGTGCCGTCGGTCATCGTGAAGTTCGGCGCGGAGCCGGAGGTCCCGATGGTGACCTTGCCGCTGTACTCGCTGTTGCCGATGCCGTTCTCGATGCCCTGGTACTGGAAGATCTTCGCGCCGGTGGTGGCGTCGGTGATGACGTGCAGCTGGTTGGGCGTGCCGTCGTCCTGGAGGCCGCCGACCACCGTCTCCCAGGCCAGTCGCGGGGTGCCGTCGGCGGCCCAGACGACCTTGCGCGGCGCCTGGTCGGCCGCGGTCTTCGTGGAGCCGAGCGACTTGGCCGCGGAGACCGCCTTGCCCGCCGCGGTGGCCGGGGCGACCTTGGCGGTGGTGGAGGGCACCGCGAGGGCCTTCTTGAGGGCCTTGGTGGTGCTCTTGACCGCACCGGTCTTCGCGGTGTGCACGACGAGGTCGCCGCCGAGCACCGGCAGGCCCTCGTAGGTGCGCTCGTAGCGGGTGTGCACGGTGCCGTCGACGTCCTTCTCGACGTCCTTGACGACCAGCTTCTCCTGGGCGCCGAGCTGGAGCCGCCGGGCGGTGGCGGCGGTGGTGCCGTTCGCCGTGCGGATCAGTTCGGCCCGCTGGGACGGGGAGAGCTTGGCGGGCAGCGCACCGGCGGCGGGGACCGCCTGCGGGCCCGGGCGGGCGGCGGGACCGCCCTGCGGGCTGGCCGCCGCGCCGGTACCGGCCTGGACGCCGACGGCCAGCAGCGCGGTGACCGCGACCAGCGCGCCGGTCGCCACGGCGCGCCGCTGCGGGGTGGATCTATGGGGGGTGCGTCTCACACTGACTCCTTCTGCGGGGCCGCGACATGAGGGGGGCGGCCAAGGGGGACCGGGCGGCGGAGCGGCCGTCCGGGCAGAGCGAGGCAGAACTCGTGGAGCGTGTGTGGGGGGTGCGGTGCTGGTGGAGCTGGGGCGCGGCCGCCCGGTGCGGTGCCGTGGGGTCCGGGTGGCGGCTGCCGGGAAGAGTGCCACCACTGGCGAGTGGTTGTCAGGTGCCCATCAACTAAATGGCCGGAAAACGTCCGTTGGGCGAAATCCACGTCCGGAAACCGGACGGACGGGCGGGGCGGTCGGCCGAGGGGAGCCGGGGCGCACCGGTGCCTCCGGCGCGGCCGCCGGGTCAGCCCACGCTCTCCCGCCAGGCCCGGTGCAGCGCCGCGTACCGGCCGTGGCCGGCGGCCAGCGCGGCCGGGGCGCCGTCCTCCACGACCCGGCCGTCCGCCATCACCAGCACCCGGTCGGCGGACTCCACCGTGGACAGCCGGTGCGCGATCACCAGCGCCGTCCGGCCGTGCAGCACCGCGCCCATGGCCCGCTGCACCGCCCGCTCGCCGGGGATGTCCAACGAACTGGTCGCCTCGTCCAGGAGGAGCACCGCCGGATCGGCCAGCAACGCCCTCGCGAACCCGACGAGTTGGCGCTGGCCGGCGGAGAGCCGGCCGCCGCGCTTGCGGACGTCGGTGTCGTAGCCGTCCGGCAGCGCGGCGATGAAGTCGTGGGCGCCGATCGCCCGCGCGGCCCCCTCGACCTCCGCGCGGTCGGCGTCCGGACGGCCCAGGGCGATGTTGTCGGCGACCGTGCCGGAGAACAGGAACGCCTCCTGGGTGACCATCACCACCGCGCGGCGCAGCGCGGCGCCGGACAGCTCGCGCAGATCGACCCCGTCCACCTCCACCCGGCCCTCCGAGGGGTCGTGGAAGCGGGCCAACAACCGGGCGAGGGTGGACTTGCCGGCGCCCGTGGCGCCGACCACCGCGACGGTGCTGCCGGCTGCCAGCGTCAGGTCGAACCGCGGCAGCACCTCGCCGCCCGTGCGGTACCCGAAGCGCACGCCGCGGAAGGCCACCTCGCGGCCGGGCCGGCCCGGGGCCGCGGGCGGCAGCGCCCGGGGCAGCGCCGGCTCGGGCACCGACGGCCGCTGGGCCAGCAACCCGGCGATCTTCTCCAGCGAGGCGGCCGCCGACTCGTAGGAATTCAGGAACACGCCCAGCCGGTCGATGGGGTCGTAGAGCCGGCGCAGGTAGAGCGTCGCGGCGGCCAGCACGCCCAGGGCGAGCGCACCGGTGGCGACGCGGTAGGCGCCCCACAGGACGAGGGCGGCGATCGCGACGTTGGCCGTCATGCGGGAGCCGACGACGAAGCGCGCCATCGCCAGGATCGCGTCGCCGTTGAACTGCCGGTGGCGGGCGTTGAGGTCGGCGAAGGCCGCGTCGTTGGCCGGCTCGCGGCGGAACGCCTGCACCGGACGGATCCCGCCCAGCGTCTCGGTGAACCGCACGATGACGGCGGCGATGGCGGTGGACTTGGCGCGGTAGGCCCGGTGCGAACTCCGCTGGAACGCGCGCACGAGGAGCGCCAGCGGCACCGCGGAGAGCAGAGCCGCGACGCCCAGGCCCAGGTCCAGCCAGAGCAGCAGCGCGCTGATGTAGAGCGTCGACAGGACGACCGTGACCAGCTCCTGGAGGCCCTCCTCCAGGAGTTCGCGCAGCGCCTCCACGTCGGTGGTGGCGCGGGATATCAACCGGCCGGAGGTGTAGCGCTCGTGGAAGTCCAGGCCGAGGTCCTGGGCGTGCCGGAAGATCCGGCCGCGCAGGTCCAGCAGCACGTCCTGGCCGGCCCGGGCGGACAGCCGGACGAAGACCCACTGGAGGCCGCCGGCGACCGCCGCGGACAGCGCCGCCGCCACGGCCAGGACCAGCAACGGACCGCGGTCGCCCGCCCGCAGGGCCGGCACCGCCCGATCCAGGGCGTAGGCGACCAACAGCGGGCTGGCCTGCGCGGCGGCCTGCTGGAGCAGCAGGGCGACGGCGGCGGCCCACACCCGGCCGCGGTGCGGGGCGAGCAGCGAACCCAGCAGGGCGCGCGAGGCGCCCTTGGGGGTGGGCAGCAGGTCCGCCTCGAAGGCGTCCGGGGCGCCGCCCGGCGGGACCGGCCGCCCGTCCGCGGCGGGCGGCGCGGCCGACGGGTCGGTGCCGCAGCCGTCGCCTCCCGGACCGTCGACCGGTCGGCCGGTCTCCGTCGTCGTCATCGCCCGTCCTCCCCCTCGTGCCGCTCCGTGGCGCGCGCCGGGCCGCCGGACATCAACGCCGCGTACTGCGCGTTCTCCCGCAGGAGTTGGTGGTGGGTGCCGACGGCGACGATCCGGCCGCCCGACAGCAGCGCCACCCGGTCGGCCAGCAGCACCGTGGACGGCCGGTGCGCGACCACCAGCGCGGTGGTGGACGCCAGCACCTCCCGCAGCGCCGCCTCCACCCGGGCCTCGGTGTGCACGTCGAGAGCGGAGAGCGGGTCGTCCAGGATCAGGCAGCGCGGCCGGCCGACCACCGCGCGGGCCAGCGCCAACCGCTGCCGCTGCCCGCCCGACAGGGTCATCCCCTGCTCGCCGACCCCGGTGGCGGTGCCCTGCGGGAGGGCGGCCACGAACTCCTCGGCCTGCGCCACCCGCAGGGCCCGCCGCAGTGCCGCGGCGCGCTCCGCCGCCGGTCCGTCCGCCCCGCCCATCAGGACGTTCTCCGCCACCGTGGTGGAGAACAGGGTCGGCTCCTCGAAGGCCACCGCGACCAGCGTGCGGGCCTCCTCGCGGGTGAGCGTCGCCAGGTCCCGCCCGTCCAGGGTGATCCGGCCCGCGGTCGGGTCGTACAGCCGGGGGACCAGCGCCGTCAGGGTGGTCTTGCCGCTGCCGGTGGCCCCGACCAGCGCCATCGTCTCCCCGGGTCGGACATGCAGGTCGACGCCCCGCAGCGTCGGCGGGGAGCCCGGGGGCGCGTCGGGGTAGCGGAACTCCACCCCTTCGAAGACCAGGCCCCCGCCGGGCTGTTCGCCGTCCGCGGTCCGTCCGCCGGGGGCGGCGCCGTCCTCGGCCACCGGCGGCTCGTCCAGCACCTCGAAGTACCGGTCGGCCGCGGTCGCCGCCGCACTGCTCATCGCCAGCAGGAAGCCGATCGAGTCGACCGGCCAACGCAGCGCCAGCGCCGTCGACAGGAACGCGACGAGGGTGCCAGCGGAGAGCTGCCCGTCGGCCACCTGGACGGTGCCGAGCACCAGCGCGGCGCCCAACGCCAGCTCCGGAAGGAGGGTGTTGACGCCCCAGATGGCGGCCAGCAGACGGGCCTTGCGCAGCTCGGTGCCGCGGACCGCGCCGGCCAGCTCGCCGAACGCCCGGGCCTGGGTGCGGTGGCGTCCGAACCCCTTGACGATCCGGATGCCGAGCACCGACTCCTCGACGACCGTGGTCAGGTCGCCGACCTGGTCCTGGGCCCGGCGGGCGGCCTGCCCGTACTGGGCCTGGAAGACCGAGCACACCACCATCAGCGGCAGCACCGGCGCCAGCAGCACCAGTCCGAGAGTCCACTGCTGGACCAGCAGGAGCACTCCGCCCACCACGATCGTCGCGCCGTTGACCAGCAGGAACGTCATCGGGAAGACCAGGAACAGGCGTAACAGCTGGAGGTCGGTGGTGGCCCGGGAGAGCAACTGCCCCGTGGCCCAGCGGTCGTGGAAGGCGACTGGCAGCCGCTGCATGTGGCGGTAGAGCGCCTCCCGCATCGCCGCCTCCACCGCGGCCGTCGGCCGGGAGACCAGCCACCGCCGCAGCCCGAAGAGCAGCGCCTCGGCGACCCCGAGCAGCAGCAGGTACCCGCCGCCCAGCCACACCCCGCCGGTGTCCCCGTGCGACACCGGCCCGTCCACCAGCCACTTGAGCACCAGCGGGATGACCACCGAGAGGCAGGACGCCACCACCGCCACCCCGGCGGCGAGGAACAGCCGCACCCGCACCGGGCGGACGAACGGCCACAGGCGGAGCAGCGAGCGCACCGCGGAGCGCCGTACCGCTCCGGTCCGCTCGTCGGGCGAGGTCGAACACGTGGTCGTGGCCATCACCGCGAGCGTACGGCGTGCCACTGACAGCGCTCACGTGGTTTTCGCCGAGGCGTCCGGAACGGGGTCGGGGCGGGGCCGGTTCCCGTCCCCGGCCCCAAGTGGTGCCGCTCTCGCGTCAGTTGACGCGGAGGTGGTCGGTGGCGCTCATCCCGGCACCGCCCGGAACAGCAGCACGGTCCGCCCCGGCACGGTGAGTTCGCCGCCGGCCGCGCACGTCGCCCGCTCCGGCGGCGATTCGGCCTCCCCGTCCGGCGGCGGTTCGGTCGAGGTGTCCACCAGGAGCTCGTAGGAACCGGCCCACGGCAGGCCGGGCAGGACCACCGTCCGGGGCGCGGCGTCGGCGTGCAGCACGGCGAGGAAGCTGTCGTCGGTGACCCGGACGCCGCGGGCGTCGCGCTGCGGGATGTCGTTGCCGGAGAGGTACATGGTCAACGTGGCACCGGGTGCGTACCAGTCCGCTTCGCTCATCTCGGCGCCGTCCGCACCGAACCACGCCAGGTCGCGCAGCCCGCCGCGGTGCTGCGGGCGGCCGGAGAAGAACGCCCGGCGGCGCAGCACCGGGTGGGTGCGGCGCAGCGCGATCAGCCGGGCGGTGAGCCCGGCCAGGGCGCGCCAGTGGGGGTCGGCCAGCAGCGACCAGTCCACCCAGCCGGTCGGGTTGTCCTGGCAGTAGGCGTTGTTGTTGCCGTGCTGGGTGCGGCCCATCTCGTCGCCGGCCACCAGCATCGGCACGCCGGTGGACAGCAACAAGGTGGTCAGCAGGTTGCGGAGCTGGCGGCGGCGCAGCGCGGTGACGTCCGGGGCGTCGGTCTCGCCCTCGGCGCCGCAGTTCCAGGACCGGTTGTCGTGGGTGCCGTCCCGGTTGTCCTCGCCGTTGGCCTCGTTGTGCTTGTGCTCGTAACTGACCAGGTCGCGCAGGGTGAACCCGTCGTGCGCGGTGAGGAAGTTGACCGACGCGTACGGACGCCGGCCGCCCCAGGCGTAGAGGTCGCTCGACCCGGAGAGCCGGTAGCCCAGGTCGCGGACGTCCCCGGTGGCGCCGCGCCAGAAGTCCCGGACGGTGTCCCGGTAGCGGTCGTTCCACTCCGTCCACAACGGGGGGAAGGCGCCGACCTGGTAGCCGCCGGAGCCGACGTCCCACGGCTCGGCGATCAGCTTGACCCGGCGCAGCACCGGGTCCTGCGCGATCACCGCGAGGAACGGCGAGAGCATGTCGACGTCGTGCATGGAGCGGGCCAGCGCGGCCGCCAGGTCGAAGCGGAAGCCGTCCACGCCCATTTCGGTGACCCAGTAGCGCAGCGAGTCGGTGATCAGCCGCAGCACGTGCGGCTGGACGACGTGCAGGGTGTTGCCGCAGCCGGTGTAGTCGGCGTAGCGGCGCGGGTCCCCCTGGAGGCGGTAGTAGCCGCGGTTGTCGATGCCGCGCAGGGAGAGGGTCGGGCCCCGTTCACCGGCCTCCGCGGTGTGGTTGTAGACGACGTCGAGGATCACCTCGATGCCGGCGTCGTGCAGCGCCCGCACCATCCGCTTGAACTCGCCGACCTGCTGCCCGCGGGTCCCGGTGGCGGCGTAACCGGCGTGCGGGGCGAAGTAGCCGAGGGAGTTGTAGCCCCAGTAGTTGCGCAGCCCCCGGCGCACCAGGTGGTCCTCGTGCGCGAACTGGTGGACCGGCAGCAGCTCGACGGCGGTCACCCCCAGCCGGGTCAGGTGCGCCAGTGCGGCCGGGTGGGCGAGCCCGGCGTAGGTGCCGCGCAGCCGCTCCGGGACGCCCGGGTGGCGCATGGTGAACCCGCGCACGTGCAGCTCGTACAGGACGGAGTCCGGCCACGGCGTCTTCGGGCGCCGGTCGTCCCGCCACTCGTCCTGCCCGTCGTCCTCCTCGCCGACCACCACGCCCTTGGGGACGTACGGTGCCGAGTCGCGGTCGTCCCGCACGGTGTCGGCGACCTGCTGCTCGGGCCAGTCGCGGACGTGCCCGTACAACGGGGCGGGCAGCGCCGGGCCGCCCGGGCCGGTCTCGGTGCGGGCGGCGAAGTCCCCGTCCACGGCCCGGGCGTACGGGTCCAGCAGCAGCTTCGCCGGGTTCCAGCGGGCGCCGGTCCAGGGGTCCCAACGGCCGTGCACCCGGTAGCCGTAGCGCTGCCCGGGGTGGACGCCGGGCAGGAAGCCGTGCCAGATCTCGTGGGTCAGCTCGGTGAGGGGGTGGCGCGTCTCCTCCCCCTCGTCGTCGAAGAGGCACAGCTCGACGGCCTCGGCGCCGCCCGCCCACAGGGCGAAGTTGGTGCCCGCCGCCCCGTCCGGCCCGGTGCGGTAGCGGGCCCCCAGGGGCGTCGGGGTGCCGGGGCGGACGTCCGCGGGCGGGGCGAGCGGTTCGTCCGCCACCGCCTCCTGCTCGGGTGCGCTGGACACGTGCCGGCCTCCTGCGGCTCAAGGGCTCGTCGGGCGGCGGTATCCGGGCCCGGGGGAACCTTCCCCGCGCGAGCCGGGGGAGCGTCCCGGCCGGGTCCGGGGCCGTCGCCCGCGGTGCGGTGCATGAGGGTGCACCGTTGTTCTGCCCGCAACCGGGCGTTGCCTCACGCTTTCCGTCGTCGCGGACTCCCGTTGCCGCAGAGCGGCGCGGGCGGGCCCGGCGTGCGCCCCGCGCGCCCGCCCGGCCCACGGGACGGCGCAGCGATGACATTCCGTTTCGCGGCATACCGCCCAACTTGCGAATCATCCGTCACAATCCGGCGTATGACCGGCCATCACCAGCACCGACCAGGGGACGACACCGGCGGCCGCACCGCGGACCGCGCACCGGCGGCCGGCCGCGCGCCCCGCGGCACGACGACGCACCCGCCGTCCCGCCTCCGCCGCGCCGCCCGCACCCTGCTGGTCGTGCTCACCGGCGTGGCGGCGCTGGCCGGCTGCGGCGACCGGGACGTCCTCTTCGGCGGCGGACCGCCCAGCCCCGAGGAGGTGATCCGGATCCTCCCGGGCGACGGCGCGCGCGGCGTACGGGCCAACGGGCGCCTGGAGGTCCGGGTCCCGGACGGCAAGCTGGAGCGGGTCGAGGTCAGCCGCACCGGCAGCGCCGGCCGGCAGCCGGTCGCCGGCCGGATCTCCCGGGACGGCACGATCTGGCGGCCGATGACCGACTCCCTCGAACTCGCCTCCCAGTACACCGTCGACGCGGTCGCCCGCGACGACACCGGCCGCCGCACCACCCGGCACACCACCTTCAAGACCTTCTCGCCCCCGCACCGGGTCATCGGCTACTACTCGCCGGAGAGCGGCGCCACGGTCGGCACCGGCCTGATCTTCTCGCTGGTCTTCAACCGGCCGGTCCTGGACCGCGCGGCGGTGGAGCGCGCGGTCGTCGTCAGCGCCCGCCCCGCCGTCGAGGTCGCGCCGCACTGGTTCGGCCCCCGGAGGCTGGACTTCCGGCCCCGCGAGCGCTGGCGGCCGGGCACCCGCCTCACCGTCGACCTGCGCCTGCGCGAGGTGCGCACCGGACCGGGCGCCTACGGGATCCAGCGCAAGACCCTCCACTACCTGGTGGGCCGCGACCAGGTCAGCACCGTCGACGCGGCCCGGCACACGCTGACCGTCCGCCGCGACGGCCGGGTGGTGGCCACCCTCCCGGTCACCGCCGGCAACGCCGAGAACCCCACCTACAACGGGACGATGGTGATCCTGGAGCGGCACGCGGTGACCCGGATGGACGGCGACACCGTCGGCTTCGGCACCGAGTACGACATCCCGGACGTGCCGCACGCCATGCGGCTGACCCGGTCCGGCACCTTCCTGCACGGCAACTACTGGGCGCGGCCGGAGGTCTTCGGCGGCCTCAACACCAGCCACGGCTGCGTCGGACTGCGGGACGTCCGCGGCGGCGGCCCGGACACCCCCGCCGGCTGGCTCTACCGGAACTCGATCGTCGGCGACACGGTGGAGGTCCGCAACTCCCCGGACCGCACCGTCGCCCCCGACAACGGCCTGGGCGGCTGGAACCTGCCGTGGGCGGCCTGGCGGGCGGGCAGCGCGCGGCACTGAACCGGCCCGCGCCCGCGCGCGAGCGCAACACCCCCCGGCGCTCGTACGCATGCCCGCGCGGCCACCCGCGGCCCGGGACTAAACCGTTGTCCCCAGGGGGAGTTCACTGTCGGTGCGGTGTGGTTATCTAGCGGCACGCACCCGGCCGACAGCGTCCGGGCGCGGGGTACCGCGGGCCGTGCGAGGGGGAAGGGGCCAGTCGTGAACGTCCGATCGATGGCGGGGGAGCCGGAGTGCCGGCGGCGGGTGCGCCGCCCGGGCGCGCCACTCGCCCTTCTGCTCGCTCCGCTGCTGCTGTTGCTCGCCGCCTGCGGGGGCGACAGCGGCGCAGCGCCCTCCCGGCGGACCGGGGAGGACGCCGCCGCCTCACGGGCCGCCGTGGTGATATCCCCCCGGGACGGCGCCCGCGACGTGGCCACGAGCGGCGCGCTGCGGGTGACCGCCCAGCAGGGCAAGCTGCGCTCCGTGAAGGTCACCGACGCCAAGGGCCACGCGGTCGACGGGCAGATATCCGGCGACGGCGCCCAGTGGCAGCCCGCCGGTCACCTCGGCGCCTCGACGCGGTACACCGTCGACGCGCTGGCGGTGGACGCCCGGGGCCGACAGGCCGCCGAGCACGCCACGTTCACCACGCTCGTCCCGAAGAACACCTTCATCGGCCAGTACACCCCGGAGAACGGCCAGCGGGTCGGCGTCGGGATGCCGGTCTCGATCCGCTTCACCCGCGGCATCACCGACCGCCGGGCCGTGGAGCGGGCCCTCACCGTCACGGCGCGGCCCGCCGTCCCGATCGCCGGCCACTGGTTCGGCAACGACCGCCTCGACTTCCGCCCGGAGAAGTACTGGGCGCCCGGCACCAAGGTCACCCTCCGGCTCGACCTCGACGGCGTCGAGGGCCGCCCCGGCGTCTACGGCACCCAGGCCAAGGAGGTCTCGTTCACCGTCGGCCGCAGCCAGGTGAGTACCGTCGACGCCCGGTCGAAGCAGATGACCGTGGTCCGCGACGGCAAGACCCTGCGGACCGTCCCGATCACCGCCGGCGCCCCGGGCACCGAGACCTACAACGGCCAGATGGTGATCAGCGAGAAGCACCCGGTGACGCGGATGAACGGCCAGACCGTCGGCTACGGCGGCGAGTACGACATCAAGGACGTCCCGCACGCCATGCGGCTGAGCACCTCCGGCACCTTCATCCACGGCAACTACTGGTCGGGCCGGGCGGCGTTCGGCACCCGCAACGCCAGCCACGGCTGCGTCGGCCTCTACGACCAGCGCGGCGGCGGCGACCCCGACACCCCGGCGGCCTGGTTCTACCGGAACTCCCTCATCGGCGACGTGGTCATCGTCAAGAACTCCCACGACCGCACCGTCCAGCCGGACAACGGCTTCGGCGACTGGAACCTCTCCTGGGAGAAGTGGCGCTCCCGGTGAGGCGGCGGTCCGGGCGGAAGGCCGGCCGGGGGCGGGGCGGCGCGCGACGTTAACGCGTACTAACCTGCCGGCATGACTGTGCATCTCGAGGTCGCCGACGGCGTCGGCACCATCCGCCTGGACCGCCCGCCGATGAACGCCCTGGACGTCGCCACCCAGGACCGGCTCCGCGCACTCGCCGAGGAGGCGAGCCGCCGGGACGACGTCCGCGCCGTCGTGCTCTGGGGCGGCGAAAAGGTGTTCGCGGCCGGGGCGGACATCAAGGAAATGCAGGCCATGGACCACGCCGCCATGGTGGTGCGGTCCAAGGAGCTCCAGGATTCCTTCACGGCGGTGGCCCGGATCCCCAAGCCGGTGGTCGCCGCGGTCACCGGCTACGCCCTCGGGGGCGGCTGCGAACTCGCGCTCTGCGCCGACTTCCGGATCGCCGCCGAGAACGCCAAGTTGGGCCAGCCCGAGATCCTGCTCGGCCTGATCCCGGGCGCCGGCGGCACCCAGCGCCTGGCCCGCCTGGTGGGTCCGTCCAAGGCCAAGGACCTGATCTTCACCGGCCGTCACGTCAAGGCCGCGGAGGCGTTGGCCATCGGCCTGGTGGACCGGGTGGTGCCCGCCGACGAGGTCTACGCGCAGGCGCACGCCTGGGCGGCGCGGCTGGCGGCCGGGCCGGCGCTGGCGCTGCGGGCCGCCAAGGAGTCCGTCGACGCCGGCCTGGAGGTGGACATCGACACCGGGTTGACGATCGAACGCACCTGGTTCGCCGGGCTGTTCGCCACCGAGGACCGGGAGATCGGCATGCGCAGCTTCGTCGAGGAAGGCCCGGGCAAGGCCCAGTTCCGCTGAGCCATGACCAAGTTCTGCTGGGGTCAATGGTGTTGATGGGATGTCTGGGGTTTGGCCGGTACGCCATGCCTCGTGTGGGCGAATTGCGGAAAACTTAATTGCGCCTTAAAGAGGCCGGGTTGACGACTCCTGGTGGTCCGTTGCCCGTTCGAGGTCTGCGCAGGTCAGCGCCGCGTGGTCGCCCCCGGCTGCCGTTGGCATATGTCGCGCGGGGGGCGTGGAGCCACTGATTCCGGACAACGGATTCCCGAGGTTCCGCCCCCCGGTGCGGTAAGGGGCGGCCATTATGGAGGGCATGGCGAGCCTCGAAGGTATGGAGCAGCCGCGGCCGCGGAGTGAGGCGGCTGCCGCGCACGGGGAGTGCCCCGGTGTCGACGCGGAGACGGTCCCGGCCCCGGTCGGTCCGGCACCTGCCGCCCCCGACCTGGTCGGCGATCCGACCCTGGGCGAGGTCAGACTCCCCTCGCGCCCCCAGTCCGCGCGCACCGCGCGCCGGTTGACCGCCGCCATCCTCCTCAAACAGTGGACCCTCTCGCCGCAGCTCGCCGAGCATGCGGTGCTCCTCGTCTCCGAGCTGGTCGGCAACGCGGTGCGGCACACCGGGGCCCGCACCTTCGGGCTGCGGATACTGCGCCGTCGCGGCTGGATCCGGGTGGAGGTGCGCGACCCCTCGCGCGGACTGCCCTGTCTGATGCCGGTCCAGGCGATGGACGTCAGCGGCCGGGGGCTCTTCCTCGTCGACAAACTCTCGGACCGCTGGGGCGTGGATCTGCTGCCGCGCGGCAAGACCACCTGGTTCGAGGTCCGGGTCAACGACCGCTGACCCGGCCGGCCGCCCCTCGGAAAACGGCACTGGACGCCTCCAGTGAACGGGACTGGGGCCCTCCCGCGGGATGCCGCGGGGTGAGCCCCAGTGCCCGGCCGTGCGCGGGCGGAAGGGGTAGCCCGCGCGGCCGGCGGCGACCGCTCCGCCATCGGCGGGGGCGCCGCGGACGACTATGGCAGGCCGGACCGCCGACGACCAAAGCCGACACATCGGGCATAAGGGGGCGTGTTGGGATCAAATTCGGCGCGTTCTCGGGTGAGCTATGCCACCGCCGCCGCCCGGCGCCGGCGATCCGTAGGATAAGAGGTTCCCGATGACACGGACCGACAGCGAGGGGGAAGGACCATGCACCGGCTGCGCCGCTCGGCGACGCTGACCCTGCTGCTCCTCCTCGCGGTCGCCTTCGGACCGTTGCTGTGCCGGATCGGCGGCGACCAGGCGTGGCTCGCCGGCCGCGCGGCCGCCGCCGCCGAGACCTGGCGGACCGGACCCACGGGCCCCGCCGCGGCGTCCGCCGCGGCGGGGCCCGTGGG
>LIQL01000261.1 GCA_001418405.1 Streptomyces diastatochromogenes | reverse complement strand
GCCGGCGCCGGCGCGGCGGCCGGCGCACCGGTGCCGTCGTCGATGATGGCCAGCTCGGCGCCGACCTCCACGGTCTCGTCCTCGGCCACCTTGATGGAGGCCAGCACGCCGGAGGCCGGCGCGGGAATCTCGGTGTCAACCTTGTCGGTGGAGACCTCGAGCAGCGGCTCATCGGCCTCGATGCGCTCGCCCTCGGCCTTCAGCCAGCGGGTGACGGTGCCCTCGGTGACGCTCTCGCCGAGCGCCGGCAGGGTTACGGAAACCGCCATGGTTTCAGTTGCTCCTATCGCAAGTACGGATGTGGTCGCGCCCGGGACTGGGGGTCAGTCGTGGGAGTGGAGGGGCTTGCCGGCGAGGGCCAGGTGGGCCTCGCCGAGCGCCTCGTTCTGCGTCGGGTGCGCGTGGATGAGCTGCGCAACCTCGGCCGGCAGGGCTTCCCAGTTGTAGACCAGCTGGGCCTCGCCGACCTGCTCGCCCATACGGTCACCGACCATGTGGACGCCGACCACGGCACCGTCCTTGACCTGGACGAGCTTGATCTCGCCCGAGGTCTTGAGGATCTTGCTCTTGCCGTTGCCCGCAAGGTTGTACTTCAGAGCCACGACCTTGTCGGCGCCGTACAGCTCCTTGGCCTTGGCCTCGGTGATGCCCACCGAAGCGACCTCGGGGTGGCAGTACGTGACGCGCGGGACGCCGTCGTAGTCGATCGGGACGACCTTCTGGCCGGCCAGCCGCTCCGCCACCAGCATGCCCTCGGCGAAGCCGACGTGCGCGAGCTGGAGGGTCGGGGCGAGGTCGCCGACGGCCGAGATGGTCGGGACGTTGGTCTGCATGTACTCGTCGACCAGGACGTAGCCGCGGTCCATCGCGACGCCCTGCTCTTCGTAGCCGAGACCGGCCGAGACCGGGCCGCGGCCGATGGCGACGAGCAGCACCTCCGCCTCGAAGGTCTTGCCGTCGGCGAGGGTGACCTTGACGCCGTCGGCGGTGTACTCGGCCTTGTCGAAGAAGGTGCCGAGGTTGAACTTGATGCCCCGCTTGCGGAAGGCCCGCTCCAGCAGCTTGGAGCTGTTCTCGTCCTCGACGGGGACGAGGTGCTTGAGGCCCTCGATGACGGTGACGTCGGTGCCGAAGGACTTCCACGCCGAGGCGAACTCGACGCCGATCACGCCGCCGCCCAGGATGATCGCCGACTTCGGGACGCGGTCGAGCGTGAGCGCGTGGTCCGAGGAGATGATGCGGTTGCCGTCGATCTCCAGGCCCGGCAGCGACTTCGGAACGGAGCCGGTCGCGAGCAGGACGTGACGGCCCTGCACCTGCTGGCCGTTGACCGCGACGGAGGTCGGCGAGGACAGCCGGCCCTCACCCTCGATGTAGGTCACCTTGCGGGAAGCGATCAGGCCCTGGAGGCCCTTGTACAGGCCCGAGATGACCTCGTCCTTGTACTTGTGGACCGCTTCGATGTCAATGCCCTCGAAGGTGGCCTTGACACCGAACTGCTCGCTTTCGCGAGCCTGGTCCGCGATTTCACCGGCGTGCAGCAGAGCCTTCGTGGGGATGCAGCCGTTGTGCAGGCAGGTGCCGCCGACCTTGCCCTTCTCGATCAGGGCGACGTCGAGACCCAGCTGCGCCCCGCGCAGGGCGGCGGCGTAACCACCGCTGCCGCCACCGAGGATCACTAGGTCGAAAACGGTGCTGGCGTCGTTCGCCACGTCACGTCCTCCATGCATGGGTGCGCCGGAGCCGGTCTGCGATGACCGGACCGCGGCTGTTGTTCGGCCGCTTTACTTCGGCCCTGGGTAAGGGGGGCCCTGTCCTGCCGAGAACCCATCTTCGCACTTGTTCAACGAAGGCGGGACGCGGGGCCGGGCTCCGGACGGCCGATCAGCCGCTCCATCGGGGGTTACTGCTGCGTACTCACGTACGGATTTCGTTGAGGGCGAACACGACGTGGTAAGCGTACCGACGGCCCCGGGGGCACCCGGGGCCGTCGTGGGTCCTGCGGACGTGCCGCCGGGTCAGCCCAGGTCGCCCTCGGCGGTGCGCTCGGCCAGCCGCAGCAGGGTGCGGACCGCGGAGCCGGTGCCGCCCTTGGGGGTGTAGCCCCAGGGCGCGCCCTCGTGGAAGGCCGGGCCGGCGATGTCCAAGTGGGCCCAGGGGATGCCCTCGCCGACGAACTCCTTGAGGAAGAGGCCGGCGACCAGGCCGCCGCCCATCCGCTCGCCCATGTTGGCGATGTCGGCGACCGGGGAGTCCATGCCCTTGCGGAGGTGGGCGGGCATCGGCATCGGCCAGGACTCCTCGCCGACCTCCTCGGCGATCTCGTGGATCGAGGTGCGGAAGGCGTCGTCGTTGGCCATGATCCCGAAGTGGCGGTGGCCCAGCGCCAGCACCATCGCGCCGGTCAGCGTCGCCACGTCCACGATGGCGTCCGGCGTCTCCTCCGAGGCCCGGGTCAGCGCGTCGGCCAGCACGAGCCGGCCCTCGGCGTCGGTGTTGAGCACCTCGACGGTCTTGCCGCTGTACATGGTCAGGACGTCGCCGGGGCGGGTGGCGGAGCCGGACGGCATGTTCTCGGCGAGCGCCAGCCAGCCGGTGACGTTCACCGGGAGGTCAAGGCGGGCGGCGGCCACCACCGCGGCGAACACCGCGGCGGCACCGCTCATGTCGCACTTCATGGTCTCGTTGTGGCCGGCCGGCTTGAGCGAGATGCCGCCCGAGTCGTAGGTGATGCCCTTGCCGACCAGCGCCAGCGTGCGCTCCGCGGCCGCGTGCGTGTGCGCGATCCGCACCAGCCGCGGCGGCGCCTCCGAGCCCTGGCCGACGCCCATCAGGCCGCCGTAGCCGCCCTTCTTGAGCGCCTTCTCGTCCAGCACCTCGACGGTGAGGCCGAACTCCTTGGCCGCCGCCTGCGCGTGCGTGGCGAACTGCTTGGGGTCCAGGGCGTTGGAGGGCGTGTTGATCAGGTCGCGGGCGCGGTTGATCTCCGCGGCCAGCACCTCGGCGCGCTCCGCGGCCGCCTTGAACTCCTTGTCGCGCGGCTTGCCGCCGAGGACCACGACCTCGCCCAGCGGCGCCGACTTGGCGTCGTCCTTCCGGGCCTTGGCGCCCTTGCCGTTCGCGCCGTTGCTGCGGAACGCGGTGAAGGAGTACGCGCCGAGCAGGGCGCCCTCGCCCACCGCGGCGGCCGCTCCGGCGTGCTCGACCGGCAGCGCGAAGGCGGCCTTCTTGGTGCCGGTCAGGGTGCGGGCGGCGCTGCCGGCCGCGCGGCGCAGCGCCTCGTGGTCGTAGGAGTCGTCCTTGGCCGGGGCGCCGCCCAGGCCGACCGCCAGCACGACCGGCGCCTTGATGCCGTCGGCGGCGGGCAGCTTGGTCACCTCGCCCTCGGCGCCAGTCGCGCCGAGGGTCTCCAGGACGGCGGCGAGCTTGCCGCCGAACGCGTCGTCCACGGCCTCGGCGCCGGGGGCCACCACGACGCCCTTGGCGCCCTTGGCCACGCCGACGACGACGGCATCCGCACGCACCGTTGCGGCGGAAGAAGTACTGAGGCTCAGTGCAGTCACGGTGATGAAGGTCCTGTTCCGTCCGGGGAATCCGTTTCGCGCGTACGCGCTGCTGCGGCCGAGCCTACGCTCGGGAGCGGCGCCTGGCCCGGCCGGTTACGGCACCGGGACCTGACGGGGCGTCGGCTGGCAACGGGCGGATGCGCCAACTATCCGGCCATATGGAGCAGTTGTCGGTTCCGTCGGATGTTCAGCCGAGCGTGAGCAGCACCAGCGCGGTGAGCCCGGCGCCCTCCGCGAGCGCCCCGAAGACGTCGCCGGTCACCCCGCCGAACCGCCGCCGGCAGTGCCGCAGCAGCAACTCCCCGCCCGCCAGCCCCAACAGCGCGGCCAACCCGGCGTGCAGCGCCCCGTACGGGCCGCCCACCCCGGCACCGGCCGCCGCGCAGCCGACCGCCACCACCGCTGCGCACCCCGCCGCGGCCGGCACCGGAACGCTCCCGGCGACCGCCGCGCCCAGCCCCTCCGGACGGGCCGCCGGCACCCCCGCCCGGGAGGCGAGGGTCAGCGCGGCGCGCGCGGTGACCGCCATCACCACCGCGCCGACCGCGCCGGCCGCCCAGCCCGCCGCGTACAGCCCGGACAGCGCGGCCACTTGGGCGAGCAGCGCGAAGAGCAGGGTGACGACGCCGAACGGTCCGATGTCGGAGCGCTTCATGATGCCCAGCGCCTCCTCGGCGGGCTTGCCGCTGCCCAGGCCGTCGGCGGTGTCCGCGAGCCCGTCCAGGTGCAGTCCGCGGGTGAGCACCGCGGGCACCACGGCGCTGCCGACCGCGGCCAGCAGCGGCCCGCCGCCGAGCAGCAACAACAGCCCGCCGAGCGCCGCCGCGCACAGGCCGACCACCAGCCCGGCCACCGGCGCGCACAGCATCCCGCCGCGGGCCGCGGCCCGGTCCCAGCGGGTCACCCGCACCGGCAGCACGGTCAGCGTGCCGAACGCGAAGCGGAGCGCGTCGGCGGGGGAGGCGGGGGCGGTGTCGTTCACCGCGGCAGGGTACCCGGGGCCCGGTCGGGCTCGGCCGGGGCGGCCCGTGCCGCCGCTCAGGGGCCGGTCCGGCCCCGGGCGTACTGGACGTCCCACGGTTTCCGCGGCCGCCACCAGTCCCACACCGCGCACAGCGCCAGCACCACCAGCACCGCCGCGACGTGCTCCTTGCCGGCGAGGTTGTTCTTGATGAACACCACCTCGACGACCATCGCGACGACCACCGCGGCACAGGTGAAGCGGGCCCGGTAGCGCCAGCAGACGACCACCGCCAGGCCGACCACCGCCGCCGACGGGCCGGTGTCGACCACGAACTTGTCGACCTCCGACAGCCCGATCGGGCTGTCCGGACCGAGCCACAGGCCGATCCGGGCGTACGTCGTCCCGGCGAGCGTGGCCGCGTAGGCGACCAGCAGCGTCTGCCACCGGCCGAGGCAGATCTCGGCGATCCCGAAGACGACCAGGACCTGCGCCAGCGCGCCCCACACCGGCAGGTCCAGCGCCGGCACGAACAGCGACAGCGGGGTCCGCAGCAGCGCCAACCACAGGTGCTCGTACGCCTGCACCGAGCCGATGTTCTGGACGGTCCGGTAGCCCCAGGGCTGTTGCTGGATGAAGTGGAACGCCAGCGTCAGGCCCACCGCTGCGAGGGTCAGCGGGATCGCCCGGAGCCGGCGGGCCACCAGGGTCGGCCACACGGTCCGCAGGAGCGGGCCCCACTCGACGCGTGCGGCGCGGCGCAGGGCGGTGCCGTGCCGGCGGCCCGCCCCGGACGTGCTCATCGCGTGCGCTCCGCGGGCCCGCGGCGTCGCCCGGCCCCGGCCGGCGCGGCGCGACGGCCCTCGACGCGCACCCCGCGGTCGGCGGGCCCGTGGCACCACGCCGCGGCCGTCGGTCTCGGCCGGTGTCCATCCTCCGGATTCACAGCGATGTCTCCCGATAAAAACGTGCAAAACGCGATCTTACGGGGAGCCGACGCGGGGCCGACGCGGTGCGGTGGCCAGCGGGCGGTGCGCGGGCGCTTCCGGTGGATTCAGTCGCGTACCGGAAGCTCCGCCGCCAGGGCGGCGGCGGCCCGGACCAGCGGCAGGGCCAGGAGCGCCCCGGCCCCCTCGCCCGCTGTGACGCCGTGATCGAGCAGAGGGTTGAGCGCGATCCGGTCCAGCGCCTTGGCCTGTGCCGGTTCGCCGCTGGCCTGGCCGGCCACCCACCAGTCCGGCGCCCGGAACGCCACCCGCTGCGCCACCAGGGCACAGGCCGCCGACACCACGCCGTCCAGGATCACCGGGGTGCGGCGCACCGCGCTCTGCAGCAGGAAGCCGGTGGTCGCGGTCAGATCGGCGCCGCCGACGGTGGCCAGCAGCTCCAACTGGTCGCCCAGGACCGGCCGGGCCCGGCGCAGCGCGTCCCGGATCGCCGCGCACTTGCGCATCCACGCCAGGTCGTCGATCGGCCGGCCGCCCCGCCCGGTGACGACCGAGGCGTCCGTCCCGCACAGCGCCGCGATCAGGGTGCCGGCGGCGGTGGTGCCGCCCACGCTCAGATCGCCCAGCACGACCAGGTCGGTGCCGGCGTCCGCCTCCTCGTCGGCGATCGCCATGCCGGCCCGGAACGCCGCCTCGGCCTCCTCGGCGGTCAGCGCGTCCTCGACGTCGATCCGCCCCGAACCCCGGCGGACGCGGTGCCGGGTGACCTCCTGGGGCAGCTCCGCCGGGTCGCAGTCCACGGCCATGTCGACCACCCGCACCGGCACCGCGGCGTCGCGGGCCAGCACCGCCACCGGGCTCACGCCGTCCAGCACGGCCCGCACCAGGTCCTTGGTCCCGCCGGCCGGCCGGGCCGAGACGTCCAGTTCGGCCACGCCGTGGTCGCCGGCGAACAGCACCACCCGCGGCCGCTTCACGGGCTGCACCGGCACCCGCTGCTGCACGGCGGCCAGCCACCCGCCCAGGTCGTCCAGCCGCCCCAGGGCGCCGGGCGGCACGGGGGTGCGGGCCCGTCGGTCCTCGGCGGCCCGACGCAGGTCGGCGTCGGGGCGCTCGATCAGTTGGGCGAAGTCATCGAGGTTCAGGGCGCTCATTCGGCGCAGATTACCCGCAACCGCGCGGTGACGCGGCGCACGTGGGGAACCGGCCGGTGCCGGTGCCGTCGACGGTCCGTCAGACGGCCGCCCGGACCGCGAAGCGCACCTCGCAGACCACCGTCCGCACCGGCCACGGCCACTCCCGGCGGGGCCGGCCGGACGACGGAGCGCCCGCCGGTACCGGCCGGGTGCGCACCGCCGCGACGGCCGGGTGGCGGCCGGCCGCGAGCACCGCCGCCGCCCTCCACCGGGGCAGCGCGTCCAGGACGAGCGCCCCGCCGGGGAAGCGCGCCGCGCACACCGCCAGCAACTCCCGCACCGCGACAGTGGACAGGCGCGCGGGCGCGTCCGGCACCGCCACCACCACCCCGTGCTCCGGCGCGGCCACCAGGCTCGGCCAGTCGGCGCCGGTTCCCGGGCGGTCGAGGGTGCGGCGCCGGGGGCCGTCCGGCAGCAGCAGCCGGCGGGCCGCCGCGTCGCCGGGCGGCAGCACCGACAGCCAGGTCAGTCGCCCGTTGTCCAGCCGGCCGAAGCCGGTTCCCAGGCCCTCGCCGAGCACGACCACGGTGGCGTCCGGCCGGTGTGCCAGGTAGCCGCGGACGGCCGCCTCGGCCGGGGCGCTCAACTCACCCGGCCCGCCCGGCCCGGAACGCCCGGTGCGGGGCCGCCCCAGGGCGCGGGACAGCCACCGCAACGGCCGGCGGAGCGGCGACGAAGGCACGGGGGAGCGGTGAAAAGGTAGGTGATGTCCGTGATGACGGGAAAGTTCGGTCACGTCCCCAGCGGACCCGCCGCCGCGCCCCCGGGCAAGCGGACACGGGCCGCACCGGGCCGCTGTCAGCCGCGCAGCGCAAGCGCCTGACCCGCGACCACCAGCAACAGCTGCTCGCACTCGGCGCCGAACGCGGCGTTCAACCGGCCGAGTTCGTCCCGGAAGCGACGGCCCGCCGGGGTCGCCGGGACCACCCCCGAACCGACCTCGTTGCTCACCGCCACCAGCCGCCGCCGGGTCGCCCGCACGGCCGCCACCAGCGCGTCGCACCGCTCCCGCAGCGCCCGCCGGCCGCCCGCCTCCCAGCTCGCGTCGTCCCACGCCCCGACCTCGTCCATGGCGTGCGTCAGCCACAGCGCCAGGCAGTCGACGAGCAGCGGTGGCGCGGTCGCCGGCTCCGCCAGCAGCGGCACCAGGTCGCAGGTCTCGGCGGTCCGCCACCCCGCCGGCCGCCGCTCGCGGTGCAGCGCCACCCGCTGCGCCCAGTCCTCGTCGCCCTCCCGGGTGCCCCCGGTGGCCACGTACAGCACCTCGGGAAACGCCAGCAGCCGCCGTTCGGCCTCCACCGACTTGCCGCTGCGCGCCCCGCCCAGCACCAGCGTCCGGCGCGGCAGATCGGGCACCGCGTGGTACTCGCCGACCACCAGGGAGGTGCCGTCCGGCACCGCCCGGGCGCCCAGCGACGCCAACCGGCGGTGGAGCTCGGGCCCGGACGGCACGGAGTGGTCCAGGTGCACCGCGACCACGTCGGTCGCCGCGTCCACCGCGCCGCCGGCCCGCAGTCGGGCCAGCGCGTCCGGACGCGCCAGCACGTCCAACAGCACCAGGTCGTACGGCGCCGGACCGCCCGGTGCCGAGCCCCCGCCGTTCGGGCCGCCGGGCTCGCCCAGTCCGGCCGGCGCGGCACCCGGCGGCAGGTACAGCAGCCGCTCGCCGTCGGCGCCGGTGACCTCGTAGCCGGTGCCGGGGACGTCCACCGCGACCGCCCGCACCCGGTGCCCGTCCAGCAGCGCCAGCTCCCGCCCGTCGGCGACCCGGCCCGGCTGCGGCAGCCCGGCGGGCACCTCCAGCGCCGGCCCGTCGTGCGGGTGCGAGAGCAGGACCTGGCGGATTCCGGCCAGGGACCGGCCCGCCCGGGCGGCGGCGAACGCCGGGCCGGGGGTCAGGTCGATGAGCAGCGCGCCGTCGAGGAGCAGGGCGGTCGCGGCGCGCGCCGCGTCGCCGACGGCGGTCGCGCAGGCCGCGCACGGGCAGTCGGGGCGCGGCAGCCCCTGCGGGGCCCCGGTGCCGAGAAGAGTCAGGTCCACCCGGGTAAGTCTCTCGCGTCCCACCGGCACCAGCGCGCGGGGCGCCTCCGGGCGCCGCCGTTGGGCTTGCCGAACGCACCGGACGCCTCTCGACAGGGCCGTTAGGCTTCCGATCAAGCGGGAAGGCGCGATCTCGGGCACGGCGCACGACGGGGGTCCCCGGCGTGCGCGGTGGGATCGGCGGACCCGGCGGACCCGGTGGGACTCCAGGAGGCGCACATGGCGTGGACGTGGCGGTTCGAGAAGACGGACGGTTCGGAGGCGGTGCCCACCGTGGAACCGGAGGAGTTCACGACCCAGGGGGACGCCGAGTCCTGGATCGGGGAGCAGTGGCGCGACCTGCGCGACGGCGGCGTCGACCAGGTCCGGCTGTTCGAGGACGACACGGAGATCTACCCGCAGGCGATGAGCCTGCACGCCGACGCGGAATGAGCGAACGGGGGCCGGCGTACCGCCGGCCCCCGTGGGAAGTCGTCCGAGCTCAGTGCGGCGTCAGGGCCGCTGGCCCCGCTTGACCTGCGGCTTGGGCAGGCGCAGGCGCCGCATCTGGAGCGTGCGCATCACCGCGTAGGCGCGGGCGCCCTTGAGGTTCTCCTTCGGGAAGCGCTCCTGCAGCCGCTTGCCCAGGCGGATCCAGATGACCACCGAGTCCAGGACGATCAACACGATGATGATCATCCACAGCAGCAGGGCGAGGTTCTGGATCTGCGGCACCCGGATCATGGTCAGCACCAGGATCACCACGGCGACCGGCAGGAAGAACTCCGCCACGCACCACCGGGAGTCGACGTAGTCCCGGGCGAAGCGACGCACCGGTCCCTTGTCGCGCACCGGCAGGTAGCGCTCGTCGCCGTTGGCCAGCGCCTCGCGCTGGCGGGCCATGTCGGCGCGGCGGGCCTCCCGCTGCGCCTTCGAGGCGTCCTTGCGGTTGGTCGGCGTCTGCGCGCGGGTGCGGCGCTGCGACTGGGAGTCGCTGCGCTTGGGCGTCGGACGGCCCTTGGGGGCCTGCGGATCGCGGGGCTGCTGGGGCTGGGACGCGGTCACCTTGGCGGCCGCGGCCTGCTCATCCTTCGAACGGCTTCGGAACACAACACCCAAGAGTACGTGCTCGCCGGGAATGGGCCACGGGTCGACGGGGAACGATCCGGCAACGGCACCGGCCCTCCCGTGGGGGCATAAGGGGACGGACCGGGCGGCGCGGTGGCATCTCGGGGCCGCTCTACTCCCTGGGCTGGAGAAGCCGGGCGGTCCGATCGTCCTGGAGGAGGAGCGCATCCGGGCCCGAACAGTGCGGTAATGGAACCAGGGCCCGTACTGTGGGGTCTGTAGATGTGCTGGAGCCGAAGCCCGATGCAAGTCGGTCAGAAGGGGGCGCGCGAGGCCCATGAGCGATGGTGTCATGAAGCGGATGGGGATGATCTTCCGCGCGAAGGCCAACAAGGCCCTTGACCGGGCTGAAGACCCGCGCGAGACCCTCGACTACTCGTACCAGAAGCAGCTCGAACTGCTGCAGAAGGTACGCCGCGGAGTCGCCGACGTGGCGACTTCCCGCAAGCGCCTGGAGCTGCAGCTCAACCAGCTCCAGGGCCAGTCCGCCAAGCTGGAGGACCAGGGCCGCAAGGCGCTGGCGCTCGGCCGCGAGGACCTGGCCCGCGAGGCGCTGTCCCGGCGCAGCGCGCTGCAGCAGCAGGTCACCGACCTGGAGACGCAGCACCAGACCCTCCAGGGCGAGGAGGAGAAGCTGACGCTCGCCGCGCAGCGACTCCAGGCCAAGGTCGACGCCTTCCGCACGAAGAAGGAGACGATCAAGGCCACTTACACGGCCGCCCAGGCGCAGACCCGGATCGGCGAGGCGTTCTCCGGCATCTCCGAGGAGATGGGCGACGTCGGCCTGGCGATCCAGCGCGCCGAGGACCGCACCGCGCAGCTCCAGGCCCGGGCCGGTGCCATCGACGAGCTGATGGCCTCCGGCGCGCTGGACGACCCGTCCGGCATGGCCAAGGACGACATCGCCGCCGAGCTGGACCGGCTCTCCGGCGGCAGCGACGTCGAGCTGGAGCTCCAGCGGATGAAGGCCGAGCTGGCGGGCGGCTCGTCCGCCCAGCAGCAGGCCATCGAGGGCGGCCAGGGCGGTGCCGCCCAGCAGGCTCCGCAGCAGCAGCACCCGCGTCTCGACAAGCAGTGACGGACGTCGCCGGACCGCCCCCGCGGCAGGTCCGGCGACGCCGCGGCGACCCCGCCCGACCGGAACAAGGGAGACCGTCGTGATCGTACGGATCATGGGGGAGGGGCAGGTGAAGCTGGACGATGCCCACTTCATCGAGCTCAACAAGCTGGACGACGAGCTGCTCGCCGAAATGGAGAGCGGTGACGAAGCCGGATTCCGGCGCACCCTCGGGGCCCTGCTGGATTCCGTCCGCCGCCTCGGCACCCCGCTGCCGGACGACGCCCTGGAACCCTCCGAACTCATCCTGCCCGGCCCCGACGCCAGTCTTGCCGAGGTCCGGGAGATGCTCAGCGACGACGGCCTGATCCCGGGCTGAGTCCCGGGCCGCACCGCACACCCAGCGCACTACCGACAGCGCCCCGGCCCCTTCGGAGGGACCGGGGCGTTACCGTTGCCTGCTGTGACACCCCTTCGTGCCCCGGCTGTTGCCGGGAGGTGCCCCCGGCCCGCCACCGCCCCGAGCCACGGCGCGTCGCGCCGCGACGGCGACAAGGCCGACGGGGACGCGACCCGCGTCGCCCGCCTCCGGCAGTGGCACCGGACGCACCGGCTCGCGTTCGACGCCGCCGTGGCGGTGGTGGCGTTCGTGGCGATCCTGTGCGGCGCGGTGGCCGGCCCGCACGGCTCGCACGGCACGCACCTGCCCCGGTTCGCCGCCCGCGAGCTCACCGCCACCACGGTGGTGCTGGCCGCGCTCGCCTGCGGTGCGCTGGTGCTGCGCCGCCGGCTGCCCCGTACGGTGCTGGCCGCGACCGGCGCGCTGACCATCGTGGAACTGGTCGCCCAGTCCAACGACCCGCGCGCCCCGGTCGCCGGCGCGGCGGTGATCGCCCTGTTCACCGTGGCCTCCCACACCGACCGGCCCACCACCTGGCGGATCGGCGCGCTGACCTGCGTGGTGCTGACCGCCGCCGCGATGTTCTTCGGGCACCGCGCCTGGTACGCCCAGGAGAACCTCGCGATCTTCGCCTGGACCGGCATGGCGGCCGCCGCCGGCGACGCGGTCCGCAGCCGCCGGGCCTACGTGGACGCCATCCGCGAGCGGGCCGAGCGCGCCGAACGCACCCGCGAGGAGGAGGCCCGCCGCCAGGTCGCCGAGGAGCGGCTGCGCATCGCCCGCGAACTGCACGACGTGGTCGCCCACCACATCGCCCTGGTCAACGTCCAGGCCGGGGTCGCCTCCCACGTCATGGACAACCGCCCCGACCAGGCAAAACAGGCCCTGGCGCACGTCCGAGAGGCGTCCCGGTCGGCACTGGAGGAGCTGCGCGCCACCGTCGGTCTGCTGCGCCAGTCCGACGACCCGAAGGCGCCCACCGAGCCGGCGCCCGGCCTCGGCGTCCTGGACCAGCTCGTCGACGGGTTCGTCCGGGCCGGGCTGCCGGTCGCCCTGGAGCTGCCGCCCGGGCCGCAGCCCGCCCTGCCCGCCTCGGTGGACCTGACCGCCTACCGGGTCGTCCAGGAGGCGCTGACCAACGTCCACAAGCACGCCGGCGACGGGGCCAGCGCCGCGGTGCGGATCGTGCGGACCGAGGGCGCGCTGACCGTCACCGTCCAGGACGACGGGCGCGGCGCCGGGGCGCACGCCTCGGGGGAGGGGGCCGTGCCGGAGGGCGGCGGCGGGCATGGTCTGATCGGCATGCGCGAACGGGTCCAGGCGCTGCGCGGCACGGTCGTCACCGGCCCCCGCGCGGCCGGTGGCTTCCAGGTGCGGGTCACCCTGCCCCTGGGCGGCGCGCGCACCGGCGGAACGACATGAGCGCGAGGGCGACGGGGATGACCATCAAGGTGTTGCTGGCCGACGACCAGACGCTGCTGCGCAGCGCGTTCCGCATCCTGGTCGACTCCGAACCGGACATGCGGGTGGTGGGCGAGGCGTCCGACGGGGCGCAGGCGTACGAACTGGCCCGCGAGGAGCGCCCGGACGTCGTCCTGATGGACATCCGGATGCCCGGCACCGACGGCCTGGCCGCCACCCGCATGATCAGCCAGGACCCGGACCTGACCGACGTCAAGGTGGTCATCCTCACCACCTTCGAGGTCGACGACTACGTCGTGCAGTCGCTGCGGGCCGGCGCCAGCGGCTTCCTCGGCAAGGGCGCCGAGCCGGACGAGCTGCTGCACGCGATCCGGATCGCGGCCGGCGGGGAGGCGCTGCTGTCGCCCGTCGCCACCAAGGGACTGATCGCCAAGTTCCTCGCCCAGGGCGAGGACGCGGACGGGGAACGGCCCGGCGGTGCGGGCGCCGAGCGGCTGGCCACACTGACCGGCCGGGAGCGCGAGGTGCTGGTGCTGGTGGCCGGCGGTCTGTCCAACGACGAGATCGCCGTGCAGCTCGACGTCAGCCCGCTCACCGTCAAGACGCACGTGAACCGCGCGATGGCCAAGCTCGGCGCCCGCGACCGCGCCCAACTGGTCGTCATCGCCTACGAGTCGGGACTGGTCCGCCCGCGGGCGCACTGAGCGAAGGCCCGGCCCGTACGCCCAGGGGTGCAGGGCGGGTGGAGTCCCCCGTACTCCGAACGCGGTACGGGCGGCGGCCGGAAACCGACCTGCGAGCGAGGAAAACCGGCCTGGCCATGGCCGAAGGTGTAGGTGGGCCGGTGTCGGCCCTCCCGCCGGGCCCGAACACGGCTCCCGCCGGCGTTCCCCGCCCTCGGTACCCGCTTTTCTGAACCGAAGAGAGAGACCCCCACCCATGTCCTGGCTGTCCCGAATCAGCCTCGTACAACGGGGCCTGATAGCGCTGATGTCGATCGTCGCGATCGCCTTCGGCGCCATCGCGATCCCGCAGCTCAAGCAGCAGCTCCTGCCCTCCATCGACCTGCCGATGGTCTCCGTGATCGCCCCGTACCAGGGCGCCTCCCCCGATGTCGTCGAGAAGCAGGTCGTCGAGCCGCTGGAGAACGGCATCCAGGCGGTCAACGGCATCAAGAGCGTCACCTCGACGTCGAGCGAGGGCTCCGGCGTCATCATGGCGCAGTTCGACTACGGCAACGACTCCAAGACCCTGGTCGCCGACGTCCAGCAGGCCGTCAACCGGGCCCGGGCGAAGCTGCCCAAGGACGTGGACCCGCAGGTGGTCTCCGGCGGTACCGACGACCTGCCCACGGTCGTGCTCGCCGTCTCCTCCACCACGAAGGACCAGCAGACCCTCGCCGACCAGCTGAACCGCACCGTCGTCCCGGACCTGAAGAACATCGACGGCGTCGGCCAGGTCAACGTCGGCGGCGTGCAGGACCGGATCGTCGCGGTCACCCCGGACGACAAGAAGATGGCCGCCGCGGGCCTGAACTCCGCCGCGCTCGGCCAGGCGCTCCAGGCCAACGGCACGTCGGTGCCGGCCGGTGCCTTCTCCGAGGACGGCCGCAGCAAGACCGTGCAGGTCGGCGCCGGCTTCACCTCCGTCGCGCAGATCAAGGACCTGATGGTCACCCCGGCGGCCGGCCCGATGGGCGGCGGCCAGGGCGGCAAGCCGGTCCGGCTGGGCGACGTCGCCACCGTCAAGGAGGCGTCGGCCACCCCGACCTCGATCACCCGCACCGACGGCAAGCCCAGCCTCTCGGTCACCGTGACGATGAACCAGGACGGCAGCGCCGTCGCCATCTCCGACGCGGTCAAGGGCAAGCTGGACGCCATCCGCAAGGACCTGGGCACCGGCGCGAGCGTCACCATCGCCTCCGACCAGGGCCCGCAGGTCTCCAAGTCCATCGACTCGCTGACCACCGAGGGCCTGCTCGGCCTGGTGATGGCCGTGATCGTGATCCTGGTCTTCCTGCTGAGCCTGCGCTCCACGCTGGTCACCGCGGTCTCCATCCCGCTGTCCGTGGTCATCACCCTGATCGTGCTGTGGACCGGTGACCTCTCCCTGAACGTGCTCACCCTGGGCGGTCTGACCATCGCGATCGGCCGGGTCGTCGACGACTCGATCGTCGTTCTGGAGAACATCAAGCGGCACCTGGGCTACGGCGAGGAGCGCCGCGAGGCGATCCTCAAGGCCGTCAAGGAGGTCTCCGGCGCGATCACCTCCTCGACCCTCACCACGGTCGCGGTCTTCCTCCCGATCGGCGTGGTCGGCGGCATGGTCGGCGCCCTCTTCGGCTCCTTCTCCATCACCGTCACCGTCGCCCTGCTCTCCTCGCTGCTGGTCTCGCTGACAGTGGTGCCGGTGCTGTCCTACTGGTTCCTGCGCGCCCCGCAGCTGCCCGAGGGCGCCGACCCCGAGGAACTGCGCCGCAAGGCCGAGGAGAAGGAGACCCGCAGCGCGTTGCAGCGGCTCTACGTCCCGGTGCTGCGCTTCGCCACCCGCCGCCGCGCGATCAGCGTGCTGATCGCCGTGGTGGTCCTCCTGGGCACCTTCGGGATGGCCCCGCTGCTCAAGACCACCTTCTTCGACCAGGGCAAGCAGGACACCCTGAGCATCAAGCAGGAGCTGAAGCCGGGCACCAGCCTGAGCGCGGCCGACGCGCAGGCCAAGCGGGTCGAGAAGGTCCTCGCGGCCAACAAGGACGTGCAGGACTACCAGGTCACCGTCGGCTCCTCCGGGATGATGGCGGCCTTCGGCGGCGGCTCCGGCGCCAACCAGGCCAGCTACCAGGTCAAGCTCAAGGGCTCCGCCGACTCCGACAAGGTCACCGAGGACCTCCGCGCCGACCTGGCCAAGCTCGGCAAGGCCGCCGGCGACACCTCCGTCTCCGCGGGCGGCGGCGGCTTCGGCAACCAGGACCTCAGCGTGGTCGTCGAGGCCGGCGACGCCGACGTCCTGGCGCAGGCCAGCGAGCAGGTCCGCAAGGCCGTCGCGAGCCTGGACCACGTCACCGACGTCCAGAGCGACCTGTCGCAGTCGGTGCCGCGGATCTCCGTGACGCCCAACGAGAAGGCCGCCGCGGCCGGTTACTCGCAGGCCACGCTCGGCCAGGCCGTCGCGCAGGCCGTCAGCGGCACCCCCAGCGGCAAGGCCGTGCTCGACGACACCGAGCGCGACGTGGTGATCAAGTCGGCGCACCCGGCCACCACCGAGGCCCAGTTGAAGGACCTGCCGCTGCCGACCCCGTCCGGGATGGCCCGGCTCGGCGACCTCGCCACCGTCAAGACCGTGGCGGGTCCGGTCCAGATGACCCGGATCGACGGCGCCCGTTCGGCGACCGTCACCGCCAAGCCGACCGGTGACAACACCGGCGCGGTCTCCACCAAGCTCCAGAGCAAGATCGACGCACTGAAGCTGCCGGCCGGCGCCACCGCCACCGTCGGCGGCGTCTCCCAGGACCAGTCCGACGCGTTCGGCAAGCTGGGCCTGGCCATGTTGGCGGCCATCGCGATCGTCTTCCTGCTGCTGGTGGGTACCTTCCGGTCGATCGTCCAGCCGCTGATCCTGCTGATCTCGATCCCGTTCGCGGCGACCGGCGCGCTCGGCCTGCTGGTCGCCACCGGCACCCCGATGGGCGTCCCGGCGATGATCGGCATGCTGATGCTGGTCGGCATCGTGGTCACCAACGCCATCGTGCTGATCGACCTGATCAACCAGTACCGGGCGCAGGGCTACGGCGTCGTCGAGGCGGTCATCGAGGGCGGCCGGCACCGCCTCCGCCCGATCCTGATGACCGCCCTGGCCACGATCATGGCGCTGCTGCCGATGGCGCTGTCGATCACCGGCGACAGCGGCGGCTTCATCTCCCAGCCGCTGGCGGTGGTCGTGATCGGCGGTCTGATCACCTCCACGCTGCTGACCCTCCTCCTCGTCCCGACGCTCTACGCGATCATCGAGCTCCGCAAGGAGCGCCGGGCGAAGAAGAAGGCGGCGAAGCGGGCCGGGCAGGGCGGCGGCCCCGCGGCCCCCGCGGACGCCGACCGCACCCCGGAGCCGGCCGGCGTCTGACGGCCCTCCACCGTACGACCCCACGGAGCCCCCGCGACCGCATCCGACGGCCGCGGGGGCTCCCGCGTCAGGCCCGGGACGCCCGGGCCCGGCTCACCACCGCACCGCCGTGAAGTCCACCGGCCGCGGCCGCGTGGTCTGCGTCCGTTCGGTCAACTCCCGCATCCGCCTGGCCATTTCCGCCACCGGCAGCCGCTTGCGGTCCCCGTGCCCGGGCAGCAGCCACTCGAAGCGCAGCCGGCCGGCGGTCCGGGCCAGCGACGCCGCCAACTCCGTGATGGAGTACCAGGTGACGCTGTCCGCCACCGCGACGTCCCCGGTCGCCCGCGACCAGTAGAAGCTGTCGCCGCTGAAGCAGTACCGCTCGTCCGCGACGTAGAGCACGCTGCCCAGGGTGTGGCCGGGCAGCGGGTGCACGACCACCCCCTCGGCGACCTCCACCACATCGGTGCCGCGCAGCACCCGGTCCGCGTCCGGCGCGGCGTCCAGGTCGCCCTCGTGGATCCACAGCCGCGCCCCGAAGCGGTCGGCGTAGCGGCGCCCGTGCGCGGCGTGGTCCCGGTGGGTGAGCAGCACGTCCGTCACCGCCCCGGCCGCCTCGAACCGCCCGGCCAGCGCCTCGCTGAACCGCGGGGTGTCGACCATCATCTGGGTGCCGCCCGGCCGCCGCAGCAGGTACGCGTTGGCCCCCGCGGTGTGCGGCGAGTTGTGCCCGCAGAAGCTGACCGCGTCGTCGAGCCGCAGCGGGAACGGGTCCAGCTCCGCCGCCACCCGCCCCTCGCGCCGCCGGACCGACCGCGTCGGACAGGCGAACGCCACCGCGTGCAGCTGCCGTTCCTCCGCGTCCCCGCGCGGCTGCCGGACCACTTCGGACCGCCCGCCGACCTCCTCGATCAGCTCCGGCGCGAGCTGCCGCGCCACGTCGCAGTTGGTGCACCGGTCGTCCACGTACCAGTCACCGCCGCCGTCCTTCGCTAAGGGCGCCGACCGGTCGTCCGCTGTGGTGTTCACGGTCCTTCTGCCTCCTTGACCCCTGTGCCGTACGGGGCCCGATGGTTTCCCTGGTTCCCGCGGTCCCGAGGTTCCCGCGCCACACCGCAGAAGAGGAAGGGGGGCGGAGTCTTGTTTCTGCTGGTCACGGGGTCTCTCACGCGGAGAGCGACAGGAAAATGTCATGTACGCGACGTGTTTCCGGGGGTGGCTCGACCCTGGCCAGGAGTCTCCGCCCCGTTCCCCTCCACCGGTTGTGCCTGATCCGATCGGGTATCTCAGCCGCGGGCGCACCCGCAGCCCGCACGAAGGGGGATTTCATGGGAAAGCACGGAGACGGTAAGGGCGGCACGGACGGCGACAAGCGGCAGAGCCCGCGGGAGTCCGACGGCCAGTGGAACAAACCGGTGACCAACCCGCCCAAGGAGAAGTAGAGGGGCGGCACCCGATGTCCTCGCCGAGCCGGCTGCTGGAGATCCTGCGCAACAAGGGCGCCCTGGCGCCCGAATGGGCCCCGACTGTGGCCGCGGTCGACCGCGCCCACTTCGTCCCCGACACGTTCGAGGTGGAGGGGCGCACCGTCTCCCGCACCACCGACGAGGCCGAGTGGCGGCGCATGGTCTACGCCGACCTCCCGCTGATCACCCAGCACGACGACGGCGGGATGCCCGGGGACGGCCTGGACGGCGTCCCCACCTGCTCGACCTCCATGCCGTCGCTGATGCTCGCCATGGCCGCGGTCGTCCGCGACGGCGACGCGGTGCTGGAGGTCGGGACCGGCACCGGCTACCACGCCGCGTGGCTCGCCCACCGCCTCGGCGAGGACCGCACGACCACCGTCGAGACCGACGCGGCCCTGCACGCGCTCGCTCGCCGCAACCTCGAACGGGCCGGCCTGCGCCCGCACACCGTCCACGGCGACGGCCTCCTGGGCGTCCCGGGCCGTGCCCCCTACGACCGGATCATCGCCACCTGCACGGTCCGCGACGTCCCCCACGCCTGGGTGGCCCAGACCGCCGACGGCGGCACGATCCTCACCCCGTGGGGCTCGTCGTTCCACTCCTACTCGTTCGCCACCCTCACCGTCCACGACGGCGAGGCGACCGGCGTCTTCTCCGGCCGCCCGGCCTTCATGTGGGCCCGCCAGCAACGCCGTTCCTACGGCCGCATCGGCGACTGGTACCACGGGGAGACGGGCGACGTGGCCCGCACCGACCTCGACCCCCGCGTCCTGGAGGACGACCTCGACGCCCGCTTCGCCGTCGGCCTGCGCGTCCGGGACGCCTGGCCGCTGCTGTGCCCGGCGGACGACGGCAGCGACGAGGCCACCTACTGGCTCTTCGACGACGCCCGCACCTCCTGGGCGACGGTCGAGTACGTCCCGGGCCGCGACGCCTACGAGACCGAGCAGTACGGCCCGCGCCGCCTGTGGGACGAGGTCGCGGCGGCCTACCGCGACTGGCATGCGGCCGGCAGCCCGCCGCGCTCCGCCCACCGCATCAGCATCAGCCCGTCCCGACAACTGATCGGGACGGGCTGACCTGGGGCTTCTTGCGCTGTCCGGCTCTTGTCCGGCTCAGCCCTTGAGTGTCTGGACGAAGGCGGTCCAGGCGGTGGTGGGGATGACGAGTGCGGGGCCGTCGGGGGTTTTGCTGTCGCGGACGGGGACGACGCCGGGGAAGTGGTCGGCGATCTCGACGCATTCCCCGCCGTTGGTGTTGCTGTAGCTGCTCTTGCGCCAGTGGGCGGTGCTCAGTTCGGGGGTGTGTCGCATGACGAGTAGTCCTCCAGTACTTGCCGGATCAGCTCTGCCGACTCGCCTAGGGACAGGGCATTGGCGCGCAGTACGTCGTACCGCCGCTGCCACTTCTTCACCGCTTCCGCATCCTCGTTGAGGTGACCGGCCTCGATGCCCTCTTCGTAGGCGACTTCGGCCCCGTTGGGGAGCCTCAGCAGAGTAAGCGCACCGCCCATGAGCGAGTGCGGGCCCGCTCGGAACGGCATGACCTGAACCTTACTGTCCGGAGTATCCGCCTGCTCAAGCAGCGAAGTCAGCTGCTCTGCCATGCATTTCCGGCCTCCAACCTGCCGGCGCAACACGGCCTCGTCGATGATCGCCCAACGGAGCGGAGGCGAGTCTGAGCGCTGTCGTTCCTGGCGGGCCATCCTGGCGGTGACGCGTTCTTCGACCTGCGCTTCGGTCCGGTCTTCCTGGCAACGCAGCAACGCGTAGGCGTAGTCCTTGGTTTGCAGCAATCCGGGTAGCACCTGGCCCCCGTACTGCGTGATGTTCTCGGCCTGCGCTTCGAGGTCCATGTAACGCCGGTACTGATCCGGATGCACCTCCCGTTTCGCCAACTGGTACAGCCCGTGGAAGTGCTGGCCCGTGCCGAAGGCCGCGTCCAGGGCGGACGGGAGTTCCGGCGGGGGCATCATCTCGGCGGTCTCGACGCGGGCCAGGTTGCTCTTGCTGGAGTTCACGATGTCGGCCAGTTGCACCAGCGACATCCTGACCTCCTCGCGGTGGCGGCGCAGTTCCGAGCCGAAGTAGTGCCGGGCCGATACGTACGGGGTCAGGGACTTGGGTGCGTACTTCACTGTTGCGCCTTCCGGGGTTTCGGGCTTTCGAATGCTCCCGCTCTCAACGCGGGGACGGTGCGGGCCTATTGAGGCCATGTCTCACAGCGCGACGATGGCGATACAGACGGTAAGCGCAGTCGAGATCCGAACTCCAGCCCCCGCAAGCGTGCTTCTCGCCCCGGGGCGGAGCCCGCCGAAAGGACGCCCCCATGGCCCAACGCACCACCTCGCCAAGGCTGTTGCCCTGGACCCGGGACGACGGGGCGCCGTGCTACCTGATCACGGACGACCCGTGCAGCCGGATGTCGCTGCTGGCCGACGACGTGGAGGAGGAGATGCTCGCCGCCGCCGGGAAACTGCTCGCCGCCACCGACCCGCCGCCCGGGCCGGAGGCCGGCCGACGGGAGTTGTGCGGGCTGGTCGCCGGGCTGCGTGCGGCGCTGTGCGACGTCCGGCGGATCGCCGTCAGCCGGGGCGAGCGGTTGCCGGATCTCGACTGTGACGAGGCCGGGTAACGGATCGGCACACCCTCCGTGCATCGTGCAACCGTTCGGCCGGCCTCGTGGTCTGGACCCGCATGAAGGGATCACTGACGAGCGGGCGAAGACGGCGTGCGGTGCGGACGGGGGCGGTCGCCCTGTTGGTCGTCCTCGCACCCGGGATGGCCGCCTGCGGCGAGCAGCGATCTCCGGGTGCCGGGAAGGAAGTGACCACACCGGCCACGGCAGGAGCGCACTCGTCGCCGGCCGGCGTGAAGCACCCCCAGGGGACGAAGCTTGAGATCACGGCGGCGATGCGGACGTACTACCTCCCGCGGTCGACCGGATCGGACGCGAACGACGAGCCCACCGAGTACCAAGTCAACCTGCAGTCCACCGGATGGACCGGCGCGAAGCCGTCGGTCGTCAAGGACGTCAAGGTGCACTTCGACCTGTCGGTCTTCAAGAACATCGCCACCGTCCGTTGGATCAACCAGGGGAACCGGCATCCGGACACCTGCGTCCGCTCCGGTGACGAGCTGACCTGCGACCTGAAGGATGTCGAACTCGGTGCGTCCTTCTCGCCGTTCGCGGTGTCCGTGCTGCCGGGCGCGCCCAAGGGCCCGGCCGGTGCCCTGCACATCACCGTGACCAGCGCCAACGCACCGACCGTCCGGCACACCACGGACATCGTCGTCGGTGCGCCCCGCCTGACCGCGCGCCAGGACAAGCCGCTGACCGGCGTGAAGCCCGGCTCCGAGGTGCCGCTGACACCGGCCTTCGGCAACAAGGGGGACACCGACGTCGACGACGACATCCTCGTGACGGTGCGCGCGACCGAGGCCACGCTCCGGCCGCAGTACCGCAACTGCCGCTACGACAAGCCCGTTGCGCCCACCAAGGCGGAGTGCACGTTCCCCGGACCGCTGCGGGTCGGGGCGGCGTACGAGACCGACGGGCCGCTCACCGCGGTGGCCGACGCGACCGCGATGCACGGCAAGCTCACCTACGCCGTGTACCGGGCCCACGACCGGCTGGACGCGCGCTACCCCGGCGAGCAGCTGCCCGCCACGGCCGTGCGGGGCACCGGTGCGCCGCTGGGCCTCCGGTCGATCGACGGCAGTGGCACCGAGTTCACTACGTCCGCGCACTGGAAGGCCGAGATGGCAGGCGGCGAGCTGACCTTCGACACCGACCAGATCCATGACGTCCAGGCGGTCGGGTTCGCCATCAAGGGCAAGGTCGGCGAGGTGGTCGAGGTCGACGTGCCGTGGCCGCGCAACTTCGGCGAGGGGGACGTCAGGGTGACCCTGCCCGAGGGCGTCAGCCCGGCCCCGGTGAACCCCGAGGAGCACCCCAGCGAAATGACATTCTGCCGACCCGCCGACGGGGGCGCGAGCTGTTCCTGGGGTCCGCACGGCACAACCATGGTGGTCCGCATCGACGAGCGGGTCGACGGCGCCCGGGGCACGGTCTCCGCGCCCTCCGACCCCGCGGCCGATCCCAACCAGGAGAACAACTCCGCGCCGGTGACGGTCGAGTACACCGGCTAGTCGAGTACACCGACCAGCGGGCACCAGGCGGCGGAAACGGCAGGGCGGGGCGCCCCCCGGAGGGACGCCCCGCCCTGCTGCGGCGCGCCGCTACGGCAGCGCCAGCATCCGCTCCAGCGCCAGCTTGGCGAAGTGCTCGGTCTCCTCGTCGACCTGGATGCGGTTGACGACCTTGCCGTCCGCCAGCGACTCCAGCGTCCACACCAGGTGCGGGAGGTCGATGCGGTTCATGGTCGAGCAGAAGCAGACCGTCTTGTCGAGGAAGACGATCTCCTTGCCCTCGGGCGCGAAGCGGTTGGCCAGGCGGCGGACGAGGTTCAGCTCGGTGCCGATCGCCCACTTCGAGCCGGCCGGCGCCGCCTCCAGGGCCTTGATGATGTACTCGGTCGACCCGACGTAGTCCGCCGCCGCCACGACCTCGTGCTTGCACTCGGGGTGGACCAGGACGTTCACGCCCGGGATGCGGGCCCGCACGTCGTTCACCGAGTCCAGCGAGAAGCGGCCGTGCACCGAGCAGTGGCCGCGCCACAGGATCATCTTCGCGGCCCGCAGCTCCTCGGCGGTCAGGCCGCCGTTCGGCTTGTGCGGGTTGTAGACCACGCAGTCGTCCAGGGACAGGCCCAGGTCCCGCACGGCGGTGTTGCGGCCCAGGTGCTGGTCCGGCAGGAAGAGGACCTTGGTGGTCGCCCGGTCCTCGCCCTGCCCGAAGGCCCACTCCAGCGCCCGCTCGGCGTTCGACGACGTGCAGATCGTGCCGCCGTGCTTGCCGGTGAACGCCTTGATGTCGGCCGAGGAGTTCATGTACGAGACCGGTACGACCTGGTCGGCGACGCCCGCCTCGGTCAGCACGTCCCAGCATTCGGCGACCTGCTCGGCGGTGGCCATGTCGGCCATCGAGCAGCCCGCGGCCAGGTCGGGGAGGATCACCTGCTGGTCGTCGCCGGTGAGGATGTCCGCGGACTCGGCCATGAAGTGCACACCGCAGAAGACGATGTACTCGGCGTTCGGCCGGGCCGCGGCGTCCCGCGCGAGCTTGAAGGAGTCGCCGGTGACGTCGGCGAACTCGATGACCTCGTCGCGCTGGTAGTGGTGCCCGAGGACGAAGACCTTCTCGCCCAGCTTGGCCTTGGCGGCGCGGGCGCGCTCGACCAGGTCCGGGTCGGAGGGCGCCGGCAGGTCACCGGGGCACTCCACGCCGCGCTCGCTCTTCGGGTCGGCCTCGCGGCCGAGGAGGAGCAGCGCCAGCGGGGTCGGCTGGACGTCCAGGGGCTGGGCGGTGGTCACGACACGCACCCTCTCTTCTCTGCGGAAAGTCCTTGCGGACGGTCTCTGCGGGGGCGGCGGGATGCGCTGCGGCTCCGCCTTTTCGTCTATTTGACGCTATCTATCATAGCTGGTTCACGTCACTTTGACGATGGCCATAGCGTCGATGTGACGCGTCAGCCGCGGGGTACGCGGGCCGCTCCGCCCGCCGGTCGGGCCTGGGGCGTCCGCCCGTCGGTGTGCGAGCATGAAGGAAGAGAAGGACAGATCACGCGCAGCCGGAATTAATCCGGGACGCCACTGGTTAGACCTGTTCGCAACCGATGGCAAGCGGTCCGTACAACCCGGGAGAGATGTAGATGAGCGTTCAGGACGAGACCACCGTCACCGACGGCATCATCCTGTCCGACGCGGCCGCGTCGAAGGTCAGGACTCTGCTGGAGCAGGAGGGCCGGGACGACCTCGCGCTGCGCGTCGCGGTCCAGCCCGGCGGCTGCTCGGGCCTGCGCTACCAGCTCTTCTTCGACGAGCGCGCGCTCGACGGCGACGTCGTCAAGGAGTTCGACGGCGTCAAGGTCGTCACCGACCGGATGAGCGCTCCCTACCTGGGCGGCGCCTCCATCGACTTCGTCGACACGATCGAGAAGCAGGGCTTCACGATCGACAACCCGAACGCCACGGGCTCCTGCGCCTGCGGCGACTCCTTCAGCTAATCCTGCTCGGGCCCACGGGCCACGGCACGTGTGAAAGGCGGCACCCCCGGCCGGGAGTGCCGCCTTTCACGCGTTCTGCCTTCACGCGTGCTGCCTTTCACGCGTGCCGCCGCCGGCTACCGCGGTGCCACCGTCTTGCCGGACGTGGCGTCCACCACCTTCCGGCCGTCCAGCGGCTTCTCCAGCGTCACCGTCTTGCTGAAGTCCTTGGCGATCTTCACGCAGATCTGGTGGGGGCGCTTGTCCTTCCCGGTGACCGTGACCCGCACTGCACCGCCCGACTCCTGCACGCTGGCCTCGTAGGTGCTGCACACCCCGCCCCAGAAGTGGACGGTCAGCGTCCGACCGTCGTCCGCCACCTGGTAGCCGGACAGCGTCATCGCCGTCGTCCCCGGCTCGGACGGCTTCGGCCCCGCCGGCTCGCTGCCCCGCAGGAACTTCGGGTCCACCGCGGTCCCGGCGATCGTCGAGGTGGTGCCCGGCGTGCCCGCGGCGCCCGGCGTGCGCACCGTGTACAGCCAGGACGGCACCAGCACCTGCCCGCCGTGCGAGTACCGCGTGGCGAGCCCGAAGACCGCACCGGTCACCTCGGACACCGCCGGCTTGCCGTTCGGCGACGGCTCGCAGGGCGCTATCCCGCCGCCCTGGGGGGCCTTGCCGTCCTTGTGCTGGAAGGTCGGCACCGAGGGGCAGTGGGCCAGCGGCCGCATCGTCCGGCCGTCGTCGCCGTTCAGGTCGGTCAGCGTCGTCCGGGCATCCCGGACGGGGTACTCCGCCCCCTTCACCGGGTTCGCCAACTCGCCGCTGCCGCTGACCAGTTGCCCGTCCGAGCCGACCTGGAGCCGACTCTGCCAGCCGAACGTCGGCAGCCCGCCGATCACCGGGTCGGCGGTGACCACCCGCACCGCGGCGAAGGTCTGGTGCGTGTCGAGCCGGGCGTCCGGCTGGCCGAGCGCCGCCAGCACCGGCCGCACCGCCTGCCGGGCCGTCGCCTCGGACGCCGGACCGCTGCCGGCGTCCCCGCCGGCCCCGCTCCCGCCGTCCGCGCCGTCCGTCCCGCCCCGGTACGACGGGCAGCCCGACCGGCCGTCGGTCAGCGGGCACTTGGTCCCGTCCCCACTGCCGAACCGGCTGAACACCCAGTTCCCCGCGCCGGTCTTGGCGACCCGCAGCGTGGTGCCCCGGCCGTCCGGGCCGGGCGTGCCGACCGCCCACCAGTTGCCGTCCGACCGCACCGATCCGGCCACGTCCAACGCCTTCGCCAGCCGCGCCACGGCGGACTGGTCGATTCCGCCCGTGGGCCGGTAGACGGGCGCGGACCGCGGGCCGTCGGGGAGCTTGCCCACCACGCGGTACTGATCGTGGTGCGGGGCGGGCTCGCCGACCGCGATCGACGCCGAATCCAGCGCCAGTGGCGGCGGCCCGCCGTCGGCCGCGCCGGCCTGCCCGGCGCCGTCGGACGCGGACGAGGCCCAGTACGCCGCGCCGCCTCCGACGGCCAGCACCGCGCCGGCCACCGACGCGATCACCAGGGGAGTGCGCCGGCCGCGCCGTTCGGGTCGGGTGGCCTGGGGGGTGTCCTGGGTCTCCGGGGTCTCCTCGGTGCTCACCGCTTCGCTCCTTCAGCTCCGCCGGTCATCTGACGTGCCACCCGGCAGGGTGGACGCCGATGGGACGGAGCGGGGGCGCGGACGGTTCCCTGCGCGCCGTCCGTCCCGCCGCCCCGCACCCCCTGTGACGGCCCTCACAGCGGAGGGTGCGCACCACGTGAGACGTCCGCACGCCCCGATCGAAACGACCTATCATGAGATGTTTTCGCGCTTTTCGAAGTGTCCAGGAATGGGCAGAAGCCGGGCCCCTCGCCGGGTAGCGTTGCCCTCCGTCCGCACAACCCCACGCCCTCCGCAGGAGCAGACCCGCCGTGCGTATTGCAGTCTCCGGCTCCATCGCCACCGACCACCTGATGACCTTCCCCGGCCGCTTCGCCGACCAGTTGGTCGCCGACCAGCTGCATACGATCTCCCTCTCCTTCCTGGTCGACCAGCTCGACGTCCGCCGCGGCGGGGTCGCGCCCAACATCTGCTTCGGCATGGGCCAGCTCGGCATCCGGCCGATCCTGGTCGGTGCCGCCGGCAGCGACTTCGAGGAGTACCGCGCCTGGCTCGACCGGCACGGTGTCGACACCCACTCGGTGCACATCTCCGAGGTCCTGCACACCGCCCGCTTCGTCTGCACCACCGACGCCGACCACAACCAGCTCGGCTCCTTCTACACCGGTGCCATGAGCGAGGCCCGGCAGATCGAGCTCCAGACCGTGGCCGACCGGGTCGGCGGACTGGACCTGGTCCTGATCGGCGCGGACGACCCCGAGGCGATGATCCGGCACACCGAGGAGTGCCGGACCCGCGGCATCCCCTTCGCCGCCGACTTCTCCCAGCAGATCGCCCGGATGGACGGCGAGAACATCCGCATCCTCATGGAGGGCGCGACCTACCTCTTCAACAACGAGTACGAGGCCGGGCTCATCGAGTCCAAGACCGGGTGGACCGCCGAGGAGATCCTCGCCAAGGTCGGCACCCGCGTCACCACCCTCGGCTCCAACGGCGTCCGCATCCAGCGGGTCGGCGAGCCGGACATCGAGGTCGGCGTCCCCGAGGAGAAGGCCAAGGCCGACCCGACCGGCGTCGGCGACGCCTTCCGCGCCGGCTTCCTTTCCGGCCTGGCCTGGGGCGTCGGCCTGGAGCGCGCCGCCCAGGTCGGCTGCATGCTGGCCACCCTGGTCATCGAGACCGTCGGCACCCAGGAGTACGAGCTGCACCGCAGCTCCTTCATGGACCGCTTCACCAAGGCGTACGGCCACGACGCCGCGGGTGAGGTCCGTCAGTTCCTGCTCTGACCCACCGGGCCGCCCGGCCTCAGACGCGGCGCCGCACCACGTAGGCGGCGCCGCGTTCCGCCGGCTCCTCGCCGACGTACTCCTGCTCCCGCATCGCGCACCACGCGGGGATGTCCTGCCGGGCCGCCGCGTCGTCGGAGAGCACCGTCACCGTGCCGCCGACCGGCACCCGGTCGATCACCTTCGCCAGTTCGATGACCGGAACCGGACAGCGCCGACCGAGCGCGTCCACCACCAACCCCGGCGCCGCCTCCGGCTCGGCGACCTCCGCCGCCCCCGCGGGCCGGTGCGCCGGCTCCTGAACCGGCACCCCGAACCGCTCCCGCACCGACCGCACCGCCTCCGGCAGCACCGTCAGGAACCGCTCCACGTCCGCCGCCTCCGTGCCGTACGGCAGCGAGACCCGGACGTTCCCCTCCGACAGCACCCCCATCGCCCGCAGCACATGGCTCGGCGTCAGGGTGCTGGACGTACACGACGAACCGGAAGAAACGGAGAAGCCGGCCCGGTCCAGCTCGTGCAACAGCGCCTCGCCGTCGACATAGAGACAAGAGAAGGTGACGAGGTGCGGCAGCCGGCGCACCGGATCGCCGACCACCTCCACGTCCGGCACCAGCTCCGGCACCCGGGCCCGGATCCGGTCCACCAGCCCGCCGAGCCGCCCCGCCTCGTCCGCCCCGCCCGCCGCCGCGGCCCGCAGCGCGCGCAGCGCCGCCGCCGCGGCCACCACCGCCGGAAGGTTCCCGAAGCCCGGGCTGCGCCCCGACTCCCGTTCGTCCAGCGGCCCCTGGGGTGCGAACCGGGTCCCCTTGCGGACGGCCAGCAGTCCGACCCCGGGCGGCCCGCCCCACTTGTGCGCGCTCGCCGTCAGCACCGACCAGGCGCCGGGCACCGGTCCCCACGGCACCGACTGCGCCGCGTCCACCAGCAGCGGCACCCCGGCCTCCCGGCAGTCCGCGGCCACCTCCTCCACCGGCTGTGCGGTGCCCACCTCGTGGTTGGCCGACTGCAGGCACACCAGCGCGGCGTCCCCGCCGAGCGCGTCGGCCACCGCGGCCCGGGCCACCCGGCCGGTCCGGTCCACCGGAACCTCGGTCACCGTCCCGCCGGCCGCGGCGTGCACCTCGGCGACGTGCAGCACCGCGGAGTGCTCCACGGCGGAGTGCACCAGCCGCCGTCCGACACGCCGACGGGCCGCCAGGACGCCGAACATGCCGGAATGCACCGCATGCGTCCCCGAAGGGGTGAACGTCAGCTCGTCGGGGCGGCACCCCACGGCGTCCGCGGCGGCCTCCCGCGCGGCGTCCAGCAGCAGCCGGGCCCGCCGTCCCTCGCGGTACAGGCGGGCCGGATCGGCCCACCCCTCGTCGAGCGCGGCGAGCAGGGCCTCGCGGGCGACCGGGTGCAGCGGAGCGGCCGACGCCGCGTCGAAGTAGGGCACGTACGAGACGGTAGAGCACCCTTCGCGGGGGTGCCGGGCGGGCCGTCAGATGCCCCGCGGCGGGCGGCGATCGGGGCCCGCGACGCCGGTGGGGGAAGGGCTCGGCCACCCCTTAGGGGTGCGATGCGGCGCGTTGGGCACCCTCCCCGCGCGACCCCAAATAGCGTCCAGTAGGGTTTGGTCCGCATAAACATCCAAACCCCTGCCCGAAGCAGGGCGGCGACCGACCAGCGAGTAAGGCCGCAGCCGACCGCTCGGGCGAGACTCTCGGGAAGGCGCTACGTGAGTCCCAACGGCTCCGACCGCTCGTCGCGGCGCCCGATGCGGCGGAAGCTGCCGCAGGTGCTTGCTGCGGGCCTGGTCCTGGCGACCGCGACTGGTTGCACATACAAGGACTTCCCCCGCCTCGGCATGCCAACGCCCGTCACCGACGAGGCGCCGCGGATCCTCTCTCTTTGGCAGGGCTCCTGGGCCGCCGCCCTCGCAACGGGCGTGCTGGTGTGGGGCCTGATCATCTGGAGCGTGATCTTCCACCGTCGCAGCAGGACCAAGGTGGAGGTCCCTGCCCAGACGCGGTACAACATGCCGATCGAGGCGTTGTACACCATCGTCCCGTTCATCATCATCGCGGTGCTGTTCTACTTCACCGCGCGTGATGAGAGCGCGCTCCTCAAGACGTCCAAGAAGCCGGACCACGTCATCAACGTCGTGGGCTTCCAGTGGAGCTGGGCGTTCAACTACCTGGAGAACGTCGACGGCAACCCGAAGACGACGAACATCAATTCTCCGGAGCTCAAGGCGATCCCGGACAAGTGGAAGAAGTCCGCGCCTCAGGGTGCGGACGGCGTCTACGACTACGGCACGCCGGCCACGCGCAACCCGCAGACCGGCAACCCCGGTCCGACGCTCTGGCTGCCGAAGGGCGAGACGGTCCAGTTCGTGCTGACCTCGCGGGACGTCATCCACTCCTTCTGGGTGGTGCCGTTCCTGATGAAGCAGGACGTCATCCCGGGCCACACCAACGTATTCGAGGTGACCCCCAACAAGGAGGGCACCTTCATGGGTAAGTGCGCGGAGCTCTGCGGCGTCGACCACTCCCGGATGCTCTTCAACGTCAAGGTCGTCTCGCCTGCCAAGTACCGGCAGCACCTGAAGGACCTGGCGGCGAAGGGACAGACCGGGTACCTGCCGGCGGGTATCGAGCAGACTGACCACGCCAGGAATGCGGAGACCAAGAACCAGTGAGCATCCTCAACGAACCTCAGGGTGCCGCCGCCGAATCGGCTCCGGCAGCACCACCCGTACGCAAGAAGCAACCCGGTATCGCTGCCGTCAAGTGGCTCACGACCACTGACCACAAGACCATCGGCACGATGTACCTGGTCACGTCGTTCGCGTTCTTCTGCATCGGCGGCATCATGGCGCTCCTCATGCGCGCCGAGCTTGCCCGTCCGGGTACGCAGATCATGTCGAACGAGCAGTTCAACCAGGCGTTCACGATGCACGGCACGATCATGCTGCTGATGTTCGCGACGCCGTTGTTCGCCGGGTTCGCGAACTGGATCATGCCGCTGCAGATCGGTGCGCCGGACGTGGCGTTCCCGCGGCTGAACATGTTCGCCTACTGGCTCTACCTCTTCGGCTCGCTGATCGCGGTCGCCGGCTTCCTCACCCCGCAGGGTGCCGCGGACTTCGGCTGGTTCGCCTACTCGCCGCTCTCGGACGCGGTGCGTTCGCCGGGCGTCGGCGCCGACATGTGGATCATGGGTCTGGCCTTCTCCGGCTTCGGCACGATCCTCGGTTCGGTCAACTTCATCACCACCATCATCTGCATGCGCGCCCCGGGCATGACGATGTTCCGGATGCCGATCTTCACCTGGAACGTGCTGCTGACCGGTGTGCTGGTCCTGCTCGCCTTCCCGGTGCTGGCCGCCGCGCTGTTCGCCCTGGAGGCGGACCGTAAATTCGGTGCCCACGTCTTCGACGCGGCCAATGGCGGCGCATTGCTCTGGCAACACCTCTTCTGGTTCTTCGGCCATCCAGAGGTGTACATCATTGCCCTACCATTCTTCGGCATCATTTCCGAGGTCATTCCGGTCTTCTCCCGGAAGCCGATGTTCGGTTACATCGGTCTGATTGCCGCGACGATTTCCATCGCCGGTCTTTCGGTGACGGTCTGGGCGCACCACATGTACGTGACCGGCGGTGTGCTGCTGCCGTTCTTCTCCTTCATGACATTCCTCATCGCGGTCCCGACCGGTGTGAAGTTCTTCAACTGGATCGGCACGATGTGGAAGGGCTCACTGTCCTTCGAGACACCGATGCTCTGGGCGATCGGCTTCCTGATCACCTTCACCTTCGGTGGTCTGACCGGCGTCATCCTGGCGTCGCCCCCGATGGACTTCCACATCTCCGACTCGTACTTCGTCGTGGCCCACTTCCACTACGTCGTCTTCGGCACGGTCGTCTTCGCGATGTTCGCCGGCTTCCACTTCTGGTGGCCGAAGTTCACCGGCAAGATGCTCGACGAGCGGCTCGGGAAGATCACCTTCTGGACGCTGTTCATCGGCTTCCACGGCACGTTCCTGGTCCAGCACTGGCTGGGCGCCGAGGGCATGCCGCGCCGCTACGCGGACTACCTCGCCGCGGACGGCTTCACCACGCTGAACACCATCTCCACGATCAGCTCGTTCCTGCTGGGCATGTCGATCCTGCCGTTCCTCTACAACGTCTGGAAGACCGCCAAGTACGGCGAGAAGATCGAGGTGGACGACCCGTGGGGCTACGGCCGCTCGCTGGAGTGGGCGACCTCGTGCCCGCCGCCGCGGCACAACTTCCTCACCCTGCCGCGCATTCGCTCCGAATCCCCGGCGTTCGATCTGCACCACCCGGAGATCGCGGCGCTGGACGCGCTGCAGAACGGTCGCGAGGGTGACAAGGCGCTGGCCGGCGGCAAGGAGGCGGGCAAGTGAAGATCCAGGGCAAGATGTTCATCTGGCTGAGCGTCTTCATCCTCGCCATGGCGGTCGTCTACGGCGTGTGGTCGAAGGAGCCGGCCGGTACCACGGCGCTCTTCCTGGCCTTCGGCCTGTGCATCATGGTCGGCTACTACCTGGCCTTCACGGCCCGGCGGATCGACGCGGGTGCCCAGGACAACGAGGACGCCGAGGTCGCGGACGACGCCGGTGAGCTGGGCTTCTTCAGCCCGCACAGCTGGCAGCCGCTCTTCCTCGGCATCGGTGGCGCGCTCGCCTTCCTGGGCGTCGTCTTCGGCTTCTGGCTGCTGTACTTCTCCCTCCCGGTGATCCTCGCGGCCCTCTTCGGCTGGGTCTTCGAGTACTACCGCGGCGAGAACCGCACCCAGTAGTACGCACCACGCGAGAACCGCGGCAGACACGCCGCAGGGTCGGGCCCGGACACCCCAACAGGTGTCCGGGCCCGACCCGTTTGCAGTCCTCCAGCGCGCCGCCGAAAGGGATTCTTCGTACGTTTGGGGGCATGAGTTACAGACCTCGAACCCGGACGGTGCTGAGCTGCGGCCTCCTGCTCGTGCCCCTCGCGGTGAGCACCACCGCGTGCGGGGGCTCGTCGTCGGAATCGCTCTCGGCCAACCCCTACGACGCGTCCGACCAGATATCCGCGAACATCCCGGCGGACGGCAGGCACAAGGCGGACCCCGACAAGCCGCTTGAGGTCTCCCTCAAGGGCGACGACTCGCGGATCACGGACGTGACCGCCACCGACTCCACCGGCCGCTACATCCGCGGCGAACTGAGCGCCGACGGCCGGCACTGGCGCACCACCGCGCCCCTGGCCGCCGGCACGCGCTACACGGTGCAGGTGAGCACCGAGGAGGAGGACGGCACCCCCGGCCGCAAGACCCTGGTGGTCAACACCAAGGACGCGGACGACCGGCTGACCGTCAAGTTCGGCCCGGAGAGCGGCGAGTACGGCGTCGGCCAGCCGGTCACCGCAGAGCTCAGCAAGCCGGTCACCGACCCCAAGGCCCGGGCCGTCGTCGAGAGCGCCCTGAAGGTCGACTCCACGCCCCGCGTGGAGGGTTCCTGGCACTGGGTGGACGGCAAGAAGCTGCACTTCCGCCCCAAGGACTACTGGCCCGCCCACGCCGCCGTCGCGGTCCACAGCAACCTCGACGGCCTGAAGATCGCCGGGGGGCTCTACGGCGGCCCCGCCAAACCGATCCGGCTGACCACCGGCGACCGGATCGAGGCCGTCACCGACGCCGCCGCGCACCAGATGACGGTGCTGCGCAACGGCAAGGCCATCAACACCATCCCGGTCACCACCGGCAAGCCCGGCTTCTCCACCCGCAACGGCGTCAAGGTCGTGCTCGGCAAGGAGAGTTTCGTCCGGATGCGCAGCGCCACCGTCGGCATCGCCGCCGGCAGCTCCGACGCCTACGACCTGCCGGTCTACTGGGCCACCCGGGTGACCTGGAGCGGCGAGTACGTGCACGCCGCCCCCTGGTCGGTCGGCTCCCAGGGCGCCGCAAACGTCAGCCACGGCTGCACCGGCATGTCCACCGGCAACGCCCAGTGGTTCTTCAACACCGTCCGGGTCGGCGACGTCGTCAAGGTCGTCAACAGCGGCGGGGCCACCATGACGCCGTTCGACAACGGCTTCGGCGACTGGAACATGCCCTGGAAGGACTGGCGCGCCGGCAGCGCGCTCAAGAACCAGGCCGCCACGACCACAGGCGCGGCCGAGCGGCAGCAGAACCCCGCCGCCGACGCCCGGCTCCGCCCGCAGGTCTGAGGGCCGCTCAGGGGCCGTTCACGGCCCCTTCGAGCGCCTCGGTCAGGCCGGCACCACGTCCTGGACGAGCCGCCGCCGGCGCAGCAGACCGGCCAGCGCGTCGGCGAACGCCACCGGGTCGACGGGATGGGTCACCGCGGCGTCCGCACGGCTCCAGGTGGCCAGCCAGGCGTCCTGCGGTCGGCCGATCAGCAGCAGCACCGGCGGGCACTGGAAGATCTCGTCCTTGATCTGCCGGCAGACGCCCATGCCGCCCGCCGGAGCCGTCTCGCCGTCCAGGACGCAGACGTCGATCCCGCCCTGCTCCAGGGCCTCCAGCACGGCCGGGGCGGTGGCGCACTCCAGGATCTCGATCTGCGGGGCGTCGGGGGCCGGGCGCCGTCCGGCCGCCAGCCGGACCTGCTCGCGGGTGTTGGCGTTGTCGCTGTAGACCAGCACCGTGGCAGTCGCCTGCATCGTTCCTCCACCTTTGTCGCGGACCTACGTAGCGGATACGGCTCCTGATCAAACCGTTGCGCGATGCTACTCCCGGACGGGCCCCGGGCAGCAGAGGGCGTACGGCCCCGAAATGCGGTCGACGACCCGTCAGGAGCGGCTTTCCCAGGGTCCGTGCGCCGTCCGGCGCTGCGCACTTCCCCCCTTCGAGCGACCGCCGAGGCGGCCCGAACGAGCAGCGCATACGGCCTTGACACACCGAACGGCACCCCCCGGAGTGAGGGCGGGATAAGCGACCGACATAATGTCGGTCGTGGCGACAGCAACGACAGTAGAAACCGGGCACGCGCACCCGTCGGTCAATCGGCCGAACCTCACCAGCGTCGGAACCATCATCTGGCTGAGTTCCGAGCTGATGTTCTTCGCGGCCCTCTTCGCGATGTACTTCACCCTTCGATCGGTGACGGGCGAGGCGTATTGGAAGCACTCCGCTGATGCGCTGAATCTTCCGTTCTCCGCGACCAACACCACGATCCTGGTGCTCAGCTCGCTGACGTGTCAGCTCGGCGTTTTCGCGGCCGAGCGCGGCGACGTCAAGAAGCTGCGAACCTGGTTCACGATCACCTTCATCATGGGTGCCATCTTCATCGGCGGTCAGGTCTTCGAGTACACGGAGCTGGTCAAGCACGAGGGCCTCTCGCTCTCGTCCGGCCCGTACGGCTCGGTGTTCTACCTGACCACCGGTTTCCACGGACTGCACGTGACAGGCGGTCTGATCGCCTTCCTGCTGGTCCTGGGCAGGACGTACGCGGCCAAGAGGTTCACCCACACGCAGGCCACCGCGGCCATCGTCGTGTCCTACTACTGGCACTTCGTCGATGTCGTCTGGATCGGCCTCTTCGCCACGATCTACCTGATCCGGTAAGAGGTCCGACCGGACTCGCATATCGGACAGACACAGCCAAAGCATCGACGCAGAAGATCCTGACACCGGGGTAATCCGTGAAAAAGCTCTCCGCACGACGGCGCCATCCGCTGGCGGCGCTCGTCGTCCTACTCTTCGCGCTGGCGGTCACTGGGGGGCTGTACGCCGCGTTCGCGCCGGCGGACAAGGCTCAAGCCGATGACACCGCCCAGTCTCTTGCCATCAAGGAGGGCAAGAAGCTCTTCGCCGTGGGCTGCGCAAGCTGCCACGGCACCGGCGGTCAGGGCACCTCTGACGGGCCGAGCCTGGTCGGCGTGGGCGCTGCCGCCGTCGACTTCCAGGTGGGCACCGGCCGTATGCCGGCCCAGCAGCCCGGCGCCCAGGTGCCGCGGAAGCGGAACATCTACAACAACGCCCAGATCGACCAGCTCGCGGCCTACGTCGCGTCGCTGGGCCCGGGCCCGTCCGTGCCGGACAAGGCGCAGTACAGCGCCGACGGTGCCGACATCGGCAAGGGCGGCGAGCTGTTCCGCACCAACTGTGCCCAGTGCCACAACTTCACCGGTAAGGGCGGCGCCCTCACCAATGGCAAGTTCGCACCGACCCTTGAGGGCGTGGACCCGAAGCACATCTACGAGGCCATGCAGACCGGCCCGCAGAACATGCCCTCCTTCGGTGACGGCACGCTGAGCCCGCAGAACAAGAAGGACATCGTCGCGTACCTCGGCGCCGTCAACGGCGACAAGACCGCGAGCCCCGGCGGTATGGAACTCGGCGGTCTGGGCCCGGTGACCGAAGGTCTCTTCGGTTACATCTTCGGCCTGGGTGCGTGTGTCGCGGTCGCCATCTGGGTCGCAGCCCGGACTACGAAGGCCAAGAAGTCATGAGTGAGACAGAAGAAAACCTTCCCAGTGAGCGGGAGACGCCTCACGAGGGCGCGGTGGGGAAGGCGGACAACCCCTTCGCCGACCCCGGGCTGCCGCCCCACGAGCACCGCATCCAGGACATCGACGAGCGGGCCGCCAAGCGCTCCGAGCGCACCGTCGCCATGCTCTTCCTGGTGTCGATGCTCGCCACCGTCGCGTTCATCGCGTCGTACGTGGCCATCCCGATCGACAAGATCGTCTACATCTTCCCGCTCGGTCACGTCAGCGGGCTGAACTTCGCCCTCGGTCTGACCCTGGGCGTGGCGCTCTTCTGCATCGGCGCCGGCGCGGTCCACTGGGCCCGCACGCTGATGTCGGACGAGGAGGTCGCCGACGAGCGGCACCCGATCGAGGCCACCCCCGACGTCAAGGCCAAGGTCCTGGCGGACTTCGCCCAGGGCGCCAAGGAGTCGCAGTTCGGTCGGCGCAAGCTGATCCGCAACACGATGTTCGGTGCGCTGGCCCTGGTGCCGCTCTCCGGCGTCGTGCTGCTGCGCGACCTCGGCCCGCTGCCCGAGAAGAAGCTGCGGACCACCGGCTGGAAGAAGGGCGTCCGCCTGGTCAACCAGTCGACGAACCTCCCGCTGCGTCCCGAGGACATCGCGGTCGGCTCCCTCACGTTCGCCAAGCCCGAGGGCCTGGAGGAGAACGACGAGGACTTCGCCAACAAGATCGCCAAGGACGCCCTGATGCTCGTGCGGATCCAGCCGCAGAACATCAAGGACAAGCAGGAACTCGCCTGGTCGCACGAGGGCATCGTCGCGTACTCCAAGATCTGCACCCACGTGGGTTGCCCGATCAGCCTGTACGAGCAGCAGACGCACCACGTGCTCTGCCCCTGCCACCAGTCGACCTTCGACCTTTCCGACGGCGGTCGGGTGATCTTCGGCCCGGCCGGCCACGCCCTGCCGCAGCTGCACATCACGGTGAAGGACGGCTTCCTCGAGGCCGCAAGCGAGTTCGCGGAGCCCGTCGGCCCGAGCTTCTGGGAGCGCGGATGAGTAACGAGACGACCGCGACCACTACCCGCCGTGGCCAGGCGCCACGGGGCGAGCGGATCGCCGACTGGGCCGACGGCCGGCTGGGCATCTACAGCCTCGCCAAGTCCAACATGCGCAAGATCTTCCCGGACCACTGGTCCTTCATGTTGGGTGAGGTCGCGCTCTACAGCTTCATCATCATCATCCTGACCGGTGTCTACCTGACGCTGTTCTTCCACCCGAGCATGGCCGAGGTCACCTACCACGGGTCCTACGTGCCGATGCACGGGATCAGGATGACCCAGGCCTTCGAGTCGACGCTGAACATCAGCTTCGACGTGCGCGGCGGTCTGCTGATCCGGCAGATCCACCACTGGGCGGCGCTGGTCTTCCTGGCCGCGATGATGGTCCACATGATGCGGGTGTTCTTCACCGGTGCGTTCCGCAAGCCGCGTGAGGTCAACTGGCTCTTCGGCTTCCTGCTGTTCGTCCTGGGCATGTTCACCGGCTTCACCGGTTACTCGCTCCCCGACGACCTGCTGTCCGGCACCGGTGTCCGCTTCATCGAGGGCGTCATCCTGGCGATGCCGCTGGTCGGCTCGTACCTGCAGATGTTCATCTTCGGCGGCGAGTTCCCCGGGCACGACATCATCCCGCGGTTCTTCACGGTCCACGTGCTGCTGCTGCCGGGCATCATGCTCGGCCTGCTGGTGGCGCACCTGATCCTGGTCTTCTACCACAAGCACACGCAGTTCCCGGGTGCCGGCAAGACCAACAACAACGTGGTCGGCATGCCGCTGCTGCCGGTCTACATGGCCAAGGCCGGAGGCTTCTTCTTCCTGGTCTTCGGTGTGATCTCGGTGATCGCCGCGGTCGCCAGCATCAACCCCGTGTGGGCCATCGGCCCGTACCGGCCGGACCAGGTGTCCACCGGTGCGCAGCCGGACTGGTACATGGGCTTCGCCGAGGGCCTGGTGCGCGTCATGCCGGGCTGGGAGTGGAACTTCTGGGGCCACACCATCAACTTCGGCGTGCTGATCCCGATCCTGGTCTTCCCGCTGGTCCTGGTCGCCATCGCGGTCTACCCGTTCATCGAGTCCTGGGTCCGCGGCGACAAGCGCGAGCACCACATCCTGGACCGCCCGCGCAACGTGCCCACCCGCACCGGCTTCGGCGTGGCCTGGCTCGTCGCGTACTTCGTGATGCTGATCGGTGGCGGCAACGACCTGTGGGCGACGCACTTCCACCTGTCGATCAACTCGATCACCTGGTTCGTCCGGATCGCGTTCTTCGTCGGGCCGGTGCTGGCCTTCATCGCCACCAAGCGGATCTGCCTGGGTCTCCAGCGCCGCGACAAGGACAAGGTGCTGCACGGACGCGAGTCCGGCATCATCAAGCGCCTGCCGCACGGTGAGTTCATCGAGGTCCACGAGCCGCTCAACCAGGAGCAGCTGCACGTCCTGACCCAGCACGAGCAGCCCGAGCCGCTCGAACTCGGTCCCGAGGTCGACGAGAACGGCGTCCGGCGCAAGCTCAAGCGCACGCAGAAGCTGCGCGCCAAGCTCTCCAAGGGCTACTACGGCGAGGACAACGTCATCCCCAAGCCGACCGTCGAGGAGTACAAGGAGATCACCAGCGGCCACGGCCACCACTGATCCCCGCGGGCGCGGCACCGCCGCGCACCGCTGGTAGTACGCCACCCAGAGGGCCCCGTCCACGGATAGGACGGGGCCCTCCGGCATGCCCACGTCTCGATAGGGTGAGCGGCACAAGCAGGTGACGAACCAGGAGCGTGGACCATGAACGTTGTGACCCCGGTGGGCGGCGGCAGCGTGGCGGACCGCTCCTGGCCGGCCGTACTGAACGCCCTCCTCGACGGCCGCGACCTCACCGCCGACGACACCGCCTGGGTCATGGACCGGATCATGCGCGGCGAGGCCACCGACGCGCAGATCGCCGGCTTCGCGGTGGCGCTGCGCGCCAAGGGCGAGACCGTCGCGGAGATCTCCGGACTGGTCCGGACGATGTACGCGCACGCCAGCCTGATCGACGTGCCCGGCCCCAGCGTCGACATCGTCGGCACCGGCGGCGACGGGGCGAACACCGTCAACATCTCCACCATGTCGGCGATCGTGGTCGCCGGCACCGGCGCCAAGGTCGTCAAGCACGGCAGTCGCGCCGCGTCCTCGGCCAGCGGCGCCACCGACGTCCTGGAGAAGCTGGGCGTCAACCTCAACCTCACGCCGCGGCGGGTCGTCGAGGTCGCCGCGGAGGCCGGGATCACCTTCTGCTTCGCGGCCAAGTTCCACCCCGCCCTGCGCCACGTGGCGGCCGCCCGCGGCCAGCTGGGCATCCGCACCACCTTCAACGTGCTGGGGCCGCTGACCAACCCGGCCCGGGTCAAGGCCCAGGCGACCGGCGTCGCGGACGCCCGGATGGCGCCGATCCTGGCCGGCGTGCTGGCCGAGCGCGGCTCGTCGGCACTGGTCTTCCGCGGCGACGACGGGCTGGACGAACTGACCACCACCGCCACGTCCCGGGTGTGGATCGTGCAGGACGGCCGGGTCCGCGAGGAACCCTTCGACCCGCGCGACGTCGGGATCGACCTGGTCCCGGTGGAGGCGCTGCGCGGCGCCGACGCGTCGTACAACGCCGAGGTGGCCCGGCGGCTCCTCGACGGCGAGACCGGCCCGGTGCGGGACGCGGTGCTGCTGAACTCCGCGGCCGCGCTGGCCGCGCTGGCGCCCTCCGACGCCCCGCTGACCGAGCGGATCCGCGACGGCCTCGACAAGGCCGCCGCGGCGCTCGACTCGGGGGCCGCCAAGCGCTCGCTGGAGCGCTGGGTCGCGGCCAGCAACGCGTGACGACGATGTGACGCACGTCCCGGTCCGTAATGCGGACCGGGACTTGCGCACGAATGATCGTGTGGCATGATTCTGCGCAGGTCACGAGTGACAGCGATGTAGGCCCCGGCCCGCTGTCCGGCAACCCTCCTTCCGTGGCGGGGTGCCCCGGGTGATGACCAGGCCGCAGGCAGCGAGGTCTGCGGCAAGCGCGGATCCCTCGCCAGGGATCCTGGTCCCCGAGGGAGTCCTTCCGTGATGAAGCGAATGCGCTAGGGCCCACGGCCCCTCTTCCGCGCCACCCTTTTCTCTCCACGCTGCGGCGTCGTGCCGGGCGGGTCCTGCGTACCTTCCGCGTACCGTGCGACGCCCCCCGCCGCAGCGAATTCGCTCATGCCTCCCGGGAGTTCGCCATGTCCGTTTCCGCTGCCGCCGACCGTTCCGTCTGTGCCCCGCTGCCCGTGCTGGGCCGGGACGTCCTGGTCCCGCTGGTCACCGGCGGCGAGGCCGTCTACGCCGCGCTCGACTACGCCGCCAGCGCGCCGGCGCTCCAGCGGGTCTGGGACGACGTCGCCGCCTACGCCCCGTACTACGGCAGCGTCCACCGCGGCGCCGGCTACCTCTCGCAGCTCTCCACCGACCTCTTCGAGAACGCCCGCAGGACCGTCTCCGACTTCCTCGGCTGCCGCACCGACGACCAGGTGGTCTTCACCCGTTCCACCACCGACTCGTTGAACCTGCTGGCCGCGGCCCTGCCGCAGGGCACCAGGGTGTTCGTCTTCGAGACCGAGCACCACGCCTCGCTGCTTCCCTGGGAGCGCCGCGCGGACGTCTCCGTGACCTACCTCAACGCGCCGCGCACCCCGCAGCAGGCGGTCGACACCCTGGAGCAGGCGCTGGCCACCCGCGAGCCGTACGGCCCGGCGCTGGTCTGCGTCACCGGCGCCTCGAACGTCACCGGCGAACTGTGGCCGGTGCGGGAACTGGCGGCCGCCGCGCACGCCCACGGCGCCCGGATCGTCCTCGACGCGGCCCAACTGGCCCCGCACCACCCGGTGGACCTCGCGGAACTCGACGTCGACTGGGTCGCGTTCTCCGGCCACAAGCTGTACGCGCCGTTCGGCGCCGGCGTACTGGCCGGGCGCGCCGACTGGCTCCAGGACGCCGAGCCGTACCTCGCCGGCGGCGGCGCCAGCCGGAAGGTCGCCCGCCGGACCGACGGCGGCGTGGACGTCGAGTGGCACACGAGCGCCGCCCGACACGAAGCGGGTTCCCCCAACGTGATCGGCGCCTACTCCATCGCCTCGGCCTGCAAGGCGCTCACCGAAGCGGGTTGGGACACCCTGGTCACCCGCGAACAGGAACTCATCGACACCGTGCGGGCGGGCCTCGCGGAGGTCCCCGAGGTCCGCGTCCTCTCCCTCTTCGGCGACGACGCCCCCCGCGTAGGCGTCCTCTCCTTCGTCGTCGAGGGCTGGAACAGCTCGCACTTCGCCGCGGCCCTCTCCGCCGAATACGGCATCGGCGTCCGCGACGGCCTCTTCTGCGCCCACCCGCTGGTCCGCACCCTGCTCGGCAGCGAACCGCAGGAACCCGGCGAGTGCGGCGCCCCGGAGGCGGCCCCGGGGGAGCGCTCCCTCAACGCCATCCGCGTCAGCTTCGGCGCCGGCACGCCCGACGAACACGTCGACCGCTTCGTCCGCGCCGTCAAGGAACTCGTCACGGACGGCGCCCGCTGGAACTACCAGGTGGAAGACGGCCGTTGCGTTCCAGCGCGTAGCGCTGGGTGAATCCCACGTTGTCGGCGTTCCCGCCGTGGGTCGTCTCGCCGTTGCGCCTGCGGCGCGGGCGTTGTCCGCTGCGCGGGGCTGTTGGGTGC
>LIQL01000260.1 GCA_001418405.1 Streptomyces diastatochromogenes | reverse complement strand
TGACCGCCGCCCTCGCCCTCAGCGCGGGCTGCGCCGCCGGACCTGACGCCACCGCCCCCGCCAAGCCGCGCACCATCAAGGCCGTACCGGGCTGCGGCGCCGGCTCCTGGACCGACCCCGCCGACCTCTCACCCGGCCGCGCCCCGGCCCGCTGCGCCAAGGGGGCACCGGCGCCCGCACCGCTCGGCAAGCGCCGCACCCTCACCGTCGCCACCGGCACCCTGAGCGCCGAGTACGTCGCGCCCCTCCGACTCGCCCTGGCCAAGGGCGAGTTCCGCAAGGAGGGCCTGGACGTCCGGTTGAAGGTGCTGCCGACCCCGGACGCCCTGCCCCTCCTGGCCAAGGGCGACGTGGACGTCCTGTGGGCGGCCCCGGAGGCCGCCGTGGTCAACGGCGTCAACGGCGGCTTCGACATCCGTTGGGTGGCCGGGAACTTCTCCCCCGACCCGAAGTCCCGGAGCGGCCTGTGGGTCCGGCTCAAGAACGGGCAGGACGCGTCCTCGGTGCCCCTCAAGGGCGCGACGCTGGGCACCATGATCGGCAAGGGCTCGGTGATCATGTACCCGATGGACCGGGCCTTCGCCGCCCACGGTGCCGCGCTGGACTCCGTCACCTTCCAGCAACTCGGCTCGGCCGACGTCCTCACCGCCCTGACCGGCGGCGGCGTCGACTCCGCCTGGCTGCTGGACCCCGTGTGGCGCCAGGTGGACGGCACCAAGCAGTACGCCTTCCTCGGCGGCCAGCCGCAGGGCGAACCGCTCGGCGGCGCCCTCTACGGCCCCAACCTGCTCCAGAAGGACCCGGACGCCGGCGTCGCCTTCCTCCGGGCCTACATCCGCACGGTCAACACCTACTTCGCCGGCGACTACAAGGCGGACCGGGCGTTCGTCGCGGAACTGGCCGGGCTGCTGAAGGTCGATCCGAAGATCCTCGCGTCGGTGCCCCCGCTCCGGATGGACTGGGAAATCAGGAAGGGCACCACCGACCGGCTCCAGAAGACCTACCGTGACGCCGGCGTCACCAAGGGGGCACCGCTGCCGGAGGCCAAGCTCGTCGACCGCGACCTGTACGCGGAGGCGGTCGGGCACCGCCCGTAGCCGACACCCCGAACACACCGAAGGCCCGGATCCTCAAGGGATCCGGGCCTTCGGTTTCAGTAGCGGGGACAGGATTTGAACCTGCGACCTCTGGGTTATGAGCCCAGCGAGCTACCGAGCTGCTCCACCCCGCGTCGTTGTGTGTTTACTGTAACCCCACCGCGACGACCAGCGCAAATCCCTTCCGCCCGCCCCGGGAGCAGTGCCCGGGAACCGGTCCGTTCGACCGCGTCCCGGGCATCCGATCACCGACGTCGCCGGTCGGCCGTCAGGCGCTCAGCTCCTCCTGGAGCGCCGTCCGCAACCGTGCCGCTCGCTCCGCCACCTCGGGCGGCCCGAACTCCACGGCCCGCGCGCACCAGCGCTGGGCCTCCGCGAGCGCCCCACGCCGGGCCGCGATCAGCGCCAGCCGCAGCGCCGCCCGGCCGTGGCCGCTCTCGGCGGCGCGCTGCCACCACAGGACGGCCTCGGGGAGGCTGCCCTCACGGGCCAGCAGCAGCCCGAGGTTGAAGGCCCCGTTGCGGCTGCCGGCCTCGGCCGCGGCGCGGTACCAGGTGGCCGCCTCCACCGCGTCACCGCGGGCCGCCGCGAACATGCCAACCCGGACCTGGGCGCGACGGTGCCCCTGCCGCGCGGCCCGCTCGTACCACTGCCGGCTCTCGTCGTCCGCGGACCGCTCGGCGTCCGCCTCGGCGGACCGGCGGTCGAGGAGGTCGGCGAGCCGGAAGGCCGCCTCGGCGCTGCCGCCGCCGGCCGCGCAGCGCAGGTTCCGCTCGGCGTCCTGGAGGTCGCCGTCGCGCAGCTGCGCTATGGCGACCTGGAGCGCCGCCTCGGTGTGCCCGGCGGCGGCCGCCCGCTCGTACCAGGAGCGCGCCAACCGCTCCTCGCCGCGCCCGGCGAACAGGATGCCGAGGTTGAACGCGGCGTCCACGCTGCCCGCTTCGGCCGCCTTGGAGAACCACGGCTCGGCCCCCGAGGCGTCGCCGCGCTGGAGCAGCAGGATGGCCAGCGCGTTGGCCGCCTCGCGGTGCCCGGCGTACGCGGCGCGGCGATACCACTGCTCGCCCCGGCCGGGCCGGCCCTGTTCGGCACAGAGCAGGCCGAGGTTGTAGGCGCCGTTGACGTCGCCGGCGTCCAGCGCGGCGCGGTACCAGCGCTCGGCGCTCTGGAGTTCACCGCGGTCGGCGTGGAGCGCCCCCAGGGCGTTGGCGGCGTTGCCGTCGCCGTCCTGGGCGGCCCGCCGCCACCACTCCGCCGCGCTCTCCTCATCGCCGGCGTCACGCAGCAGGAAACCCAGCGCACAGGCAGCCCGGGCCTCGCCGTCCTTGGCCGCGGAGAGGTACCAGCGGCCGGCCTCCTGGACGTCGCCGCGCTCCTCCAGCAGCGCGCCGAGTTGGAGCGCTGCCCGCCGGTGACCGCGGGCGGCGGCCTGGCGGTACCACTGCTCGGCCTCGGCCAGCTGGGTCAACTCCCCGTAGGCGGGCACCGCCCGGCGGTCGCCGTCGCGGCCGTCCTCGATGACCCGCGCGAGGCGGTAGGCCGCTTCGCGGTGGCCGCGCTCGGCGGCGGCCCGGAACCAGCGTTCGGCACCGATGTCCCCGCGGTGCTCCAGGAGGTCGGCGAGGGCGTAGGCGCCCAGGTAGTGGCCGGACTCTGCGGACTGGCGCAGCCAGTACTCGGCGGCCGGCTCGTCACCGCGCTCGCGGTAGTGCCGTCCCAGGGCGTGCGCCGCGGCGGCGGAGCCGGCGACGGCGGCGATCCGCCACCAACCGGCGGCCTCGTCGCCGTAGCCGCGCTGGTGGAGGAGGACGCCGAGGTTGTTCGCCGCCGCCCGGTCCCCGGCGGCGGCCGCGGAGCGCAGGTGGGGCTCGGCTCCGTCCAGGTCGCCGCGGCGCAGCAGCATCGCGCCCAGTGCGCTCATGGCGGCGGTGTCGCCCGCCTCGGCGGCGCGGCGGTACCCGGACTCGGTGACCGCGTCGGACGCCTCGGCCGCACCGTCGGCCTCCATCGCGTCCATCGCCATTTCGGAATCGCGCCCGTCGTCGGGCGCCTGCACAAAACGGTCCGTCTCCAACAACCTTGCCTTGTCCCCCATAAGAACCATCGTCGCATCACCTGTTACCCGCGTACACCTGGTATACCGCAGCCGGTGAGGTCACTTCAGCGTTTTGTCGACTTCCCGACACGGCGACATGCCAAACTCAAGCACACGACTTTCCCCCGTGGGTTGTCCGACCCGCCCGTGGCGAGCTTTACCCCGAACGCATGACAAAGGCCCGGATTCTCAAGGAATCCGGGCCTTGGTCTATCAGTAGCGGGGACAGGATTTGAACCTGCGACCTCTGGGTTATGAGCCCAGCGAGCTACCGAGCTGCTCCACCCCGCGCCGTTGTGACTCCAACGTATCACGCCACGGGGACCACTGTTGACACACGGGCCCCGGTGGCCACCGGTTCGCACCGGCGGCCACCGGACCACGGCCCGCGGCAGTGGCTCAACTGCCGGACTTGCCGCCCTTCTCGGACGCCTTGGCGGCCCGGTCCAGCGCGGCCTTCAACCGCTTCTGGGCGTCGCCGTAGGCGCCCCAGTCGCCGGCCACCCGCGCCTTCTCACCGTCGTCGTACGCCTTCTCGGCGTCCGACAGCGCCTGCTGCACGGTCTGGCCGGACGGCGGCGGCTGCTCGCCGGTCTGGCCCCCGCCGGGCGGCGGTTCCGAGCCGGTGGTCGGCGCCTTCTTGCCGAAGACGACGTCCAGCGCGTCCTTGAGGCTGTTCTCCAGGACCGGCTTGTTGTCGCCGTAGCTCACCAACACCTTCTTCAGGAGCGGGTAGTTGGTGTTGGCGCCGCGCAGGTAGACCGGTTCGACGTAGAGCAGCCCTTCGTCCAGGGGGACGGTCAGCAGGTTGCCGTACTCGATCTCCGAGTCACCGAACTTCTTGAGGATGTTCAGCTCGTTGGCGATCGTCGGATCGGAGTTGAACTTCGACTGCGCCAGCTGCGGGCCCGGCACCGGCGTCTGCGCGGGCAGCTTCAGCAGTCTGATCTTGCCGTAGTCGTTGCTCGTCGCATCGGCGTCGACCGCCATGAAGGCGCCCAGGTTGTCCTTCTTGTTGGGCGTGAAGGTCGTCGTCAGCGAGAACGCCTGTTGCTTCTGTCCCGGCATCTTCATGCTCAGGTAGTACGGCGGCACCGCGTTGCCCGACTTGGTGGTCGGGTCGCTGGGGATCTGCCAGCGCTCCGAACCGGTGTAGAAGGTGCCGGGGTCGGTGACGTGGTACGTGGTCAGCAACTGGCGCTGCACCTTGAAGAGGTCCTGCGGGTAGCGCAGGTGCGCCAGCAGGTCCGGGCTGATGTCGCTCTTCTTCTCGACCGTGCCGGGGAACGCCTTCATCCAGGTCTTGAGGACCGGGTCCTTGGTGTCCCACTGGTAGAGCTTGACCGTGCCGTCGTAGGCGTCGACCGTCGCCTTGACGGAGTTGCGGATGTAGTTGACCTGGTTCTGCTGGGCCACCACCGCGCGCTGGCCGTTGGTGAGCGAGTCGGCGGTGCTGTCCCCCAGAGTGGTGCGGGAGGCGTACGGGTAGCCGTTGCTCGTGGTGTACGCGTCCACGATCCACTGGATCCGGCCGTCGATCACCGCCGGGTAGGCGTCGCCGTCGATGGTCAGCCAGGGGGCGACGGACTCGACGCGCTCCTTGGGGGTGCGGTTGTACAGGATCCGCGATCCGTCGCCGATCGCGCCGGAGTAGAGGATCTGCGGCTCCCCGAACGCCACCGCGTACGCGGCGCGGTTGATCGGGTTGGACAGGCTGACCCCGCTCTTGCCCTGATAGCGGTAGCTCTTCTCACCGCTGTCGTCGGAGTAGTCCAGCTCCTGCTGCGGCCCGCCCACGATGGAGTACTGGGTGGTCTTCTCGCCGTAGTAGATGCGCTGTTCGTGCGGCGGCAGCTGGCCCTTGGAGGGCAGGTCGGACTCGGTGTACTGCGGGCCGCCGCCGTCGGCGGTCTCGGTCCCCTTGGCGGTGACCGCGCCGTAGCCGTGGGTGTACTTGAAGTGGTCGTTGATCCAGTTGCGCTCGGGGATGCCGGCGAGGTTCAGCTCGCGCAGGCCGATGACGGTGTCCTGCTCCTTGCCGTCCTTGTCCTTGTACCGGTCGACGTCCAGGGTGGACGGGAACTGGTAGTAGGACCGCACCTGCTGCTGTTGCTGGAAGGCCGGCGAGACCACGTTCGGGTCCAGCAGCCGCATGCTGGCGACGGTGTCGGCGTCGTCCCGCAGCCGCTGGCTGTCCGCGTCGGAGGTCGGCTTGTAGTTGCCCTTGTACGACGTCACATCCGAGTCCTGGATGTCGTACGCCTTCCGGGTCGCCTTGATGTTCTGCTCGATGTACGGGGCTTCCTTGGCCTGCTCGTTCGGCTGGACCTGGAACTTCTGGACGATGGCCGGGTACAGCCCGCCGATCAGGACGGCGGAGAGCACCATCAGGCCGAACCCGATCACCGGCAGCTGCCAGGTGCGCCGCCACAGGGTGGCGAAGAACAACACCGCGCAGATCGCCGCGATGAAGAACAGGATGGTCTTCGCCGGAAGGTAGGCGTTGGCGTCCACGTAGCGCAGACCCGTCCAGTTGTCGGCCGACTTCAGGCCGCTGGACTTCACCGCCAGGCCGTACCGGTCGAGCCAGTAGGCGACCGCCTTCAGGGAGACGAACAGGCCCAGCAGCACCGAGAGGTGGCCGGTGGCGGCGGCGGTCGCCCGCGAACCGGGGCTGGTCAACCGCAGCCCGCCGTAGAGGTAGTGGGTGAGCGCGGCGGCCACCAGGGACAGCACCACGCAGGCGAAGCCGAAGCTCAACAGGAAGCGGTACCACGGCAGGTCGAAGGCGTAGAACGACACGTCCTTGTGGAACTGCGGGTCCGTCGTGCCGAACGGGACGCCGTTGACCCACTGGAGCCACGTCCGCCACTCACCGGAGGCGGAGGCCCCGGCGATCAGCCCGATCACCGCGGTGACCGCGACCAGCGCCCACTTCTTGAACGGGGCGATGCCCATGCGGTAGCGGTCCAGGCTCTGCTGCTCCGTGGACATCGCGCTGAGCGGCGGCCGCAGCCGGTGCGCCAGCCAGACGTTGATGCCGACGGCGATCGCCATCACGATGCCGAAGGCGAAGAACAGACCGATCTTGGTCCACAGGGTGGTGGTGAAGACCGAGGAGAAGTGGACCGACCGGTACCAGAGCCAGTCGGTCCAAAATCCCGAGAACATCACGAAGAGCATGGCCAGTACGGCCAATGCGCCCAACGTCATGAGCAGGGTCCTGAACCGCCGCGACGGTCGGCCGACTCTGATCCGTGGCCCGGTGGGGCCTCCGCCGCGGTCCGGCATCTGGAAAGCCAAGGTGCGCACCTCGAAGTTCGCTGTCGTGTGGAGCAGGCCCGGCGATAGTAGGACCCAGTGATGCAACTTACGACGGCTTTACTCGGTTCCCGATTTCCGGGGTGTACAAGGCACGATGTTGGGCATGACCAACCTCCCCGTTGACGGCACCCCCCTCGCCGCCGACCCGCTGACCCGTGCGGTACTCGAAATCGACGAGTACGCCGCCGGCCTCGGCTGGGACCAGCCCGCCCGTTTGTTCGCCCTCGTCGACACCGTGAAGCTCCGCGCGCAGGAGCCGTCGCTCGCCGCCCAACTGGGCATCGACGACTCCGTCGGCACGTCCTTGACCCCCATCGAGCAGGACGAGATCCCGGCCGGAGCGCCGCTGGACGAGTTCCTCGCCACCATCGCCTGGCCGGACGCCGTCGTCGGCTGCGCCCTGACCGTGGAGCGGCTGATGCTCCCGCCGTCCGCCGAGGAGGCCGAGCCGGCGGGCATGTCCGAGAAGCAGCTCGCCAAGTGGGTCGCCGAGCACCCCGAGCGCCAGGAGGTGCGGATGACGGTGGCCGTCCTCCGGGACGGCTCCCGCGAATCGGCGCTGCGCCTGCGGGAGAAGGACTCCACCTCCGAGGTGCTCACCGGCAAGGCACTGGTGCCCGGCCTCGCGGACGCGCTGTCGGCGACCTTCGAGGAGTAGTCGCCGACGGTGGGCCGCCGGCCCGCCGTCGCGCGGCGGTGCCGCTACCGGCCTGCCGGGCTACAGCTCGGCAGGCCGGCGGTGTCGTGGTTGCGGATCTTCTCCAGCGCCTTGACCGCGTCCCCTATGGTGCCGACCTTGACCAGCTTCAGACCGCTGGGAGTGTCCTTCGCGGCGGCCGCGCAGTTCTCCGCGGGCGTCAGGAAGAACTCCGCGCCCTTGTCCCGCGCGCCGATGGTCTTCATCGAGATGCCGCCGATCGGGCCGACCTTGCCCTGGTCGTCGATGGTGCCGGTGCCGGCGACGAATTTGCCGCCGGTGAGGTTCCCGCCCGGGGTGAGCTTGTCGACGATGCCGAGCGCGAACATCAGGCCGGCGCTCGGACCGCCGACGTCGGCGAGCTTCACGTCGATGGTGAACGGGAAGATGTGGTCCACCTGGGCCTGGATGCCCACCACCGCACGGCCGCCGTCCGCCACCGTGGTGATCGTGACCTGCTTCTCGGGGCCCTCGGGCCGCTTGCCCTGCTTCTCCGCGGCGGCCGCGTCCTTGGCCGGGATGACGGTGAAGACCACCTTCTCGCCCGGCTTGTGCCGGGTGACGAGCTTGGCGACGTCGCCGGCCTGCTGGACGGTCTTGCCGTCCACCGCCTTGATCACGTCGCCGGCGTGCAGCAGCCCGTCGGCCGGCTTGTCCTTGACGACGGCGCCCACCACGGTCTGACTGGCGAGCGGGACATGCAGTTGCTGGAGCGCGGCGACCTTCGCGCTCTCCTGGGACTGGGAGAACTCCTCGGCGTTCTGCTGGTCGGCCTGCTCGGCCGTCTGGCCGTCCGGGTAGAGCGTCTTGTGCGGCACCACCGCGCTGTTGGGGTCCAGCCAGCCGTAGACCGCCTCGAAGAGGTTCATGTTGTAGTCCGGCCCGGTGACCCGGACCGTGGTCATGTTGAGGTTGCCGGTCGTCGGATACGTCTTCCGCCCGGAGATCTGCAGGACCGGCTCGCCGTTGTGGTCGCCGAGGGTGTTGACCGTCGGCCCCGGCGACATCTCGGCGTACGGGACGGGAATCAGCACCCCGGCACAGAGCAGCGCGATCAGCATCAGGGTCGAGGCGAGCAGCGTCGCGGTGCGGCGTGGCATGGAACGACAGTACGGGACGGGTATGACAACCGGCCCGCGGGGCCGTCCGTCCGGGGGCCGGCGGTCGGGCCGGGCGCCGGAAGCCGTCAGACCGGGTCCGAGACGCGCTCGGGGACCGTCGGGGCGGCGGCCGCGGCGTGCTGCTTCTCCATGGCCGCGCGGAACCGGGCATAACCCGCCAGCTCGGCGACGTCCCCGGTCCTGCGGTTGCGCACGGCCCAACTGCTCCACAGCGCGGCGATCAACCCGGCCAGCACCGGAATCAGCAGCCAGAGCAGCGCTCCCATGGCGACCTCCCTACCCCTTGCGCGCCCGCGATCGACGAATAAGCAGATTAACCATCTGCCAGGTCAACGCTGGTGCCGGGCAGCCGGTTACGCAACCGGAAGCCGGGTTACCGGTTCGGCCGCAGCCGGGGTACCTGTTCAGCCGCGCGGAACCGTCGGCCGGCCGTCCCGCAGGGGCGGCCCCGCTAGGCGCCGACCCATTCCTCGGTGCCGTCCGAGAACGTCTGGTGCTTCCAGATGGGGACCTCGTGCTTGAGGTCGTCGATCAGTTTGCGGCAGGCGGCGAACGCCTCGGCGCGGTGCGGGCAGGAGACCGCGACGACCACGGCCAGATCGCCGATGGCCAGATCGCCCACCCGGTGGACGGCGGCCAGCGCGCGGACCGGATAGTCGGCGACGACCTTCTCTGCCACCCGACGCAGCTCCTCCGCCGCGGTCGGATGGGCGGAATAGCCCAGTCCGTCGACGTCCGAGCCCCCGTCGTGCGAGCGGACGGTGCCGACGAAGAGTGCCGTGCCGCCCGCCGCGCGGTCCCCGACGGCCGCGAAGACCTCGTCCACGGACAGCGCGCCGTCGCGGATCTCCAGGAGCCGGATGGGGTTCTCGCCGCCCTGCTCACCAGGGTGGTCGTGGCCGGTGGACGGCCGGGTGTGCGTGGCAGACATGGTCCCATCGTGCCGTACCGGGTGCCCCTCGGGGAATGGCCGTTTCCACCGGGCGTGCGGGGGCCCGTTTTGGAGGCTCGTACAGTCCCCGGCCCTCCCGGACCCGCCGCACGGGCCTGCGGACGGCCCCGCGGACGCCGGCCCCGGAGGGCGTCAGATGCGGCGGCGGGCCTTGCGGGCGCGGCGGACCAGGGCCGCGGTGCCCAGGAGGGCGACGGTGGCACCTGCGGCGCCGGCGGCGGTGGCGTCCTTGCGGCCGAGGCGGCGGCCGGCGACCGTGTGCCGGCCGGCGACCTCCTCCAGCAGTTCGGCGAGGACCTCCTCGTTGGTCCACCGGGGCCGCCAGCCCGCGTCGTGCAGCCGGCTGCCGCTGACCACCCAGGGGTGCATGGTGTAGGCGAGGTCCCCGGCGGGCGACGGCGTCAGGCCGATCCGGTGCAGCCGGGCCGCGGCGCCCAGCGCCACCGACGACGGCAGCTCCATGCGCCGGATGCCGGAGAGCTCCTCGACCTCTTCCTGCTCCAGCCAGCCGTCGCAGCCCACCGCCAACTCGCCCTCGACCTTCTCCAGGGCGGCGTGCTCCAGGGCGCTGACCAGGTCCTCCACGTGGCAGAACTGCCAGGCAGGACGGGACCCGGCGACGACCAGCAGGCGCGGCGACTCAAAGTAACGGGTCAGCGCGGTGTCGGTGCCGCCGACCAGGATCGCGGGGCGGAGCACGGTGACGTTCAGGCCCGGGTGGGCGCGCGGGGCGCGGTGGGCCAGGTGCTCGATCTCCAGGAGGTCGCCGACGCCAGTGGCGTCCGCGGTGGCGCGCAGCTCGGCGTCCTCGGCGAGCGGGACGTCGTTGTCGGGCAGCGCCCCGTAGACCATGGCGGAGGTGCACAGCACCACCCGGTGGACGCCGGCGGCCGCGGCGGCGGTCAGCACCGTCTGGGTGCCGCGCACGTTGTAGGCGGTGCGGGCCGTGGCGTCGGTCTCCAGGTCGAGATCGAGGGCGAGATGGACGACGACGTCCGCTCCGCGCAGTTTGTCGGCGATGGCCGGGTCGCGGACGTCGAGGACGTGCCACAGCGCCTCGGGGACGTCGCCGGGCCGTTCGTCGATGGCCACCACCTGCTTGACCTCGTCGGACGCGACCAGGGCGCGGGTGAGCAGCGCGCCGACCCCGGAGGCGGCTCCGGTGACGGCGACGACGGGACGGCGCAGCGGCCGGTCGGCGTCGACCGGGGTGCGGTCTGCCTGTTCAGCTGTGGCGGCAGCGTTTCGAGCGTTTCGCGCTGCGCGAACGGTCGGATCTGGGGAACTCACCGGGCGTCTCCAGCGGTTGTCTTCAGTACGGGCGCGTCGGACGGGTCCGTACCAGGTGGCATCCATCCTGCCGCAGCCACCGGGACAGCGAAGCACCGAGCCCCAGGGCGGGGCGAGTGTCTACGCTGGAGGTGATGTCGGGCAGCCGCCGTCGGCGTAGGGCCGGCGGCCCTACGAGCCGAGGAAACCCGTGAGTGACACCCCATTTGGATTCGGCCTTCCGCCGGAGGAGCCGGAGGACGGCGACAACGGCGAGAAGAAGGGCGGCCAGGGAGGTAGCCAGGGCCCCGCGAACCCCTTCGGGTTCGGCGGCGGGAGCGGCGGCGCGGACAACCCGTTCGCGGCGCTCTTCGGCGGCATGGGCGGACCCGGCGGCCAGATGAACCCTGGTGACCTCGGCGCCGCCTTCCAGCGGCTCGGTCAGATGCTCTCCTACGAGGGCGGCCCGGTGAACTGGGAGATGGCCAAGGACATCGCGCGGCAGACCGTCGCGCAGGGTGCCGAGGACGGCAGCAAGGACGCCAGCGTCTCCTCCGGTGAGCGCGCGGCCGTCCAGGACGCCGTCCGGCTCGCGGACCTGTGGCTGGACGGGGTGACGTCGCTCCCGTCGGGCGCCGGCTCGGTGGTGGCCTGGAGCCGCGCCGAATGGGTCGAGGAGACCCTGCCGGTGTGGAAGGACCTGGTCGACCCGCTCGCGGAGCGGGTCGGACTGGCGATGGGCGAGGTGCTGCCCGAGGAGATGCAGGCCATGGCCGGCCCGCTGCTCGGGATGATGCGCTCCATGGGCGGCGCGATGTTCGGCACCCAGATCGGGCAGGCGCTGGGCGTGCTGGCCTCCGAGGTCGTCGGTTCGACGGACGTCGGGCTGCCGCTGGGCCCCGCCGGCAAGGCCGCGCTGCTGCCGGCGAACGTCAAGGCGTTCGGCGCCGGACTGGGCGTCCCGGAGGAGGAGGTGCGGCTCTACCTCGCCCTGCGCGAGGCCGCCCACCAGCGGCTCTTCGCCCACGTGCCGTGGCTGCGCTCGCACCTCTTCGGTGCCGTGGAGGGCTACGCGCGCGGCATCAAGGTCGACACGACCAAGCTGGAGGACATGGTCGGCCAGATCGACCCGCAGCACCCCGAGGAGCTGCAGAACGCCCTCCAGGGCGGCATGTTCCAGCCCGAGGACACCCCGGAGCAGAAGGCCGCCCTGGCCCGCCTGGAGACCGCGCTGGCACTCGTCGAGGGCTGGGTGGACGCGGTGGTGCACGCCGCCGCCAAGCCGCACCTGCCGTCCGCGGACAAGCTCCGCGAGACGCTGCGGCGGCGCCGCGCCACCGGCGGCCCGGCCGAGCAGACCTTCTCGACGCTGATCGGGCTCCAGCTGCGTCCGCGGCGGCTGCGCGACGCCTCGCGGCTGTGGGCGTCCCTGACGGACGCGCGGGGCCTGGACGGCCGCGACGGCCTGTGGGAGCACCCGGACATGCTGCCGACGGCGGCCGACCTGGACGACCCCGACGGCTTCGTCCACCACGAGCACGCGGACTTCTCCGAGCTCGACAAGATGCTGGGCGAGGCGGCGAGCGGCAGCGGCCCGGACCTGACCAAGCGGGCCGGGGACGACGCCGAGGGCCCCGAGGACGGGCCGGCCGAGGGCAAGGGTGACGGCGCCAAGTGAGCCTGCACGCGGAGGCGGCGCGGGTGCTCAAGGAGTGGCCCGCGCCGTCGGCTGATCAGGAGCGGCTGCGGCTGGCCTACCTGGACCACCTCGTGGCCCATCAGGACGGCATGTGGAAGCCGTGCAAGGACGGGCACATCACGGCCAGCGCGCTGGTGATCGACCCGGCCGGCGGGCGGGTACTGCTCACCCTGCACCGCAAGTTGGAGATGTGGCTCCAGATGGGCGGCCACTGTGAGCCCGAGGACGCCTCGTTGGCCGACGCGGCGCTGCGCGAGGCGCGTGAGGAGTCCGGGATCGCGCACGGGCTGACGCTGCTGGGCGGCGCGCCGGTGCGACTGGACCGGCACCAGACGCCCTGTGCGGTCCACCTCGACGTGCAGTACGCGGCGCTGGCGCCCGCGGATGCGGTGGCGGAGATCAGCGACGAGTCGCTGGACCTGCGCTGGTTCAGCTACGACGAGGTGGCCGCGGTCGCCGACGACTCGGTGGTGCGCCTGGTGGCGGACACCCGGGCCCTGCTGTCCGCGGCTTCTTCCTGACCCGACGTCACCCCTGCGGCCGGCGGCCACCCCCGAGGAGGGGTGGCCGCCGGCCGCCTGCGTGACGGGTGGCCCAGGCGGTCAGCCTCGGGGCTGCTGGCCGTGCGGTGCGCCGGGCGCTCCCGGCTCGTCGGGACGGTGCCACGGGCCCGTGCCGCCGTCCTCGGGCAGCGGTGCGCCCGGCGCCGGGTACGGGGCGTTCGGGGCATAGGGGGCAGGCGGCGGCTGCTGGCCCGGCTGCCCGTACCCGGCGGGCGGCGGGAGCGGCACGGGCGGCCCCTGCGGCGCGCCGTACTGCGGCACCGGCGGCGGCTGCTGACCGTACGGGGGTGCCGGCGGCGGCTGTTGGCCGTACGGCGGGAGCGGCGGGGGCTGCTG
>LIQL01000026.1 GCA_001418405.1 Streptomyces diastatochromogenes | reverse complement strand
CCCGTGTACATGCAGGGAAACTGGCTGATGGAACTCGTGACGTTCACCGACGCGGGCCGGGGGCGTTCGGCCGCGAAGGCGACGGTTCGACGCTCTTCGCAGCAAGCACCCGCTGATGCGGCCCGTTCCCATGCAGCCCGCTGCCAGAAGCCGGACGGGCAGGTAGTTGATGACGGTTGGCTGGGGCGCACNNGCCTGTTCCCGTCCGTCCAGTCCAGGCCGGGCTTGAGATCGACGGTAGGACGTTGCACGGCCTGCCGCGAGGCGACGGGCCCGAGCCGCGCCGGCGCCCGTGGACGGGTTCGGGCACCGGCGCCGGGCATCACGGCCCCGTCCGGAGACGCAACGCACCGTCGCCGACAGACAGCTACCGACGACGCCGGGGCACAGCGGTCGTCCGGCGGGGCGAAGCCGACACCTCGCCACAACGGCGGCCCACGAGCCAGCGAGCCCTGACCCGCACCCAGCCCGCCGGGCGGCGCACGGCGCGCCGCGTCCCGGAATCTCAGCCCCGTACCAGGACGACCAGCCTGCGATCGCCCGGCCCCGCCTCTCCCCCGCGGTCAGCGGGATGCGCTCGGGGCTCATGCGGACGCTGCCGGGTCGGCTGTCGATGTCGACGTTTCTGCTTCCGGCTCACCGCAAGACAACGTCTGGCTCGATTCGCTGGATTCCCTTCTGTCGTGCCGAAGATTGTCTGCCCCGGTCGTTCATAGGGCCGTTCACACTGGCGCGCAAACATTCAAGGCGCCATGGCCGCCGAAGGTCTTCGGTTTCAGAACGTTCAAGTTGGCTGAATTTCGTGATGGTTCAGTGACAGTCAGCCGCACCGGCGGATGATGAGAGGCCGGTCTGGCAGTCGCTGGCCGTCGAGGTGTCGGCAGCGGAATCACGACTGAGACAGGCCATCCGTGCGGCGGTGGTGGCGGATCGTAGCTCCGCAGATGAAATTCTGATGACCCTCGGGCAGGTCAAGGCTGCTTAACGGCCCATGAAGGGTCATGGGTTTCGCCTCGGACCGGCTGATTCCGTCATCGTCACTGCATCGCTGCCGACGCTAAATTCGCCTCAATCGATCACCGCTCCCCATCACATAACTGGCAGGGTTCCGGCCTGGGGCGAAATGCCGCCTGGCCAGGGAAAGGGCATAATGAGCCGCTTAAGATCTTCCGGCCGCTGGGCCAGAGGGCTGGTCGCCCTCACCGTGACCGCTGCATCCACGCTCGCCACCGTAACTGCCGTGGCCGGACCCGCCGCCGCGACAGGGCTTCCGAAACCCGCGACAACCGCCGATCAGCCGAAGCTCGGCGACGCCTGCACCTCCGCCGACCTCGGCGCGCGCCACCCCTACATCAAGTCCACCGAAGTGGTCCCGACGATCACCCACTTCAAGGGCTGGTACGTCACCGAGGGCACAACCGGCAACCAGACCGTCACCACCACCACCCAGACGACCATCTCGGTCTCTGTCGGCCTCAACGGCAATCTCGAGGGCGGTTTCGCCGTCGAGACCCTCGGCAAGGTCGGCGCGAGCCTGGGGCTGAACGTCAAGGTCGACTACTCCTCCACCAGCACCGAGTCGAATGCGGTCACCTGGAACTTCAACCAGCCCGGCTACTACGGCGCCTACAAGGGCACCAAGAAGGTCACCGGTACGTACGGAAGCCTCAACTGCAACCGTGTCCAACAGGGCGACGGCAGTTGGGCGTTGAAGTGGATCGAAGGGTCCGGCGACGGCAGCTTCACCACCTACACCACCCTTGAGGAAGGCGCGGTGCGCTGCCAGGACAAGGTGCCCGCAGGCAGCATCATGGCCAAGGCACAGGACCTCCTCGACTGCGGCTCGGCCGCCGCGAAGGCCGAGCACCCGGCGGGTGCAGTGGCGCCGACGGCGAAGCAGAAGCGGGTCAGCCTCGCGCAGCGCCAGGCTCTCACCAACGGCACCTCCGCCCAACTGCCCAAGGCCACCGGGCACAGCACGCGGGCCGCGCTCGACTGCCAGGCCAGCGCCTACAAGATCGCTGTACCCGGCAAGCCCCTGTCCTGGGGCGCCCCGCTCCTGGCGGACGACGGCGTCCGCCTGCGGCCCTCGACGATCTTCAGCGCCCACCTGGACAACTGGCGCCTGTGCAACGTGACGGAGAACAACGGGGTCCTCGAGGCGTCCCTGTGGAACTGGGGCAACGGCGGGTGCGCGACCATCGCCGCGCAGAACGCGGCCACCGAACGGGCGGTCCTGCAGACGGCCCCCTGCACGGAGGACGACCTCCAGCGGTTCTACATCTACCGCGACGTACCCGGCAGCTCGAAGATCGGTGTGCAGAACAAGTACACCGGGTCCATGATGGGCCACGACCGGTACGCGGACGGGGAGTTCATCCGCCAGTACTCCGGCGGCAGGCAGGACGGTACGGGTACGTACACCCTGATCGGAGTCTGACGGCCCACACCCTGGCAACGGCCCCGCACGTGAACCCGGCCTCCCGGTTTCGTGCGGGGCCCTCCGCGTCCCCAAGGCCGGAATAGCGCACGGTCGGAATCTCCCTCCCGCCAGTAGTCCAAAGCCTGCGCTCCGGTTGCTGCCTTGACCCCACCCCTGCCGACGACGGCACCGCGGGGCGGCACCTGATCCGCAGCCGGCACTACCCGACGTCCGCGATGCCACCGCCTACACCGCCGAGTCCCTGGCATGAACCCATCGCGTGGCCCTCATCAAGCGGCATGCGGACCTGAAGAACGAGTTCTCCGCACGTGTCCGCATCGAAACCCAGCAGGTCCAGGAGATCGAACGGCACTGCGCGCGGCCGTCGGAGTCAGCGTCCGCCGCGGTCAGGTCCGGCACGGTGCGCGCCAGCCGGGCTCGCCGTAGACGGCCGCGTCGCCGGCGTGCAGCAGTTCCGCGACCCAGCACCCCTCAACGGTCCGGGTCGTTGGGGAGGTGGGCGCCGTGGCCCCACACCCGGCCCCGCTCGCCAACACCGCGTTGTCCGAGCATCGTTCACGCAAGAGAGGTACCACTTTCGTGTCCCATCGAGCCCGCCCGGCCGCCCTCGCGCTTCTCACGTCCGCGGCCGTTCTGCCCGCGCACCCCGCCACCGCGACCACCGAGGTCACCGCGTCTGCCGCCGCACCTTGCCGGGACCAGAGCATGTGGCCCGACGGAGACGACGCGCAGTGGTTCTACCACTGCTCCAACGCCGTCGCGTACCGCAAGCTCTGCCCGGCCCAACTCCACTTCAACGCCGTCCTGGACACCTGCGACTGGCCCGAGAACGTCAGCTATCGCACCCGCCTGACCGCGGAAGGCGCGACCCTGCTCGAATCACCGGTGGCCGTGAAAAGCCTCCGCGCCCGCCTTCTCACCGCCCCCGACGCAGGCGACGGTGCCGACCCGCTGGAGAACGCGCGACTCACCTTCCGCACCACCACTGGGGAGACGCTCTGCGTCGCCCGGACCAACTCCGACGGCATCGCATCCTGCGACGTGGCGGGCGGCATCAGCACACCGGCCGTCACCCTCCGCCGGGGATACGAAGTCGTCTACGCGGGCAACAACGCGGCACAGCCCTCCCAGGCACACGGCACCCTGGAACGCTGACCCGAATCCAACCGGGGACGCCACACCCAACACTGCCCGGAGACCCTCACCACGACGACGCCTCGGCGGGGCGCGGCACGTAGCCGGCGCCGCGGTCGGCGGCGACCAGGTACCGCAACTGCTCGTACATGATCGCCGGACCGTGCGGCCCGTAGCGGTCGGCGCCGGCGAACACCACCCGCCTGAGCGCCACCACGGATAGATGCCTTCGACGGAGGCGGCAAGGACTTGGAGTGCATCGGGCGGAACCGGCCTGCCTATCCCTCATCGACCTCCTGGCCGTTGGCTTCGTTGGCTTCGTTGGCACGGTCGATCTCGGCCATGTGCTCCTCCGCCCAGGTCCGCAGCCCCGCAAGCACGGCTTCCAGGGACAGCCCGAGTCCGGTGAGTCGGTAGAAGACCCGCGGTGGCGTGGCCGGTTCGACCCGGCGCGACACGAGCCCGTCGCTGGTCAGGCTTCGCAGCGTCACGGACAGCATCTTCTGTGAGACGCCAGGCATCCGGCGTCTCAGCTCCGCGAAGCGCACCTCGTCCGGTGCGGCATCCGCGAGCGTCTTGACGGCCATGGACGTCCACTTCGTACCGATGCGGTCCAGCAACTGCCGCGTCGGACAGTGGGGATCGAACAGATCTCCGCGTACCCCACGACCGGCGGCCCGGGCTCCTCTGGTGGTCACCTGTGGCTCACCACCTTCCCTGAAAGTGCCGTCTTGGAAGCGGCCGGACAGTTACCTATCGTTCTGTGGTCACCAATGGTAACCAGCCGGAGGAGTCATCATGCCCGTAACCGCCGCACACCACCTGCGCCGCATCGTGACGAACGGCGTCCAACTCAACGTCGCCATCGCGGGGGACGGACCTGCGGTGCTCCTGCTGCACGGCTTCCCACACACCTGGCAACTCTGGAGCGGCATCATGAGCCGACTGGCCAGGCGGTACCGGGTCATCGCCCCGGACCTGCGAGGCTTCGGCGCCAGTGCACGTGCCGCCGAGGGTTACGACGCAGGCACCCTCGCCGCCGACGCCGAAGGGCTGCTCGACGCACTCGGCGAGCCCTCGGCAGCGGTGGTCGGCATCGACGCGGGCACCGCCCCCGCCGTCCTGCTCGCGCTGCGCCGGCCCGGCCTTGTCCGGCGCCTGGTCGTGATGGAAGCACTGCTCGGCCGTCTGCCCGGAGCAGAGCACGTCGTCGCGGGCGGCGCCCCGTGGTGGTTCGGCTTCCACGCCGTCCCCGGCCTCGCCGAGACCGTCCTGGCCGGCAACGAGGCACCGTACATCGACTGGTTCCTCGACTCGGGGACGCTGGGGCGAGGGGTACCCGACGACGTTCGTGCGGCCTTCGTCCACGCGTACACCGGGAGCGAGGCCCTGCGCTGCGCGTTCTCCTACTACCGGGCCCTGCCCACCAGCGCGCAGCAGATCCGGGACGCCGTCGCGACGGCTCGGCTGACCATGCCCACCATGGCCGTCGGCTCCCACCCCGTCGGCACCGGGCTCGAACGCCAACTCCGGCCCATCGCCGATGACCTGGTCGGACACCAGCTCCAGGACTGCGGCCACATCATCCCCCTCGACCGCCCCGACGCATTGTTCGCGCTCCTTGCTCCCTTCCTCTCCGCCGATCTGCCGAAGTGACCGGAGCGGGCAGAAGGATCACGGTCGGCGATTCCGGCGTTCGTCCCAGCGCTCAGGCTTACGCGGCGCTGGTGCGGAACTTCATGCGCGCCAACCTCACCCTGGGGCGTAGCAGCTCCCCCCCGCTATCAACGCCACGGTGTCCCCGGCGGGTCCTTGACCGTCACGGACACCACGCAGACGGCGCCCCGGCCGCTGCCCTACCCGAGTGTCGCTTGGTGGTGGACCGTCTGAGACCAGCAGTCGTATCGGGGCCGATCGATGGTCTCGGACGGAATGAGGTTGCAGCGGTGGGTCGTTCATCGCGTCCTCGGCAGGGGATTCGCCCTGGCCGTCCGTGGCTCTCATGACGCTGTGGCCGGGGGACTGGCCGCAGCGTCTGACGCGCGGCGCGGACCGGGAACATCGTCGTCGCCCCGGGCCGCGCGGCCGCTGCTCCGGAACGCGCTACGAGGACTGCCTGCCAGGCGCGAACCCGTTCGAACTCCCGCTCACGGGCCCTCGCGCCCTGGCCACCACCTCGCGATGCAATCGCGCGGCACCGCCAGTAGGGCCGCGTCCGACGTGCCCTCCATTCCCGCCACGCCCAACAGCACACGCACCGCGCCGCCCAACCGGGCCCGAGCATCCCGGCCGAGCGACCACGGATCACCTGCGGAACGCTCCGAGAACCGACAGGCGCTGCATGTCCGATCCTCCTGTCCTTATTCCTGGTCCTGCTCCTGCTCCTACTCCTACTCCTACGGTCAGGCTCGGCGTCCGCCGTCGGCCGACAGTGTGGTGCCGGTGATGTAGGCAGACTCGTCTGAGCACAGCCAGATCGCGGCGTCGGCGATCTCGTCCGGGGTGGCGAGACGGCCGAGCGGGGTGAGCGCTTCGTGCTGCGCGATCATGCCGGTGCCCTCGGCGACCTGCTCCAGTTTCGCGGTGCGGGTCATTCCGGGAGCGAGGGCGTTGACACGGATGCCGTCAGGGGCGTAGTCGACGGCGGCGGCCTTCGTCAGCCCGATGACACCGTGCTTGCCGGCCACGTACGCGGGAGAGCGCGGAATGGCGTACAGGCCGCCGCCGGAGGCGATGTTGACGATCGCCCCGCCTCCCGCCCGGCGCAGCTCCGGGATCTCGTGCTTGACGCAGAAGAACGTGCCGGTCAGGTTGATCCGCAGCACGCGCTCCCACTCCGGTGCCGTCATCTCGGTCAGTTCCCGGCCACTGGAAGCGACGCCGGCGTTGTTGACCGCCAGGTCCAGCTGTCCGAACGCCGTTACGGTCGTGCGGATCGCCGAGTGGACGGAGTCCTCGTCGGCGATGTCGACCGGGACGGCGATCGTGCGGCCGCCTGCCGCGGTGATCGCTTCGGCGGTCTCGTGCGCTGCGGCCTCGTCCAGGTCGAGGACCGCCACCGCTGCGCCGCGGCGGGCGAGACCGGACGCGATGGCGCGTCCGATCCCGCTGCCGGACCCGGTGACCAGGCCGACCTTGCCGGTGAAGTCGCTCACGCGAGCGTCTCGTGATTCGCCCATGCCGCCTTGTACGGGTAGCGGGCCCGCCAGGTGTCGAACACCTCGTCGACCTCCGGCGAGGCGAAGAGGGTCCCCAGCGCCTCCAGGTCGGCGACGCCGAGTTGGACGACGGCGGTGGCGATGAACGCCGGGATCTGCTCCTCGCCGGGTACTCGGATGTGGCGCCGCGCGGCGAATGTCAGGAGCGAGCCGGTGTTCTTCGCTGCCGTTTCGACATCCGCCAGGTACTGGTCCAGGTCGGTGTCGGGAATCGGTTCGGTGAACTGAACGAACATTGTGTGGTTGATCATGCCTCCATGTGACCACCGAATTGTCGGTCGCGTCCAAGACCCGTCGCGCCTTGTTCAATAACCTATGGGCATGGATCTGTTGGAGATTAGAGAGCTGCGATACTTCGTCGCCGTCGCCGAGGAACTGCACTTCGGCCGCGCTGCCGCCAGACTCTCCATCGCGCAGCCCGCCCTGTCGAAGTCCATCCAGCGCGTCGAGTCACGGCTCCGCGTGCAGTTGTTCGACCGCACCAGCCGCAGCGTCGCGCTGACATCCGCCGGCGCCGCTCTGCTGGAACACGGCCGGCATGCGCTGAACGCGATGACGATCGCCGTGCAGAACGCACAGCGCGCTGCCGGCGACGAACCGCTCAGGTTCGTGATCAAGCCCGGCGGGGACGCGAACCTGCTCTCCGGAATCCTCGCCGCCTACGCTCAGCACCCCTGCGCCCGGCAGGTCGACATCCTCTTCAGCGGAGCCACCGACCGGACCGACCATCTCCGCGACGGACGCGCCGACGCGGCCCTGCTCTACGCTCCCTTCGACGACCTCACGGGGTTCGCCGCAGAGACGCTCCACGTCGAGGACCGCGTGGCCGTCCTCCCGGAAGGGCACCGGCTCGCCGCCCGCGACAGCATCGACCTGGCCGAGCTCGACGACGAGGTCTTCCCGCGGTGGCCAGGTGTTCCCGACGCCGGGAACGGCCCCGAGATCGCCGATGGCGCCGCACTCGTCGCGCTGGTCAGGATCGGCCGTGTCGTTGCCGTCGTGCCCCGCTCGCTCATCACTCCGGCGCCCCCGGGCATCGTGTGCGTACCCGTCCCTGACGCGGGCCCGAGCCGGATCGTCATCGCCCGTCGCGAACACGACCACCGCAACCACGTCACCGCACTTGTCACCGCCGCCGCGTCACTGCGACAGCAATGACCAGCCACAGCGAAGGTCGAGGGAGTGCGCTCGAAGGCCAGGCGCCTGGCGGAGCGTGGGTGGCTCCTTCCGGAGGCATCGGGGCATTCAGCGCCGGCCGACGGCCCGCGGCCGCGCCAGACGACGGCTCATCCGCGTGACCATCGACCACCGGATCATCGCCTCGCTGGAAGCGGGCAGGGTTTCGTCATCGCGCGTCAGGCGACGGGAGTTCATCAGCCATGCGAACGTGCGCTCTGCCACCGCTCACCGCTCACTTCGGCAGCACCACGAACCCGGTCCTGTCGTCGGTGCGCTTGACGCTCTCCAGGATCAGGGCAAGCTTGTCCCGGCACCGGCCGATGAGGGAGCCGGTGTAGCCGCCGCCGGCCCACACCAGTGGGATGTCACCGTGCAGACGGCGCAGCCGCGTCAGCAGGCCCGCCGCGGCTTCCCGGTCGCCGATGTCCGCAGCGGTGACCGCGACGGCCAGGAGCAGACCGAACGTGTCGGTCACGATGTACCGCTTGCGGCCCGGCACCTTCTTGTCGCCGTCGTAGCCGCGTGAGGCGGCCGGAACCGTCGCGGCGACCCGCACCGACTGCGCGTCGAAGATTCCCGCTGTGGTTCGGCCTCGCGGCCCTCGCGCTCACGGACCTTCCCGCGCAGCCGGTCGTGGAGCTCGGTGATCAGCCCGTGCTCGCGCCAGCGGCGGAAGAACGCATAGACCCCGCCCCAGCCGGGGAAGTCCGTAGGCAGCGCCCGCCCGGTGAACCCGCCCGCGACCAGGTAGCGGATCGCGTCCAGCAGCTGGCGGTGGCAGTAGCCCTCGGGACGTCCACCCTGTTCCTGAAACCAGGCAGGCACCGGCAGCAACGGCTGGATGGCCGCCCACTCCGCGTCCGTCCTGTCCGACGGATAGCACCGCACGCCGTCCTGATGGTCACTCGCATTCCCGAACCGGTGCGCGAGGCAATCACAAGACCAGGAAACTGAGTTGGACTCGCCCGGAACGGGCACGAAAGACTGCGGCACCAGGGCCTCCTGGTCTGCTCGGGCTGCCATGCCCACGAGCTGTGCAGGAGGCCCGGTCCTCATGCTCGCATAGGCCGGAGATCACCCGGCCGAGTTCCAACCTCGAACCCACGAACACCACTATCGGTATGCCAACGGCTTCTAAGCTTGTTCCTTAACCCCTGGCATCGAACGAAGTTTCGGACGCCCCGCGCATGGCCCATCTCCTTCTGAACACCCCCCTGGTGTCAGCCCGCCGGTACACAATGCTCGGCATGGTGAGCTTTGAAGATCAGGATCTGACCGACGCCGAGTTTCGCGAGTGCGACCTGACCCGCGCCCGGCTGACCGGCGTGGTGATGCGGGACGTCGTGGTCGACGGGCTGGTCAGCAACCTGGTGGTCAACGGTGTGGAGGTGACGTCCTACGTGGAGGCCGAGCTCGACCGGCGGTATCCAGTTCGGTTGCTGATGCGCTCAGATGACCCGGCCGATCTGCGGAAAGCCCATCGACAGCTACGGGATGGCTGGGCGAGGACGGTGGAGCGGCTCCGCGCGATGCCCGCGGGCTCCGAGCACCGGCGTGTCGCCGGCGAGTGGTCGGCGGTGGAGACCCTGCGCCACCTGGTGTTCGTGCACGACTCGTGGTTTCGCCGCTGCTGCCTGGGATCGACCCAGCCCTTCACTGGGATCGGGTTGGCGTCCGACTTCGTGCCCGATCAGGAGGAACAGGGCCTCGATCGAGCGGCGACCCCAGACCTCGACGAGGTACTGGCCGTCAGAGACGAACAGTCCGCCAAGCTGGAGCGTTGGCTGGCGACCGTGACGGTCGAGGAGCTGTCCGCAGTCGCTCCCGTTCCTGCGGGACCGGGCTGGCCGCCGTACGCCGAGGGCAAGCCGGTGGTCGAGTGCCTGCGGGTGGTGCTGAATGAGGACTGGGAACACCACGGGTTCTGCGTCCGTGACCTCAACATGCAGGAACGCTGAGCTGGATCCTCAACATCGGGCCCGGTCCCGTGGTCACTCTTTGGAGTGATCGCAGCGTATCAGGGCGGCCTTCCTCGTGATCCTGAACTCCGCGAAGAAGTAGGGGAGTTCATGATCACGAGGAAGGCCGCGGGGATGAGTGTGCTGGCGGACGGGCCGGACCGCACGTTGTGGACCCAGCTCCTGGACGCAGTCCGGCTCGGGCCCGCCGACGACGCCGCGGCCGTCACCGCCGACCAGCTGCGGGCCGTGGTCGAGCGCCTGATCGTGGCCGGTCAGTGGCAAGGCGGTGACCGACACACCTCGCTACGGCAGGGCTGAGACCCGCGCCTGGGACCGGGTCCATCCCCGGCTCACCCACCGCTCGGCGCAGATTCGACCTGGAGCACACGTTCCCCTTGTTCCAGCAGTCCCTGGGCTGGACCCGCCCCCGGCTACACGACCCGCAATCTGCGGACCGGTGGACCTGGCTCGTCATCGCAGCCCACACCCAACTCCGCCTCGCACTCCCGCTCGCAGCCGACCAGCGCAGGCCCTGGGAGAAGACCACACGCCCCGGCACCGCGCTCCCCCCGAGCCGCGTCCGGCGCGGGTTCAGGAACATCCACCCCCGCCTGGGCAGTCCGGCCCGTGCAGCCAAACCCACCCGGCCGGGGCCAGGACGACCACCCGGCTCCAAGAACCGGCACCCCGCCACCCGCTACGACGCGGGCGAGACCGTCAAACGCCCCGAGACTCTCGTCGCTCGGCGTGACCGCCGATGATAAGGAACAAGCTGAGCCCGGCTCGGCCGGCTGCGCCGCTACGGCAGGTCCCGGCGCATCAGGTCGGCGTAGGTCTCGCGGCGTACCACGGCGCGGTGCGCGCCGTCGCGGACGAAGACCACCGGCGAGCGACGCGCGCCGTTGTAGTTGTTGCTCAGCGCATAGGTGTAGGCGCCGGTGACCGGCACGGCGATCAGGTCCCCGACGCGCGGGTCCGCCAGCGGGACGCCGGCGCTGAGGATGTCGCCGGACTCGCAGTGCCGGCCCACCAGGCGGCACAGCTCGCCCTCGCCGGTCGGGCGGCCGGCGACGGCGGCCTCGAAGCGCTGCTGGTACAGGGAGACTTCGAGGTTGTCGCCCATGCCGCCGTCGACGGCGACGAAGGTGTGGCCTCCGCCGCGCTTGACGGAGACGACCCGGTACAGCGAGACGCCGGACTCGGCGACCATCGAGCGGCCCGGCTCGATGAGGATGCGGGCGTCAGCGGGCAGCAGGCGTCGGGCGACGTCGGTGACGGCGTCGAGGTACGCCTCCACCGCGGGCGGTCGGTCGGCGTAGGTGTAGCGGGAGCCGAGGCCGCCGCCCAGGTCGTAGACGGCGAATTCGCCGAGTTCGGCGACCGCCTCGACGGCCTGCGCGAAGGGTTCGAGGTCCAGGATCTGCGACCCGACGTGCACGTGGACGCCGTCCAGCCGCAGCCGGTCGCTGCCGCGCAGCCGCGCGATCGCCGCACGGGCCTGCGGCAGGGGCAGACCGAACTTGGAGCCGTTCTGGCCGGTGGACACGGCCTCGTGGGTGTCGGGGCAGATGCCGGGGGTGACCCGGACCAGTACTCCCTGCTCCGCCGCGGTGTCGGCGAGGATCTTCTCCAGCCGGTCGATGTCGTCGAAGTTGTCGACGACGATCGTCCCGGCGCCGGCCTCGACGGCGAGGCGCAGTTCCTCCTCGGTCTTGGCGTTGCCGTGGACGACCAGGCCGGCCGGGTCCGCGCCTGCGGCGAGGGCGAGGGTCAGCTCGCCGCCGCCGGCCACGTCGATGCCGAGGCCCTCCTCCGCGAGCAGCCGGATGACGGCGGTGCAGGGGAAGGCCTTGGAGGCGAAAACGGTGCGGGAGTTCGGCCAACGGGCGGCCAGGCCGTCGGCGTACCGGCGGGCGCGGGCGCGGACCGAAGCCTCGTCGAGGATCAGCGCGGGAGTGCCGTAGGACTCGGCGAGTTCGGCCGCCGGTACGCCGCCGATCACCAGTCCGCCGCTCCCGTCCCGGGTGGTCCCGGGCGGGAACAGTCCCAGCAGTTCCCGGCCTGTTTGCGTCTGCGTCGTTGCCATCCGCGCTCCTTGTGCCACTGATCCGTCCCGCTCTCCTGCCATCGTCCCGCTACGGTCACTCCGGATCATCGTTGACATCGTCAATGCGGGTCTCCCAGACTTGACGCCCACAACAATCCTTCGAGTCGGGAGTGCACCATGCGGGAGTCCGGCGCTCGGGGGCACCTGCCCGTCCGTCAGCTCGTGGACAACATCGGCCCGGCGCTGCTGCGCCTCGTCCAGGAGGGGACCGGCAGCGGCGGGCCGCTCACCGACATCGCCATCCATGCGCCGGGTGCGCCGGCACAGCTCGGACCCGGGTGCGTGGTGCTGGGGGTGGGCGTGACCACGGAGGCCGAGCTGCGCGAGCTGACCGCGGCCATGTCGGAGGCTGGCGCGGAGGTGCTGGCGGTGAAGGCCCCGGTGCCGCCGTCGGCCGACGACAGGCCGGCGATCATCGAGGTCAACCAGGGCGCGTCCTGGATGCATGTGGCGACGACTGTCCGTGAGCAGCTGCTCGAGTACGCGAGGACGCGCGTGCGCTCGGCCGGCAGCGGCGCGGAGCTGTTCGCCCTGGCGAACGCGGTCTATGAGGCCGTCGGCGCCCCGGTCACCATCGAGGACCGCTTCTCCGCGCTGGTCGCCTGGTCGGAGGGGCAGGACCGGACCGACTCCGAGCGGATCGAGAGCATCCTGGGGCGGGCCGTGCACCAGCGGACGCTCGCCGAACAGCGCGAGCGTCAGGAGTTCGAGCGGCTCCATGCCAGCACCGAACCGGTGTACATGGAGGCGACCGGGGCGGATCAGCTGGCAAGGGTGGCCATCGCGGTCCGGGCCGGTTCGGACGTCCTCGGCTACATCTGGGCCGCCGTCACCGGTCCGCTCGACGAGGCGGCCACAGCCCGGCTGCGCGAATTCGCGCCGGTGGTCGCGCTGCAACTGGTCGGCCTGCGCACGGAGACCAGCTACGCCCGCCGCCAGCGCGGCGAGTTGGCCGCCGCGGTACTCGGCGGGGCGGCCGATCCGGTGGAGGCGAGCCGGCTGCAGCTGGGCTCCGGCCCGGTCTGCGTCCTGGCCGCGGCCCCGCGGCTGGCCGGCCGCACAGGATCAGACGCGTCGGGCTCCGACGCGCTGGACGCCGCCGGGCTACGCCGGTTCGCGGACACGCTGGAGTACTTCCTGGCTGCCGTGCACCCTCGTTCGGCCCTGGTGGCGGGCACCGGAGTGGTGTACGTACTGGCCGGCTGGCCTCCGGAACACGCCACGGCCTTGGAGTCGGCCGCCGTCCTGGCCCGCGACTTCCTCGCGCGGACCCCACTGGCCGGTGACTACGTGGTCGCCGTCGGCGGCCCGGCCGAGTCGATGGGCCGGATCGCCGACGTGCGGGCGCAGGCGGACGCCGCGCTGCGGGCGCTGCGGCATCCGGCCGTCCGCGGACCGGCCGTACGCACCGTGGAGGACATGGCGCTGGCGGTGCTGCTGCTGCACCTCGCCGACGCGACGGAGTCGCTCGGCCTGCCGGACGCCTGCGGCGCGCTGCACCGGCTGCGCCAGGAAGAGGGTCAGGACGGTCCGCTGGCGGCGACCCTGGCCGCCTATCTCGCCGCCGCGGGAGCCACCGACACCGCGGCGGAGGCCCTGCACATCCACCCCAACACCATGCGCTACCGGTTGCGCCGTATCCGCGAGGTCTCCGGGCTGGACTTCACCGATGCCGACGCCATGCTGCTCGTGCACCTTCAACTCCGGGTGCGCGAGCTGCGGACAGGCGCTTATCAAGGCTCCGGCTGATCCCGGAACGAGCGCGTGTAGCGGCACCCGTCCAGGTCGACCCAGAGCACCGCGCCGTCCAGGGCGGGGCCGGACGTCAGGCGCTCCGGCAGCCGGGGGTCGGCTCCGATGCGGAACGTCCCGTCGTCGAGCGGGACGAGTTCCGGTTCGTCGCAGGGCGCTTCCACGCCGGTCGCGGCGATCATGTGCAGTCGTCCCGCCCGCTGCACGATGCTGAAGCTGGGATACCAGGGGGTGTAGCTCCGGTAGTGACCTGCGAGTGCGTGCGGGGAAGCGGTCGGCGCGGCGGGGCTGGGGCCCAGCGACTCGGGTCCGTAGAGCCAGCGTCCGTCCAGAGAGTGGTGGTAGGCGGACCATCCTGGGTGATCGCACACCAGCCGCCCGTCCCCCGCGTCGTACAGCCTGCCGGTCACCCCTTCCGAGGTGAGCGAGAGGCGGTCGTCCCGCGTGGCCTCGACGCGGATCTGACGCGGCGTCGTGCCGTGGATCCCGACGTGGCGCTGGGCGTCGGGGATCCGCTCCGGGTCGAACAGCGCCGGGTCCGCCGGGGCTCCCTGGACGACGGCGAGCAGATGGCGGGCGAAGCGGTCGATGATGTGGCACTCGCCGGGTGCGTTGGTCAGCACGGCGACACCGTGCCCGCCGTCGATGTCGACGGCGAGGTACGAGCGGTATCCGACCATCCCGCCGGCGTGCGTCAGCCAGGTGTGTCCGTCGATCACTTCCACGTCCACGCCGAGCGCGTAGCTGGAACTGGCTGCTCCGGCAGGCACCGTGACGATCTGTCGGAACGACTCCGGCCCGATGATCCTGGTGCCGTCCAGGGTGCCCCGGCCCAGCAGCATGCGGGCGAACCGGCCCAGGTCGGAAGCGGTTGCCAGCACGTTCCCATCGGCCGCCGAATACTCGAAGAAGCCGGCCGGCGCGAGCGGGGCCGACGGCAGCGGCGGGCGGTCGTCGCGCAGGAACCGGTATCCGGTGGCGAGTTCGGCGATGTCCTCGTGGGTGATCCGCGCCGCCGAGTCGCGCATGCCCAGGGGCCGCAGCAGCCGTTCGGCCATGGCGTCCGCCAGCGCCTGCCCCGTCACCTGCTCGACGATCAACCCCAGCAGGTTGTAGCCCTCGTTGGAGTAGTGGAACAGCTCACCTGGTTCGGCCCAGGTCCTCGCATCGCACAGCGCGTAGCCGCGTGCGGCGGCATCGGGCAGTGCGTCGGCCCCGGCCACCAGGCCGGAGGTGTGCTGCAGGAGGTGCCGGACGGTGATCGCGCGGGAGCCGTCGTTCGGGGCGAACCAGGGCAGGTGGTCGGCGACCGCCGCGTCGAGGTCCACCTTCCCCTCGTCCGCCAGAATGCCGAGCAGGAAGGCGGTGAAGGTCTTGCTGACGGAACCGATCTCGAACCGCGTGTCATGGGAGACCGGCGCCCCGGACTCCGCGTTCGCGAATCCTGCGGTGACGCACGCGGACTCGCCGTTCGCGTCGACGACGCTGATCGCGATGCCCGGCACCGGCCACCAGGTCCGCAACCGCTCCGCAAGCCCAGAGAGCACCCGTTGCACATCCATCAGACGCCCGCCTTCCGCGAACCGAACCCCGCGAACCGGTCCGGACCCAGCTCGACCTGGGAGAAGTCGATCTCCGCGTCCGGCCGGTCGCCTTTGACGAACCGTCGGCACAGCGGGTACAGCAGCACGGCCAGCAGCGCCACCGCGAGACTCGTGCCGAACGTCGCGGCCTCGTTGACAGCCGTACTCCACGCCAGGTAAACGATCATCGCCGTGGGCAGCACGACGACCAGGACCGCGCCGGGCCAGCCGCCGGGGACGCGAACCGGCCGGTGCATCTGTGGATACCTCCAGCGGAGGACCAGGAAGGCCGCGAATTCCAGCAGGATCGAGGCCAGGGTGAGCAGCACCGTGGCCCGCAGGATCGAGCTGAAGTCGATGGCGGAGAGCACGACGACGACGGTGGTGCTCGTCAGCAGCGCACCCACCGGCGTGTTGAACCGTCTGCTGTCCCGGGCCATCCAGCGCGGCAGGTACGCGTCCGCGGCGAGCGCCCGCGGGACCCGGGTGCTCGTCAGCAGGATCGCCATGAACAGCCCCACCAGGGAGAGCAGCGATCCCAGGGAGATCAGCACCTTCAGCCAGATTCCGCCCAGGGCGTCGCCGGCCACGATGAAGTCGCCCTGGACCCAGTCGGCGGGCGAACCCCTGTGCAGCCCGCTGCCGATGGCGGCGATGGTGGGCAGCAGGTAGGCGGCGATGATCAGCGGAACCGAGATGACCAGGGCCCGGGTGTAGGTCCGGTGCGCGTTGGCGACCTCGCCCAGCACGGTGCTCGGGCCGTCGAAGCCGAGGTAGAGCCACACGATCACGCTGAGCGCGCCGGCAACCGACGATTGGACGCTCTCCCCCGGCACCATGAAGGGCGAGAGCACGTTGATCCCGTTGCCGACCGCATGCCAGATGCCGAGGACCGTCAGCACCGCGAACGGTGCGAGGATCAGCAGCATCATCCCGACCGAGTACCCGCTCACCACCTTGGAGCCGCGGTAGTTCAGGTACGCCATCGGGACGATGAGGGCGACGGTGACGATCCAGTGCAGGTCCACGACGAAACCGCCGTGGAACAGGTCCACGATCACCAGCCTCTTCCCGCGGGCGATGTCCGGGACCCAGGTGGCCAAGTAGTCGACCAGCAGGAACGGGTAGAGGGCGAGGTTCAGCACCGACCCGATCGAGTTCCAGGCCCCGAACACGAATGCCGCACCTCTGCCGAGCGCGATCTTCGTCCAGTAGTAGTAGCCGCCGTCGACCGGTATCGCGGCACTCAACTCCGCTGCCACCAGCGCGTTCGGCACGCCGAAGACCACCGGCACCAGGACGATCATCAGCAGGGTCATGCCCAGACCGGCGTTGGAGAGTGAGGCTTCGAGCCCGAAGGGGCCTCCGGACACCGTGAAGAAGAAGATTCCGACCAGGGGCAGCACGCCGAGCCTGCGTCTGCCCGCCCCGGGCGCCGACCGTGTGATTTCCGACGGGATCAGTTCGGTCATCCTGGGCTCCATTCTCCGTTCGGGCCTGGTCGGCACAACGTACGGGGCGTCACCGGGGCCGTTCTCGTCGTGCGCGCCAAAGCCGCGGCCCGTCGGTTGTCGCTGCCACCAACGCCGGACCGATTCACCCGGAACACGACGAAGCCCCGGGCGACGAGGTCACCCGGAGCTTGCGAAGGGACTGAGGTTTGGGGTCGGGTCAGGCCGCGCGCAGGGGATGAGTGAGGCAGACCTGGCTGCGGATTCCGGCCAGTGCATGCTTGACCTTGGCCGCACCGAAAAAGCCGGGGAGCTGATCGCGCTCGCCTGGTTGCTCGCTCGGGTCGAGAACACGGTGCCGATCCCCGCCACGGTGTCGATGAACCACCTGGAGGAGAGCACCGCGGCAGCGAGGATACGGCTGGATCCGGCCCGGGTCGTCGGCGGCCACGGCCGAGCCGCCCTCGGGGTGCAAGAAGAGTTCCGGAACATGCCGACCCTCATGCGTAGCGTCATGCCAACGCGGCCAGATGAAGCGCCGGGCTTGTGCCCAGGCCGGGCGCCTCAGTTGAGGCTGCGTGCGTTCCCCGATCGCGTACCGGATGTCGAGAAATAACGCACGCCAGGAGTATGCGGCCTCCGCCAGTAGGCGTGTGGTGGCGGCTTCCCAGGGTACGAGCGCGGGTCACACGGCCGGGCACAACGCGCAACCGACGGGCAGAACGCCCACGGGAGGCGCGCGGCTGCGGTCTGTGTAGTCGGCGTGCAGCACGACCAGCGACTGCGTGACGACGGAGACCCGGGCGCGGGTGGTGTGGACCACGTCCTGGCGCCCGAGGGCGGCTTCGGCTTGGCGGGTCGTGCGTGTCCAAGGCAGTCGGGGTGCGGTCCGGGCGGGCACCGCTGTCCGCGCACCTCCGTGTCTCGGGGGTGGAACGGCGGCGGACGGCCTGCTCCGAGCTGACCCGCACCCGTGTCGGGAATGTCAACCCGAAGCCCGTTCGCTGTCGCTCCGTCCCAGTGGGAAGGCCAGGGCGCGGTCCACCACGACCCGCGCCGCAGCCGGTCCCACCAACGCGCCCGCCGACCGATCTCGATGTGCGGCGGCCGCCGTTCATCGTGCTGAGCCACGCGGCGAGCGTGCCCCGACCCGACGGCACGGACCACTACCCACCCCACCACCATCACCATCAGCACCGGGTAAGGGAACACACGGAGGGTTGTCAGGCACCCGAGCACGGACTCACCATGCTCACCACACCAGGTCAGCACCGGTGCGGATCCACGCCCCATGAATGCGTAAAGCGTGCCGTAAGGCGTGTCGTAGGACGTGCTGTAGCGCGTGCTGTACCGCGTGCCATAGGGCGTGTTGCAGCACGCCAGGGTCTGCGGCGCTGGCTGGCACGAGGTGCGTTCCCACTCCACGCGTCAGGTGGAGCCCAACAGGTGGCGCGTCCAGTTGTTGGACGAGCCGGCGTGCCCCTGAAGGGCGTTGGTCATCGGCTCATGCCACCTTGGGCCGTTCGCCGTCGGGCGAGGGCGGGGTGGGCAACCGCCTCACGACTCGACGAGTTCGATACCGATGGCGAGCGCGCCGAGCGCCTCTTTCTCCGGGGGATAGATGCTCCGGATGTCGGCGAGCTGCTGCTCACGGCTGGCCGTGGGGTTGATGTTCGCTGGCCCCTCGCCGTCGAGCAGAGCCTCGAAGTCGTCGTATCGGGCGACTCGCGTCACGCGCACTGCGCATGTCTCCTCGGTGCCCTTGACCCGGAAGCGGATCAGGTGGCCAGCCGCGAGGTCTTCGAGGTGCGGGTACCGGACGCGCACCTCGATGCTCTTCCGGCCAGCGGCGACGAGGTCGAAGTAGCGCCGGAAGAGGTTCAGCTCGTGGACGCGGGTCGTGGTGTCGGTCATGGTGTGGAGATGCTCCTTGTCGCAGGCGCGGTCATGAGGCGGCCGAGCTCACCGGCCGAGTACGAGCGGAAGAAGTTCCGCGGGTCGCTCAGCAGCACATCGACCATGCGGAGCAGGCCCCCGGCGTACTCGGACAACGAGCACGCCACATACGGGTGCCGAGCATCGAGGGGCAGCGCCATCCGGCAAGGGGGCGCGACCGTCGCGGGTCAGGGACTTGCTCAGCTTCGCGCCGGTTGTCGGTGACGACCTGCGGGCAGAACAGGCGAGCGGGAAGCTGCCCGCTCACGCCCGGCACGGCCGCCTGTACGACGTAGTCGACAAGCTGTGAACGAACACCCAGTAGCCGCCCTTGACCATGACGGGGCCCGACGCAGCATCGCTTACGGCCTCGTGCGGTGCGTTGTCGAAGGCGCCGAAGTGCACGTTGACGGGAACGTCGAGGCGGACGCGCGCCGCGGCGGCGAAGCTGAGGGACTGGACGAGCGAGGTACTCAGATGAGGGACACCGCTGACCTGCGTTCCCGCAACGAGCGTGACGTCGGCCGGGGACATCGCGTTGATGCGCGGAGCGAGCACGTCCTCGGCGTGGGTAAATGCGTTTGCCAACACGGTGTTTGGTGAGGCGGGGTAGACAGACGCATCCGTTCCCTTCCGTTCGTGGTGAGTGCACTGATGGGGCTGTGCTGCGTCTGCGAGCTGGTTCCGGGCGATGAACGCGTACTCGCTGAACTCGGATTCCTTCAACCGGACCACTGCCTCCGGGGAGAGTTTGCCGCAGTCGAAGATCGGGTTGCTTCCCTCCGCCACCTTGGTCGTGGCCGGCATGTGGTGCTCGACCAGCAGCAGACCGGGGGTGGCGCGCAGTCCAGTCTCCTCCAGCACGTTGCGGCGCAGCGCCGCGAGTGCCGACTCGCCGCCGATGGTGCACCCGCCGGGAAGGCACCACGGGAGGTCGTTCCGGTCGCGTTTGCGGAGCATGAGGGGGTGTCAGGCGGCGTTGCGGAAGAGGGCGAGGGCCGGCCCCGATCCGGCGGCCGTCCAGGTCGGTGAACTGGGCCCGAGCCGTGGGAACCGTCACGCGTTCCCCCCGGTGCCGTGGTTGCGGGAGATGTCCGCGGCCTGCTCGGCGGCGAGGTCACCCAGCACCTCGCGCACCGCGGGCGGCAGACCCTCGTCCCGGGCGGCGTTGACTGTCGCACCGAGGGCACTGATGGCGCTGAAGAACTCGTCATCGGGGGTGGGTTGGGGCATAGCTCTGTCCTTGTCGTGGGGTGAAGGAAGGGGATGCGCCGCCCGGCGCGGCTGCCAACCTTGGGCGGGCGCTGCGCTCCTCGTCTCATCTGCCGTCCCTCGGCGGGAAACGGAAACCGCCTGGTGTGGCGGCGAGCAGCGCGCCCGGCGATCTGCGCGCCGGGGGTCTGGTGGTCAGGCGGTGGGCGCCTGCTCGTCGTTGAGGCAGTAGGGGCAGTTGACTCGGCGGAACCACTCCTCGACCCGGTCCTTTGGGGCGCCGTCGCCGCACTTCGGCCGCTGCTCCCCGGCGACCCAGACGAGCTCGTGGACGGTCATCACGTCGTCGCCGACGGTCCCCGACATCACGCCATATGCGGGTTCACTGTTCGTCGTCATCGCCGCACCCACCATATGACCATCCCGAGCTTGGCGATCCGCGTTCGGTGAGCGCCCTTGTGCTTTCGACGCCCGTCGCATCGCGCCCACTTCGGCTGGTTGAGGGGGCGGTGCGGGGCCGGCCACGGGTGACGGGACGTGCACTGCCGGAATCTCACGCTCGCCTCCCCGCGGCAGGCGCAGCGCGGATCGCCCCCGGGCGAGGTTTGTACTCGTCGCGGCTGGCGGTGAAATGGGCCAGCAGCCATTGACCGTCACGGGCGCGCTGCGGGACCTCGGCGTACGCGGACAGCATGCCCGTGCCCAAGGGGAAGGCCAGGTGTTTCGAGATCCGGTCGAGCCGGTAGCGGTCCGGCGGGTGAGGACTGGCAGTCCGGCGGACCTCTGCGAGGAGCAGCGCGACATGAGCGCGCAACGCCTCGTCCGTGGCCGCGAGTTCCTCCCGGCTCGGCCGGACCGCCCCGAATCGCAGAGCCTGACGGATCGTCTCGCTGATGGTGTCGACATCGATCGGCGCCAGGGGTTGGGTTGCGGGGACAGGCGCGGAAGACTGGTTCGAATTCGCAACCATTACGGCCTCTGGTTGCCGTGCCGGGCGCAAGCCACGATGAACCGTTGGCGCACGCCTCCCTCGAACGGCCTCGTCACCGAACCGGCGGGCGCGAGGATGCAGTACGTAGCACCGCACCAGTAGCACGCTTCGCCGTGGAGGCGAGCGATACTCACATCGGAATCTGCAGGTGGAGCTGTCGTAACTGTCACGGTTCCTCCTTGGGGCACTTGTTCCAAGGAGAGAGTGGCTCCGGAGCTACTCCACAAGTACCCCTGTGAGGGGTAGCGTTCAGGCGTCTACCCCTGCGTGGCACCACTCCGCGAAGTGAGACAGCGACTCTGCGTCTGCCCGTTTCAGACGTCGCAATGTCGCAGCGTCTTCACGAACCCATCGGTGCTCTCGGGCATGTTGTGGAGCGATTCGGCGAGCCACCTTCAGCGACTCGAACGCTGCATCCGGTCTGCCCGACCAGAGTTGCGCGCGTCCCAGTTCGATGTAGAAGCCCGACCTTCGCTCGGCCGGAAGTTCCAGCGGGGGCTTCCATTCCCGGGCTAACTGGAGGGCGCGGCCGAGATGCTCCCCTCCACGGCTCACGGCCACTGACACCTCATGAACGCGGATACTGTCCGGCCCAAATGCGGTCCCCTGATAGGTGTCCTCTCGAACTCGGTCACCTAGGGCCCGTGCGTCGTGCAGGTGAGCTTCCGCGCTGTCTCCGTCTCCGGCCCGGCTGGCGAGCACTGCAGCCCTCATGTGGAGGGCGCCGCGGGTCGCTACGGCCTCTGGCGCATCATGCCGTGGTGCCTGGTCAAGAGCGCGTTCAAGTGCGCGCAGTCCCACGGCGTGCGTTCGGGCAGCGAAATGCAGTTCAGTCCGCACGTAGGCCACCGTGGCGTTCACGATTACGTCCTCGGCCTGCTCCGCTGCCCAACGCATCAGGTCGAGGAGCCGGGCGGAGAGGTCTCGTGCTCCGTGCTTGTAGGCGACCGCGTCAGCAGCGCGGCAGGTCTTCACCAGCAGCCTCGCAACCTCGGGCCGGTCGTCCGGTCCTGCGGTGCTTACCACGCGGCACAACTCGGCAAGGAGCCCCGGCGCTACCCGGGAAATGCTCGTATATCGCGCGCTGAGGCGGTGCGCGACCAACGCCGCAACATCTTCGCGCAGAGCGGGCAACCGGCGGCACGGGCCGTCTTCCGGTTCGTCGTATTGGGCCAGAACCGCGGCCAGCCCAGGCATCGCCTGGTGAACGCGATCATCTGGGCGTTCCCGATTCGGCAACAGGCGGGCCGGGTCGATGTCAAGAGCATCCGCGATAGCGTCGAGGACCGCGTCAGAGACACCGCGTTCGCCGCGCTCGATCTTTCGGATGGTGCCGAGCGCGACGCCAGCCCGTTCCGCCAGTTGTTCCTGGGTGCGGCTGGCGATTCGACGTTCGTAGGCGATGCGGGTGCCTACCCCGCGGTACACGATTCTGGGCATACTGGTCTCCGTTCGGTGCAGCCACTCCGAACCGTACTCGTGCCGTTACGGACCGGGAACGCGAACGGCCCCGCCCTTACGACGCGGGCGAGGCCGTGCAGTTGCCGCTCATGCCGGACAGACCCTGTGCACCAACTCAGTGAGGCTCTGCACCTGCCAGTCCGCGGTCCGCGCCTCGTCGCTGGTCGCCCAGAGATGCCCGAGCGGGCCGCGGCGCAGGTGCGCGGTGCGAAGCCCGGCCGCGCGGGCTGGCCCGACATCGTTCTGTGGGTGGTCGCCCACGTACAGAACCTCACCTGCCGGCACCCCGGCCAGTTCTACCGTGCGCGCGAAGAACTCGGGGGCCGGCTTGGCCACGCCCCACTCCCCTGATGTGGCCAGCGCGTCCACCGGGAGGTCGAGAGCGCGCAGCAACTCCCCTGCTCCTGCCGTCTGGTTACCGGCCACTACCACGCGAACCCCTGACCGCTGGAGCGCACGCAGAGCGGGCCGGACATCGGGGTAAAGATCCGACTCGTCGAGAAACTCCCCATGGCCGGCCCGTTGCATTGCTGCCCGCTCGGCCTCGATGTCGATGCCAGGGCGCACGAGACGCAGCGCGTCTGCGTTGTCCCGCCCCTGCGCGACTACGGCACCCACCAGGGCAGACAGCGTGTGCCGGCCCACACCCAGCCAATCAGCCCACGCACCCCAACCACGGTCGTCCCGGATCAGGGTCTCCCCGACGTCGAATGCAACAGCTCGGATCATGCGGTCAGCCTACGGTGACACCGCGGTCTCCATCGTCAGTGGCCAGGCGTACCGTGCGCGCCATGGTGACGGCCTGTGTCCCTAACTCCACGGCCGAGGCCAACGCGCGGATCCGTGCGTTCATGGTCGCCCATGCGGGGCGTGCGCTCTGGCCCGGGGAACAAACGGAGTACGAGCAACTGCTCGCCATCTGAGCCAACTCCGTTCACCCCCCAGTCGACTCCGAACTGAACCGCCGAGACGCCCCGTCCTGCCGACGCAGGGCGAGGCGTCTGGATGAGGGGGCATTCAGGTGCGGCGTCGATCCGGGGCGAGGGCGGCCGGCTGCGAGGTCGACGGCCCGGGATCCGGCGACGCGGACACACCGTCGCGGCGGCACACCAGCGCATCCGGATCGCCCAGCGGAGCATGGAGCCGATACCCGGTCGGGCAGATCTGCCCGACGCGGCCCGGAGCACCATCACGGCCGGGCGCCCCGTCCTTCCCAGCCGGCCCCGCAGGACCAGCCGACCCCGAGACTGTCGTATCGGATCCGTCATTCCCCATGCTGCCCGCCGCGCCCGTCCGCCCGGGTGCAGCGGACGGCCCCGTCACACCGGGCCTCCCCTACGGCCCCGTAGCGCCGGCCGGGCCGGGTATCGGCACCGGCGCCCAGTCGGACAGGCCCGCGATGGCCTACGACGGATCCGTCGCAGCCGGCGTCTGCCCGACCTCTTCACCGACAGCCCGACACGAGCGGCTCCACGGCGCCATCGCCCCGGTCGGCGCCGACGGGCACCATTTGGCGGCGGGCAGGTTGCAATCACCAGGGCGACCAGCCTGGCGTGCAACTGCGCATCCGCAGCGGCGACCCGCGGCCACGCTCGCATCCGCTCTGCCAACGGGAGGCCGACCGCGGCGTCCGTGCAGCGAGGCCGAAAACGACGCAAGCCAACAACCGTCCCAGGAAACCGTCCGGGTCGCGAAAGCCGACCTCGTCCAGGCCGACGTCGAAGACCACGTGCCGCGCGGCAGGCGCGGCGGCCTCGACGTCGCGGCACAGCAGGCCCGCCAACGCACCCCGCGGTCCAAGCAGCACAGACCGGCGGCGGCACCATGCAAGGCCCCGACGTCTGCCCCCCACACACACCTCCAGGGCCCGCTCCTGCGTGCTGCCCAGCACCACGTCCTTCAACCGCTCGGCGATCTTCCGCCGCCCGCCGCAGACGACGGCCGACGAGCCACACGAGCGTCTGCCCGACCTCGGAACCACCCACAGCGTCGATCAGCCGGGCGGGAGCCGGAACAGCTCACGGACCCGGCCGATCAGGAAGGGGGCTCCCAGAACGGTGACGAGGCCGCCGGGCCCGACAAGTTCGGTGGCGTGGCGGACGGCGTCGGCGGTTTCCTGCCGTACATGCAGTTCTCTGCGTGAGGTCAGGACGGTGCGCATCTCAGTTGGATCTGCTTCGTTGGGGTGTCCGACTCGGGTCAGTACCACCGGCCAGTCCGACGGTAGTGGCTCAAGCATGGTTGCCACGTTCTTGTACTGGAGGGTGCCGAAGACGAGGGCGGTGCGCTCGGCGGCGCGGGATTCCCGCAGGATTTCCGAGGCCACGGTGGCTGCACCCTGGTGGTTGTCTGCGACATCGAGAAGCAGACGGCCGGTCCAGGAATCGAGGTGAGCCGGTGCCAGGAGTTCGAGGCGGCCGGGCCAACGGGTCGCGGCAAGGCCCCTGCTCAGCGCCTCCTCGGGGACGGCGCGGATCGATCCTCGTTCGGTCAGTGCGTCGATGCCGGCCACTGCCAGTGCCAGGTTGTGATGTTGGTGTTCGCCGCGGAGCGGACAGGTCAAGTCCCGGTGGACGGCGTGCGGGGTGGCCACCTCCAGCACGGTACGCCCGTCGCTGGCTGTGCCCGGCCGGCAGTGGACTTCCTGGTGGAGGCGCCAGGCGGTCACGCCCGTGTGGTGGCTGAGGACGTCTTCTACGGCTTGTGCCGCCTCTTCCGGCATCTCGCCGAGCACGACGTGGTCGCCGTCCCGAACGATGCCTGCCTTGTTGCGTGCGATCTCGCCCAGGGTGTTTCCCAGCAGGTGCTGGTGGTCCAGTCCCACTCCGGTGATGACCTTCACTCCGGTGTCGAAGCAGTTGACCGCGGTGCGTCGGCCGCCGATGTTCGCCTCCAGGACGGCCAAGTCCACTCCCGACAGGGCGAAATGGGCTGCGGCTGCGGCGGCATGGACCGCTCCTGCGTTGACCACGAGCCCTGTACTCCTGAGGGCTTCATCGACCCTTTGGAACGCTCGGTGACATGCGGCGGGAGAGGCGGGCGTCCCGTTGATCCGGATGCGTTCGGTGACGCGCTGGAGGTGCGGGCTGGGCATACTTCCGATCCGCAGTCCGGCCGCAGCCAACGCTGAGACGGCGAACGCGCAGGTCGATCCCTTCCCGTTCGTGCCGGTGACGGTCATGCCCCGCAGGTGCCGTCCCGGGTCACCGAGGGCTTGGAGAAGCCGGGGCATCGCACCCGCGCCTGCCCCGTTGAACTGGTACCGACCGATGATCTCTTGACAGGCCAGGTCTTCCTCAGTCACCAACTGTGCCACCTTTCCGAAGGTTTGGTGTGTAGGGGAAACGCGCAGAGCCCCTCTCCTGCCGCACGCAGGGAGGATCCGCCGCAAGGACCGCCATGAACGGTGCCCGCACCCGCGGCACTCCCGCAGGCAGGCGGCAGCACCGTCAGGTGGTCGGAAGGAGCGAGGCCAGGACGCACCAAGCGGCGCGTGGGAAGGCTCGGGGGTGCTCGGTGACGACGTGGACGGCGACGTGGTCGGCGCCGGCTCGCAGATGGTTGGTGACGTGGGTGGCAATCCGCTCGGTGTCCCCCCAGGCGACGAGCCTGTCGACAAGGCGGTCGCTGCCGCCGTGCTGGAGATCGGCCTCGGTGAAGCCGGAGTCGAGCCAGGTTCGGGTGAGGTTGGGCAGAGTCAGATAAGGCGCGAGCACGGTGCGCGCCGCTGCCCGGGCCGCGACCGGGTCGGTGAGCGGGACCACGGTCTGCACCGGCGCCAGCAGCGGGCCCGCACCCAACAGCGCACGGGCCCGCACGGTGTAGCTGGTGTCTACGAGATAGGGCTGGGTGCCGGCGGTCCGGGCGGCGGCAAGCTGCGTCATCCGCGGGCGGTGTGCGCCGATGAGCCGTGCGGAAGGCGGCGGTCCGGTGCCGATGGCGTCCAGAGCGTCGAGATAGCGGCGCATGGCGGTCAGCGGCTGCCGGTAGTGTGCGGTGAACGGGGCATGGCTGACCGCCAGGCCCGTGACCAGTCGGGCGCGGTCGGCGGCGGACAGTGCCTCGTAGGCTTCGGCGAGCCGGTCCGGAGGATGTGCCCAGATCGAGAGACAGGCGGTCCCTACCACCACCCGTCCAGTCACCGCCAGTACTTCGGCCGCCGCAGCGAGATCCGGCTGCGGGTTGTGGCCGGGGGTGCCGCCCAGCCACAGCGTGCCGTACCCGAGTGCCTCCAGCTCCGCCGCGGCCTCTCTCGCCTCACCGCGGTCCCCGTGGGTCAGCCCCACGCTCCATACACCGATCCGTCCGAGCAGCATGGCGATCCTCTTCTACACATCATCCGTAGATGACGCGAGTTCGCGTTCGATGTCGTCCAGATCGCGTGGTGTGTTGATGGCCCGCCACGGGCCGTCCACCAGATAGCCGATCAGCTGCCGTTCCTGGATCAGACGAGGGAGGGTGCCTTGCTCGTGGTCCCCCTCGTCGGGCAGCAGTTCCGCAACGCGCGGTTCGAAGATGTAGACGCCGCCATTGACCCGTAACGGCGGTGGCGCATGTGAGACGAGCGAGGTCACTCGGCCCCGCTCGTCACAGTCGACGCTGCCCCTCGGCAGCCAGGGCCGAGGCAGGGCGACCGTGGCCAGCGCCGCGTGACGCCGGTGGTGGGCGAACATCCCCGCAAGCGAGAACCGCGTCCAGATGTCCCCGTACAGCGCCAACCACGGCTCGTCGGGCCAGGCCAGGGCGGCGCATGCGAACTTGAGCCCGCCACCTCGGCCCAGGGGCCGTTCCTCGGCGACCACATCCGCCCGCAGCGGCAGCTGGTGCGCGGCGAGGTAGTCGCCGATCACCGGCGCCAGGTGCCCCGCGGAGACGACGACCTGCTCCACGCCCGACTCGGCGAGCCAGTCGAGTTGATGGCGCAGGATCGGAATCCCGTGCACTTCGACCATCGTTTTCGGCCGGGTCCGCGTCAGTGGCCGTAACCGGCTGCCGAAGCCGCCGGCCAGGACGACCGCCTGCCGCACCGCGCCGAGGCCGGTGCCTCCCCCGCCCGCGCCATCCGTGAGTCGCGACATGGTCACGTAGCGTACGCCGCGCCCGTTCCTCCCGGAACACCAAGTCCCCGTGTCCCGATCCGATCTTGGGAACGAACGCCCACCAAGGCATCCAAGGCGGCGTCTGGGGCCTTCGAGCGAGGCGTCCCGGTTGGTTGGACCCATGTAGGACCGTTGCGGTCGATGGGCCCGTGCAGAGACCGTTGCGGTCGATGGTCAGGAGGCTCTCGGGGGGGGAGGTCGGGCGCTAGCCACTGTCCGCGCAACGATCAGACCCCCCGCAACCCGGTGAGCACGAAGGCGCGCACCGGGTCGGGAGCCGGACGGCTGGACTTCTACTGGGTGAGCGTCCAGCTTTGGCCGGAGCTGACGGCGAGCGGGCGAACGGACGAGCGGGTGATGGCAGCTGGACGGCGGGCGGCCGCGGCCAGCAGACGGTCCGGCGAGCGCGCCGGACCACCCGAGCCCAACGGAACGGGCCGCCTGCGACGCGGTGAACGGTGCGCACCAATTCCCGCAGCAGGCCCGCGACCACACGGCCGGCCAGACAGGCCGCCCTTCTACTTGATCGCCTCCTCCAGCTCCAGGGGGAATGCCTCGGCGCGCTCAGCGGTGCCGGCCAGAATGGATCCTGCTCGCCAGAGCCCTGGCATGAGCCTGCCGCCACGACGCCCCGCGTGGTGTCCGCCCGGCGTTGGTACGGGCCGGGCGGACAAGCGCGGTGCGGCGCGGCGCCCGCGGCGCGGTCGTTCAGGGGCGGATCACGCAGGGTGGGTGGGCTACGGTTCAACCCTTGCCGAGGTCGTTGTTCCAGGAGCGTGGGGCGAACGTGACCTTGCCGCCGAAGGGATCGTCCCAGGTGGTGCCGTGGCGGACCGCGGCCAGCCAGGCGCGGTCGCCGGTGCTGTCCCGCATCCGGATCGAGCCGGTGTACTCGTCCTCGGAGATCCACGAGTCGCCTACGCCGGAGATGTCGAAGCGCAGCGCGAACCGGATCTGCTCCGGATAGATGTTCCAGTTGTTGATCTTGCGCATGGTGTTGCTGGAGCCGGAGTGGGCGATGTAGTGGTACTTGCCCTTGCGCTGGACCGGCCGGGACCACGAACCGTTGCCGATGCGGTACTGGAACTCGGCGTCCTTGACGGTGTGGTTGTCCAGGTCCCCGTCGGCGGTCACGAAACGGCATTGGACGATGCCGGACTTGTCCACCGAGCTCTTGGGGGAGAAATCCTTGTTGTCCCACAGGCCGACGGGATAATAGGTGTCCCCCGTGCCCTTGCACCAGTAGAGCAGGAACGGCATGTTGGCGGCGAGCCGCCGCTTGGCGTTGTCCTTGTCCTTGTAGTGGATGAAGTACTGGTTGGACAGGATCCCGGACTCGTCGTCCTTGGCTGCGCGCTGGGCGCCGTCCACCTCGATCGCGGCCGGATCCGAGGGTCGGGCGGTGTCGTCGGTGCTCATCTTCGCCTCCTGGGCCCGTTCCGGTCAGTGGTCGAGGTCGTGCCGCTCGGCCTGCGCGCGCAGGTCGTCGGAGAGGAGGTCGGCGGGGAAGCGCAGTCCACCGCCGTCGACCGCCTGCGCTGCGGATTCGGCCTGGCCAGCCAGGGCGCGCACCTCGGAGGCGAGGGCGTCGGTCATGGGGGTGGAGCGCAGGGTGTACAGGTCCTTCAAGTTGCCCTCGATGCCGGGGGCTTCGATGACGCCGCTGAACTTGCCGATCTTCCGGGTCCCGGAGGCGGCACGCAGGTAGACGAAGTCCCCGTCGAGGACACGGGCCACCGGGGAGACCTCGATCCAGGACACCCAGCCCGGTCGGATGTTCACGGTCATCGACTGGGAGAAGGTGGTCGACTCGCTCCAACTGGCGCTGAAGGAGTACGTGGTGGAGACCTTGACCAGGTCGAAGAAGCCCGCCTCGGCCGAGTACTCGACACCGAAGGTGTACTCCGAGCCGATGGTCCGGGACCCGCCCACCGTCATCGAGGCGTCGTCAGGGGTGTCGTTGAAGACCGGGTCCCCGACGTAGGCCGGCACGCCCCGGTAGTAGCTCATCACCTTCCAGTTGCCGACGACCCCGTAGCCGTCGCTGTTGTTCCCGACGGGGTCCTTCCAGTGATTGGCGGGCACTTCGGTCGACTTGATGGCCGGGATCTTCTCCGGGAAGTCGTAATAGCTTCCGAAGCCGAGGCGGTGCATCTTCTCGCTCAGGGCGCGCTTGTCCGGATTGCGGCTCAGCAGTAATTCGCGGTCATCGGTGGCCACGGCACTCCTCTGCGGATTCGGGAAGGACGGCGTAGGCGCCCGACATCGGCGGCCATACGCTGGGGGCAATCTTCGTCACTATTTGCACCACGGCACCGCAGACAGAGCGATTTGACCCAGATGGGTCATAGAGAACCGGCCATGGGGAAAAGTGGCTCCTGCCTGCCAAATCTACGCGCGTGGCCGAGCAGCGGAGCAGCGGTCGTCCTCGCACGGGTGGTAGGAGATCGTCGGCCCGCACCACGGCAGGTGCGCGCGGACGCGTGGCCGGCCCGCCGAGCCGGTGCCTGTCGCGGGCCTGGACCTCGGCGGTTCCCGGGCACCGCGGCCGTGGGCGGCGACGGTCGGCGATGCCAGCGCCATCGAAGAACACGACCAGGCCCCGGTCACTGTATGCGCGGAGCCGAGGACCCGCCCCGGCCATAACTGTGCCCAGTCACTGTCCGACTGCCCGTACGGGGGCCGACCTACGAGGATCGGCGCACTGGTCAGTGACGCCGCGCCACTGACCCACAAGACGTGGATCAGAACCGAGTCTGTTCCTCGTAGGCGGCCAGCGACGCAGTTCAGACAGCCACAGGGGAAACTTCGTCCCCGACTGCCTTCAGCTACTCGTCGTCATCGTCGCGATGAGTACCGGACCCCGGCAAGGTGATGTTCTCGGGCGGTTCGTCTTCTTCCATTCCTTTGTGACGATCGCTCACCTGACGACCCCCAGCCGTTTGAGTGGATGATCGGCTTGCATTTCGTGCTCGCCGTCGTGGCGCCGATAGAACTGGTCGCAGCACACCCACCAGATTCCAGCGGGTACTTGTACGGTCGCGTGGTTCAGCCGCATCGGACTTCCACAGGCGGGACAGGCAGGAGTCATCGTTACTTCCTCAGCTCTCCTCTATACCCACTCGGTCGGCCGGCAAGGGCAGGTGTCCCCTGGGACCGGGTGAGGGCAGACACCGCCCCGTTCGGGGCGCTTCCCGCGGCTTGCGAATGCCGCATGACGTGCAGCATCCCTCATCCACCGCGACGAGTTGAGCCTGCGGGCCATACCGAAAGCGGTCAACGACCGCACCGGTACAACCGCCAGTGCTACACGGCGCGGAGGCCACCAGCTCAGCCATAGGCGCGTGCGCCAGGGAGACACTGCGCTTGCAGTGCAAGCACGGAAGGGGATGCAGGCCATCAGGTGGACTCTTGATGAACGGCACCCCGTTGGCACTGCAACACAATGGGCAGATCCAGGCCATACACGCCTCCCCTCCCGCGAGCCCTCCGCTGCATAACGAGGCCCCTTCCCCGAGGTTACGACTCGGGTCCGGCAGATCAGTTGAGGAGGGCAAATCGGCCCGGCACACTCTTCTGATGAGCCACAGCACAACGCCGGGCAGCTGGGACGGCCCCTGGTACCGCGTCCGCACAGAGCAGTTCGAGGCCGCGTTCCTGCCGAGTGCCGACGAGGACGTGGAGTTGGTGGACAACGTCGACGTCTTCGTGGACCTCAAGGACGGCTCCCGGTGGAGCGCGACCATCATCACCCTCGCCCAGATCGAGCTGCTCATGCAGCGATGGGCCGCCAGCGGGGAAGCCCTCGCAGGCCGCTACTTCTGGGTCTCGGACGGCCTCATCGTCCGCGATGCCGGCATCACCAACATGACCCAGGTCCTCACTGGCCTGCTCGAGAACGGCGAGTTCACGCAGATCCTTCAACGCCTCGATGACCGGTAACCGCCCAACCTGCGCCTCTCAATCTGAGGCGATCAGTTCTTGCCCCGCCCCAAGGTCTCAAGCAGTCCCTAACAGCAGGGCCAGAGGCCGGGCCGACCTCGGAGTGCGGCCAGGCAGCCAGGCGGCGCGCGGCAAAGGTGGAGGGGCGACCGGACGACAGCGGTCCGAAAGCCGGGCCTACCGCTTGTCCATGACGCCGGCGAAGGCATCGACGCCGGCTAGAGCCCCACATGGACGTACCGGCCGCGCACCACAACGTCGTCGGCCGCGCAGTGCGGCCGGAGCCGTCCAGGCCGGCCGGCACGGTCGGGCAGTTCCTGGGCGCCGTCGGGTGGTCTACTCGGCGAGGCGGCGCAGCCAGTCGCGTAGCAGCGCGGTCTCGGTCGCACGCAAGGGGGGCGCGGCGCCGTCTTCGAGGGTGAGCGCGGCATCGAGTGCGAGCGCTCGGGATGCCCGGTCCGTGCCGGTGGCGACGACGGGTGGGTCGGTGGTGATGGATCCGAGGACGATGTTCCGCAGTCGTGTCGAGGTCGATGGTTTCCGCTGTGACGCCTCTTCGCCGATCAGCGCCAGGGTGGCACCGGTTGTCGCGGCGTGGACCACGTGGGTTGCCTCCTCCACCGGCACCCGAAGGCGGCCGTCGGCGGCGGCCCGTTCGAGCAGGCTCACCAGCAGGGCGTGCGCCTCGTCGGCCGCCGGGGGCTTGCGACCGGGGCGGGCCGTTCCGTACATGAGCAGGTAGAACGCGGGGTGTCGCAGGCCGAAGTCGACGTGCAGGTCCCAGCCCCGGTAGAGATCGGCCACCGGGTCCTCGGATTGGGACAGTGCCTCGTGTTTCTCGGCCAGGTACATCTCGAATCCGTGGGTGGCCAGCTCGGCGAGCAGCCCGTCCTTGTCCCCGAACATCCGGTACAGCGCCGGCGCTGTGATCCCTGCCGCGGTGGCGACGGCCCGCGTGGAAACCGCCTCGCTACCCCCCTCCTCCAGCAGCTCGGCTGCGACCTGGAGAACCCGATACCTGGCGGCGTGCCTTCCCTCATCCATGGAACAACGATACGCCTTCTTGCGTATCGCCGCCTTATCAGTGCTACGCTCAATAGCGGATCAGCGATACAGGTGATCGTCGATCAAGGGCTGCTCCTCAACAGGCCCGCACCCACACAGGGGTCCACGGGCCTCTCGTCCCGGCCGCGCACCGCGGGCCGTACGAGCGCGTCCCACACCTCTTCGCCGCGCGAGCGGACGGTCAGTCCAGCTCGTCGGCATTCGAAGACGCCGCGCCAGCACTCGCCGGCGCCATGAGAGGAAACACCGTGTCCGACATCTCGATCAGCATCGCCTCCTACTCCGGTTACGGTCACACGGCGCAGATCGCCACGGCCGTGGCCGACGGCGCGCACTCCGTTTCCGGGACGCAGGTCCACCGCGTGGACGTCGCCTCCCTCAGCGACACGGACTGGGAGGTGCTGGACGGCTCCGACGCCATCATCTTCGGCTCCCCCACCTACATGGGCACCGCCTCCGGGGCCTTCCACGCCTTCGCCGAAGCCACCAGCAAGCGATGGATGACCCGTGCCTGGAGCGACAAGCTCGCCGCCGGATTCACCAACTCCGGCTCCATGAGCGGGGACAAGATGCACACCCTGCAGTACTTCGCCCTCCTGGCCGCCCAGCACGGGATGCTCTGGGTCAGCCTGGGCCTGCTGCCGGGCTGGAACACCACGGCCTCCAGCCCCGGGGACGACAACCGGCTCGGCTTCTACCTCGGCGCCGGTGCGCAGAGCTTCAACGACACCGCCGCCGTGCACGACGCCGACCTGAGCACCGCGCGCCACCTCGGCCGCCGTGTCGCCGAGCAGACCCGCATCCACCGCGACGGCCTGGCCGCCCAGCGGTAACCCGGAAGCCCGCACACCACCACCGCTCGCCCCGCCCCCCGAGGGCGGGGCGAGCAGGACGGGAGAGCACATGACCCCCACCACCGAGCCCCCCATCCAGCGGCTGCTGATCGGCGGCGCATGGCAGCCGGCGGCGAACAGCCGGAGCTACGCGGCACACGACCCGTTCACCGGCCAGGTGGCCTCCCGCGCCGCAGCCGCTTGCACCGCGGACGTCGTGCGCGCAGCCGAAGCAGCCGAGCAGGCGTTCGGCGCCTGGGCGGCGCTGGCACCGAGCGAGCGCCGCCGCTTCCTGTGGGCAGCGGCCGAGAAGCTGGAAGCACGGGCCCAGGAACTGACCGAGGCGATCACCGCCGAGATGGGCGGCCCCGCCGCCTGGGGCGCCTACAACGTCAAGGGCCTCACCGAGAAGATCCGCTACGCGGCGAGCGCCGCCCACGAGGGCCTGACCGGCGAGGTCATCCCCTCCGAGACCTCAGGGCGCACTTCGATCGCGATCCGCAAGCCGGTCGGCGTGGTCGCGAGCATCATTCCCTGGAACGCCCCGGCGCTGCTGGTGGGCGCCTCCCTCCCGGCGGCGCTGGTCCTCGGCAACACCGTCGTGATGAAGGCCTCGGAGCAGACACCGCGCACCCACGGCCTGGTCGCCGAGTGCTTCACCGAGGCCGGACTGCCCGACGGGGTGCTCAACCTGGTCACCAACGCACCCGAGGACGCCCCCGACGTGGTCGACGCACTCATCGCGCACCCGGCCGTCCGGCGCGTCCACTTCACCGGCTCCACCCGAGTCGGCCGCATCATCGGCGAGAAGGCCGCCTCGCACTTGAAGCCGGCGATCCTCGAACTCGGCGGCAAGGCACCGGTCATCGTCCTCGCCGACGCCGACCTCGACCACGCGGTCGGCGCAGTGGGCTTCGGCGCGTTCGCCAACTCGGGCCAGGGCTGCCTGTCCACCGAACGCGTCATCGTCGACCGTGCCATCGCGGACGAGTTCACCCGGCGCCTCGCCGCCCTGGCCGGCACCATCACCTACGGCGACCCCCGTGATCCGCAGACCGTGCTCGGCCCCGTCGTCGGCCGGAACACCGTCTCCCGCCTGACCGGCCTGGTCCAGGACGCCGTCGGAGCGGGTGCGCGCCTGCTGGCGGGAGGAACGGCCCACGGCCCGTGCTTCGCCCCGACCGTGCTGGCCGATGTCGCACCCGGCATGCGCGTCTACCAGGAGGAGTCCTTCGGCCCCATGGTCACCGTCAGCACCGTCGACGGCCACGAAGAGGCCCTGCGCGTAGCCAACGACAACGACTACGGCCTCACCTCGGCCATCTTCACCCGCAACATCCCCCTCGCCCTGAACCTCGCCAAACGCATCAACACCGGCATGTGCCACATCAACGGTGCCACCCTCGACGACGAACCGCAGGTCCCCTTCGGCGGGGTGAGGAACAGCGGCTACGGCAAGTCCGGCGGACGGGCCGGACTGGAGGCGTTCACCGAACTCCAATGGATCACCATCGAAGGCCCGCAGGCCCCGCGCTACCCCATCAGCGAATGAGCACCTGCCCCTTGCCAGTGCGAGGAGTTGGTGTCGGAGGTGCTACTGCGGTGCAGCCGCCGTCGGGCCGGCTCCGGCCAGCGAACGACCGGAGCACCAGCCGAAAGCGCCGGTCCCTACTCGGGCAGCGCATCAGCCGAGCCGCCGGCGAGGTGTTGTGCGCGAGGGATCGCGTTCTGGACGGCGCGCCATGCTTCGCGTACGTGGTGGTCCTCGGTGAGGGTGCCGCCGGCGGCGAAGCGCAGGAAGAAGGTGCCGTTCTTCTCGGAGTGGGTGAGGAAGGTGGTTCCCTCGGTGTTGATGGCTTGCAGGAGGTTCCGGTTCTCCTCGTCCGTTCCGGTCTGACGGAACGTCACCAGGCCGAGGGCGGGAGGGGTGACCAGGGTGAAGCGGTCGTCGGCGCCGACCAGGTCCGCGAAGAGCTGGGCATGCCGAACGCCGGTGCGGATGTGGGCGCGCAGCCCCTCGGCGCCGTACCAGTGGAGGACGGACCACAGTTTCAGTGCGCGGAAGCGCCGGCCCAGTGGGACCTGCCAGTGCCGGTAGTCGGTCACCCGGCCCGATTCGGAGGCCGAGTTGCGCAGGTATTCGGGGAGCACGCTCAGGGCGCTGACGAGGACTTCGGGGTGGGCCACCCACAGCAGGTCGCAGTCGAAGTTGGTCAGCAGCCACTTGTGCGGGTTGGTGCAGTAGGAGTCCGCGTAGCGCACGCCGTCGTTGACCCAGCGCAGTTCGTCGCAGACCGCGGCCACTCCGGCGTATGCGGCGTCGACGTGGAGCCACACGCCGTGCCGACGACACACGGGGCCGATGTCCTCCAGGGGGTCGAAGGAGAGATGGGAGGTGGTGCCTCGGGTGGCCACGACCATCAGCGGGGTCAGACCTGCGGCCCGGTCGGCCCGGAGGTGTCTTTCCAGATCGACTGCGTCCATGGCGCCGTCGGCGTCGGTGGCCACCTCGCACATGGCCCGCAGGCCCAGTCCGGTGATGACGGCGGCCTTGCGGGCCGCCGAGTGCGTCTCGGCGGTCAGGTACACCCGGTAGCCGCACTCGCCGGTGCCGTGGTCGCGGGTGCGGCCCGCACTGGCCTGGTGCAGGGCGGTGAGCAGTGCCACCAGGAGGGCGCTGGAGGCGGTGTCCTGGATGACTCCCCCACCGCGGAGGTGCTCGGGTAGGCCGAGCAGGTGCACGAACCAGTCCAGCATCTGCTGTTCGATCTCGGTGCAGGCCGGGCTGGTGTTCCAGTTCATCCCCTGGATGCCCAGGCCCGCGGACAACAGCTCGGCCAGGACGGCGGGGCCGGAAGCGTTCGCGGGGAAGTAACCGAAGAAACGGGGGTGCTGCCAGTGCAGCAGGCCCGGCAGCACGATCCGTTCGAGGTCGGACAGCAGTACGGGAAAGTCCTCGCCGCACTCGGGTGGGGCCGTCGGTAACTGGGCGCGGATGCTGCCGGGTTCGACGGGGGGAGCGACGGGTCGCTCCGCCAAACGCTGCCAGTAGTCGGCGATCCAGTCGATGGCCTGATGGCCCAGGGAGCGGAAGGTGTCGTGGTCCATGTGGGGCGGTTTCGCGTCAGCGGGCTTCACAGGAGCGGCTCCTCAAGGTGACGGGCGAGGTAGCGCACACCGTCGGTACCGCCGGTGCCTGGCACATCGCCGATGATCTTCTTCGCAACACCGAGGTGGGTGCGCTTCCACCGTTGCCACTGCTCGTTCACAGCCTGGACGGCCATGCGTAACTGTTCGGCTGCGGTCTGGTTGTGTGCCTCCAGACGGGTGGTGACGCGTGCGAGTGTGGCGGACAGCGAAGGGATGGGGGCCGGAGCTGTTGCGAGCCCGACTGCGTCCACGGTCTCCGGACGCAGCGCGTCCTCACCGCGGCAGCAGCGTTCCAAGCGGGCGAAACCCGTTGACTGCAGTGCGCCCGTGCCTGCGGTGGCCGCGCGGATGGTGGCGAACTGGGTGGGATCGATGGTGGCCACCAGGCGGAAGACGTGCTGGGCACGGTCGAGGCTGTCCGCGGTGGCATGCAGCAGAAAGGCCAGCGCGGACGGCTCCGGGGTGGTGGCGTGTGCCTGCCGATGGGTTTCCCTGAGGTGGAACGCGGCCTGCTCGGCGAGGAGTTCCATGATCTGTACGGAGCGGATGAACAGGGGCTCGTCCGGCTCCGCCGTGGCCACCGGGAGTGATGACTCCACCAGCAGTGCGAGGGTGGTGGGTAGCCCACGGCCGCCTGCGGACAGCAGGTGGTTGCAGCGCTGTATGGCTTGCGGGCCCCCCTGGTGTTTGGGTCGGCAGTTGGTTTCGCTCCAGCCGCGGTCTTCGTCCAGATGGCGGGCGAGGAGTGTGGCTGCCGTGGTGCGAGAGCGGCGTTCGCCGAGATGGTCCTCGTGGGTGGCACGCCGCAGTTCGTGCCGGATCAGGTCTGCTGTGAGCAGCGCGGACAGTTGTGCGTTGCGGCGGGGGAAGTCGCCCAGACGGCTCCACTGGCCGAAAAGTGACGTCATCGTGTACGCGCCGTAGGAGGGGGTGTTGCGCAGTGAGGCGGTCAGGCAGTCCAGCCAGGCAGCGGTCGCCCAGTCCTGACTGCCGGGTTCGAGGGAGCAGTTGCGGGCCCACTCCCAGGCTTCGACGAGCTGCCCTCTCAGGCGCGCGGGCAGGGCCGTGGTGCCGTATGCCTGTACGGCACGGGCGACCAGACGGTGTGGGAACGGTCCGGGTGGGCCTTTGCGGATGCGTTGGAGCCAGGTGTCAACTGCACGCTCCGCGCCCTCAGTCGCAGTAGTCATGGATCGGGTCTCTCCAGAGGGGGAACATGGGTGGCCCGTGGGGAAGCCGCAGCGGCTGTGCGGTGTGGAAGCCGTGACGCAACATCAGGCGGGCGCCGCGCCAGGTGCTGGCCTCGGTGTAGGTGCCCACGCGGTCGCGGTCGGCCAGGGAGATGAGGTCGGAGAGCATCCGTCCCCCCAGGCCGGAGCTCTGATGGGCGGTGCGCACGCCGTAGAAGAGGAGGTAGTAGTGCGGAGTGCGGGGGCGGCGTTCGCCCAGCCTGCGCTGCATCTCGGCCTGTCGGCCGCAGGCTGGGGCGTCGGGTAGTCGTACGTGCGGGGGTAGGGCGATCATCGCGGCGGTGCCGGGGAGTAGTTCGACGATCCCGCCGGCCTCGCGGGCACGGTCGGCGACACCGAAGAAGAAACGGGAGACCGCAGCGGCACCGTCCGGGAAGACCCATTGGGTCGGCGGGTCGGCGGCGAACGCCTCGGTCAAGGTGGCGGCGACATCGGGGAGATCGCGTGCCGTCGCGGTCCGGAAGGTGTTCATGCTCGGCGGTAGAGGCGGCCTTCGGACCAGATGGCCGGCACGCGTCCCCACGCCGCGGCCGAGGTGACGTCCGGGAAGAATCCGCGGCCCTTGTGGTTGGCACTGGTGTTGCAGAGCAGCGGGATGCCGGACAGCCTCTCGTAGGCGGTCAGCAGCTCGTGGACGAAGGGCGCCTCCCGGTCGTTGACGGTCTGCAGACGTGCGGTGCCGTCCAGGTGCACGACCGCGGGTACCTTGGCTTCCCAGCCGACCCGGGTGTCATGGTCGAAGAGCATGTGGGGGTCGGGGGTGCCCGGGGAGAACAGCTCCGGGGCGCGGTGTTCCAGGCACACCGGGGCGACGGGACGGTAGTCCTCGCGGTCCTTGATGCGGTTGAGGTGCTCCTTCATGCCGGGGACGGTGGCCGGCGCGAAGATGCTGCGGTGCCCCAGGGCCCGTGGTCCCAGTTCCGCTCGCCCGGTGAGGACGACGACGGGCCGTTCGCTGTCGTGGAGGAAGCGCGCCAGTCCGTCGATGTCGCAGGGGGCGGAGGTCCAGCCCGGCGGATCGCCCTCCGCCGGCTGGAGCTGGGGGCCCCGGTAGACGGACCAGTCCATGGCGGGCGGCGCGCCGGTGCGTGACCACTCCACGGTGGCGGCCCCCAGGGCGGCCCCGGAGTCGTTGGGGAACGGCGGCACCCATACCTGCTCGAACAGGCCGGAGGAGCGCAGCCGGCTGTTCCATTTGATGTTCAGTGCGCAGCCACCGGCCAGACACAGGCGGCGCGGCAGATCGTCGTCGCGCATGGCGGCGCTGAGGGCGGCGTGCAGCCTGCGGCCCAGGTAGCCCTGGAGGCTGGCGATGAGATCGGCGTCCGAGGCGTCGGGCCATGGGGGGCTGTGGCGTTCGGTGAGGGCGCGGGCGAGGTCGTCCCCCATGGTGAAGGACAGGTCCATGCCGTCGAGGTGCTCGGCGAGGACCCCGTCGAAGTCCGGGTCGTCCGTACCGAGCCCGGCGTACGCCATGGCCTTACCTGCCACGTCCAGGTTGCGGGGCATGAGCTGCGGGTCGGGCGCGGCCGGTGCCGTGGTGCTGCGAAACGGCGGGAGTGCGGCGCAGAAGTCCGCGAAGATGCTGCCGTACAAGGGGAACAGCTCGCCCAGTCGGACCACGTGGAGGGGTTCGGGCTGCACCCGGTACAGGACAGGAACCATGCCGCCGTCCCACACCAGTACCAGGGCGTCCTGGCCTCGCTGGGCGAAGGGGCTGGTGGCGTAGGCGCCCATCAGGTGCTGGGTGCTGTGGTGGTAGCTGCTGTAGGTGTGCGTCGCGGAGCCGAGTGGAAGGCCGGCGAAGGTGTGTCGGGCGAGCACGTCCGCGCCGGGCTGATCCACGTAGGGAGCCACCGGCAGGGTGACCGGGCGCCCTCGGTGGGTCACGTGCAAGGCCGGGTGTCGCTGGTCCTGGCCCAGCGGGGCGAACCAGCCGTCCACCACGAACCGGTCGATGTCGCCGCCGGTGACGCCTTCCCGGGCGAGGACGTCCTCCACCAGCTCCAGACGGTCCAGCGGTTGGAATCGCCGGTTGTTGTCCAGTTTCTCCATTTCCACGGAGAACAGGAGCCTGCCGCCTTCCACGACGGCCAGGCCACCGTCGTGGGTGAGTTTCAGTCCGCAGATAAGCATGGCTCAGCTCTCGTCCCGGGTGAGGAACCACGTCTCGTAGTGGGTGGCGTCGGTGGCGGGGCGTTCGGTGTAGTTGTCGAACACTTCCGCCCGTGCGAATCCGGCGGCGCGTGCCTGGGCGCGGACGGTGTCGTGGTCGAAGGCGTACAGCCGGTGCACCTCGCGGGTGCCGGTGTAGGTGTCCGGTCCCGCTTCGGAGCGCGTGAACTGGGTGTAGTGCACGTCGCAGTAGGTGGTGTCCGGCTGACTGGTGAAGTTCCAGATGAACGCCAGGTCGCCCTCGTCGGCGGCCCACATGCGGTTGCCCCAGTGTCCCTTGAGGAGCGCGGCAGTCTCGATGTCGAAGACGAACGTCGCACCGGCCGGCAGCACCGTGGCCACGGCGTGCAGGGTTTCTCCCAGCGAGTGCGCGCTGGACTGGTAGTTGAACGCGGCTGCGGTGCACACCACGGCGTCCGTGTCGCCGGGCAGCGGGGCGGGGAGTTCGATCTGTCGGAAGTCGGCTGCACCGCCGACCCGCTTCTTCGCCAGGGCCAACATGGTCTCGGAACGGTCGACGGCGGTCACCTCGTAACCGCGCCGCACCAGTTCCTCGGTCATCAGCCCGGTGCCGCAACACAGCTCCAGCACCCGGCGCACGCGCTGCCCGCGAGCCTTCCATGCCTGCTCGATGAAGTCGGCCATCCGCGGCCGGGGAGACTCTCCCCACTGGGCGATGGCGTACGCGACGAGCCGGTCGTACACGTCGGCGGTCGCGGCGTACGGCTCGGGCATGCCCGCATCCTGGTGCGGCTGTCCCTGCATCATGCTCGGTGTACCTCCTCAGGCACGGGTCAGGACCCAGGTGTCGTAGAGCGTGCTCTCGTGGGCGGGGGCGTCGGTGTAGTTGTCGAGCACCTCCGCCGTGGTGAAGCCGGCCTGCTCGGCGCTGCGGCGCACCAGGGAGCGGTCGAGGACATACAGCCGATGCTTCTCCCTGGTACGCACAAACCGGGTGGAAGTCGGTCCGCCCTCCCGGAGGAACTGTGTGTAGAAGGCGTCGCTGTACTTCTCGTCGGGGTTGGTGAACTCCCAGATGAAGGCGAAGTCGCCCTGATCCGCGGCCCATACGTGCCGGCCCGCGTGTTCGGTGATCATGTGGCGGGACAGGACGTCGAAGACGAGGACGCCGCCCGGGCGCAAGACGCGGTGCGCGGCCAGGAGGATCCGGGTCAGCTCTGCCTCACCGGGGGTGTAGCTCAGCGCCGCGCCGGTGGAACACACCGCGTCCATGGCGGCGTCGGGCACCGGGATGTCGGGCAGTTGCGCCTGGATCAGTGCGGTTCCGTCTCCGAGGCGCTGTCTGGCGAGGCCGAGCATCTGCGGGGACCGGTCAAGCCCGGTGACCGCGTAGCCGGCCTGTTTGAGCTCGTGCAGCACGCTGCCGGTGCCGCAGCACAGATCCAGCACGTCCCGCACCTCACCGCCGCGTTGCTCCCAGCGCTTGCGCAGGAAGGCCACCCGCCCGGAGACGGGCTGCTCGTGCCAGGTGGCGACGATCCAGTCGTCCAGTCGGTCGTAGATCTCAGCGATGGCCCCGTACATCGGGGCGTGCGCGTCGTCTGCCATGCGAGGTCCTCTCTGTCTGGAACGGGGGCTGGGTCAGGCGAACGCGGTGGTCAGCGCCCGCGCCGCGTGCTGACGTAGGGAGGCTGCGCGAGGGGCCACGCCGTCCAGGTGGAGTGCGCAGTGGATGAGACCCGGGCAGCACACGAACGTGGTCGGCACGCCGGCGGTGGCCATCCGCGCGGCGAATGCCTCGCCCTCGTCGCGCAGCGGGTCGTACTCGACCGTGAGGACGCTGGCCGGCGGTAGGCCGGAGAGGTCAGGGGCGAAGACGGGGGCGGCCTGCCAGGGCACGTCGTCCAACGGCCCGTCGGGCCGGTTCAGGTACGTGCGCCAGCACAGGTTCATCATCGACGCACTGTTCTGGTAGCCCGTGGCGAACTCCCGGTACGAGGCGGTGTTCATGCGCGGGTCGACGGCCGGGTTGATCAGGAGCTGGTGGCCGATGGAGACGGCCGAACCGCGGGCTTCCAGCGCGACGACGGCCGCGAGGGCCGCGCCCGCGCTGTCCCCGGCGATCGCGAACCGCGCGGGGTCGGCCCCGAGCGCGGCGGCGTTTTCGAATGCCCAGGAGGTGACGGCCTGCGCGTCGTGCAGCCCGGCCGGGAAGGGATGCTCCGGCGCGAGCCGGTACCCCGCGCTGAGCACCACCACGCCCGCCTCGACCGCCAAGGCCCGCAACGGCGGGTCCATGAACGCGATGCCGCCGGCTGTCCAACCGCCGCCGTGGAAGTACACGACCAGCGGCAGGGGGGTCCCCGGCTGCGGGTGGTAGACCCGGAACGGCACCGCCCTGGCGGCTTTCGAGGTCGTGCCGTCGACGACCTGGGCGATGGGGGGAGGCGGGGCGCAGAAGGTGAGCATGCCTTCCAGCGCGGTACGCAGTGCGGCGGGAGTCATCGCTTCCGGAGGCGGGGCCGCGTTGAGGCCGTCGAGGAAGCATTCCTTGATACGGGGGTCGAGCACGGAAGTGAAGGACCTTTCCTTGGGAGCCGCGGGGGACGTTCCCTGCTTCGCACTGGATGCGGCCTTGTGCCGAGCTACAGTCCTGGCGCTCAGGGGAGCGGAGCCCCGCGGGCAGGTCCGGTCAGGAGATTTCCTGCGACGCGCCGGGTACACCGGCGCAGGGAACCGCCGCGTCCGGCCAGCACCCGGAAGCCGGTGGGCCGTTGGACGAGTTCCACCGCCCGCAGCCGATCGAGGTTGCCGAGGCCCCCGATCCGGGTCCGTAGCCCGGGATCTTCGAAGAGGTCTTCGGGGCGCAGCACCTCGGGACCCTGCGCGGCAAACTCACCGGTGCCGCTCAGGTCCAGGTACGGGGCGCCATCGGGCCCATAGACGCGATCGGCCGCCACCCAGTCGGTCACGCCGTCCAACAGCTCGGGGAGGTCGCCGAACCGCAGGGTGTGCACCACGGGATTGAGGTAGGCGTCCGCGTCGAAGACGTCCTGCTCGTCCTGGTCCAGCGCGGCGCCGGCCCAGGCACCAGGCATGCCGTAGGCGTCGAGTGACAGAGAGAGCCCGAGAGCCCTGACGACGTCGAGCCCATGGCTATCCTCATCTGCAGCCATCAACCGGACCAATTCGCGGTCACGCATGCGCTGGACCTCGCCGATGGCGTTGTACAGCCACAAATGCAGTAGTCCGTGGTCGGCCAGGTGGTCACCAAGCCACTTGAGCCCTGCCTTTGGATCTGGAAGGTGATGGACGACACCGAAGCTGTAGACGAATTCAAAACGGCGCTCAAGTACGGCGTCCGGCATCGCGCCGTCGGCGAACTCCACATTCGTGATGCCGTGCCGCTCGGCCAGGCGCTGTGCAATACCGCGTGAGGCGTTGGACGGTTCCAGCCCCACAAAGTGCACGTTCGGATAGGCGCGGGCCAGGCCGATCATGGTGTGGCCGGTGCCGCACCCTGCGTCCAGCACCGACCAGCCATCACGCAGGCCGCCTTCGACGACCAGGGGCAACTCGTTTGCCACGACGTCGATCAGCGGCCGGTTCACTCCGGGCGAAGGAAAGGGAAAAGCTTCATACAGACGACGCGTTGCACTGGCGGCCATGCCGTCCCTTTCGCGGAAGTACAGGCGTTGCATGTCACGGGCCCCACGAACAACAGCATGCATATCCAACGATCGAGAGGCCATGCGAACACAACGCTTAATAGCTCCGTTTGCACCTGCCTCACAGCGCAATTATTGACGCATCAACGAATAGCGAGTTTCAGGGCAGTGCCGTTACCAGGCTGCCCCTGAGGCCAGTCCGTCCAGCACGCCAGTCAGCGGTCCAACCGTCGACACCGACACCCACAACCCCCGCACCCCTTGGGTCGGGCCCAGGGAAACCGCCGAACCGACCGGAGAGTCGGTAAGCAGCACCGTCCTCCGGCTCAGCCCGGGCAGGCCCACTGTCCGCTCCAGGAACTGCACCACGGCGAACGCGGGCACCGGAGCCAACGGATAGGCGCCTTCGGGGGGAACAAGCCTGCGGCACACCCACGCGGAACCACAGGCCGGGGCGGCGGACCAGACAGCCGCCATGTACCCACGTGCTTCGGGTGGTGCGCACACACGGCGCGCTCACGGAGCGCACAGTCAGATGGCAACGCGGCTCGATTCACGCCCGGTGGCTTCAGCAGTTCGCGCTGTAGCGGACGCACCCGGGTGGCGGGGCGTGCCTGCGCTCCCAGTCGTACTGCGCAGCCGTCAGCGATCCGTACGCGAGGAGGGCCACCAGCAGATGTGCGATCACCGTCCAGCGGGCGCGGAAGACTGCCGCGAGAACTGCCACGATCAGTACGGAGATCAGCAGTACCCGTACCCGACCCGTGTGCGCGAGGCTGGCCACGTCGATCCGCGCCTGTTCGCCTTGCGCAGCCCATAGCTCCAGGCCGTAGCGGAAAATCCAGTCCACCACGAGCCACGCAGTCTCCAAGAGGAACAGCGGGATCGCGAGGGCGAGGTCCACACCCAGGCGCGTTCGGCGCGACCAGGGGCGTCGTCGTTCCGGTGCTGGAAAGGCATCGGTCATGGGTGCAGGGTGCCGCAGCTGGCGGTGAGGTACATGAGTACCCGTACTCAACTCCGCCCGGCGGAAGGGCAGGAGTGTCCACGGCAGGCACAACCCACCGATGGGTGGCACTGGACCGGTTCCCGGACAGCCAGGAGGCCGAAGGGTGGGTGACCGCCCTCGACATCCCTTTCTCCTGCCGGATGTTGGGCAAAGGCGTCGACATCCGCAGCGAGCGCGGCGTCGACGGCGCGGTGTTCACCGACGCCCACTCCTCACCGGTGCAAATCGTGCAGATCACTACCCTGGGCGGCACCAGGTTTCGGACGAGGGGAAGGTGGCGCGGCTGATCGTGCCGGTCTTCCTCAAGCCCGAGGCGGACCTCCGGACGGACAGTCCCGCCAGCTTCAACTACCCAGCGGCGGCCGGGCAATGCCAGCGGCGCGGCCGCGCCCCACGAGCGACCGCAGGCCACCTGAACATCGGGTAAGTTCCGGCGAACAGCCAAGCCGGCGACGACGACCCGGACACCGCCCCGGAACGGCGGCGCGACGAAGCCGACGGGTGACCGGACAACAGCGGTCCGAGAGCCAGCGAGCCCAGGCCCGACCGGAGCGGCCGCTCTTGGGCTCCTCACTGGCAGCGAGGCGTAGCCGAAATGCCGTTCTCGTCGGCAGCGGCGCACAGTCACAGAGCGTCGCCTGAACTGTGAAAACTCAGAGCCGCCTCGATCCGCTCAGTCCGCGCTTCAGCTCTCCTCGCCCTCATCCGCCCACGTACAGCCGTCGGTGCCACCACGGATACGGCTTTCCACTCCAGTCCAGCCAATGGCTTGGATCAGGATCGTGAAGTGTCCTGCGGCGGAACTCCGCATCGAGGCCGGCAAGTAGTCGTCGCAGTTCGGTACGTGCCGGAAGCGGGAGCATGCCCACCACATGCTCCAGCCCGTCCCTGACCACCGCGACATCGTCGTACTGGCACCCCGGACAGGACGGGCACTCCGAGGCGGTCAACCTCAGCTTTCGACCAGGCTGCCGCAAGAAGTTCCGATAGCTGAAGAGGAACTGGGAGGTACGCCCGAGTTGGACCTCGTAGCCGCCATAGCC
>LIQL01000259.1 GCA_001418405.1 Streptomyces diastatochromogenes | reverse complement strand
TCGCCGCGGTCGGCGCCGGCGACGCCTTCGCCGCCGGGTTCCTCTCCGCCGCCCTGCGCGCCCTGCCGCTGCGCACCCGGGTCCGGCACGGCCACCTGTGGGCCGCCGCCGCCCTCACCGTCCCCGGCGACCTCGCCGCACCCCCCTCCCGCGCCGTGGTGGACCGGTTGGCCGGGCTCGACGACGACGGGTGGGGGAAACTGCACCTCGGCCCCGGCTGGACGGACGCCGGCCAGGCCGCGGACCAGGAGGTACGGACGCAGTGAACGAGCGCAGCCAGAGCACCATCGACCGGCGCGCCCCCGGCGGGGCCGGGGCGAAGCGGAGCGGGGCACGAGCATGAGCCAGACCGTCGACCGCGCGCTGAGCATCCTGCCGCTGCTCGCCGAGGGCCCCGCCGACCTGGGACGGGTCGCCGACCGGCTCGGCGTGCACAAGTCCACCGCGCTGCGGCTGCTGCGCACCCTCCACGAGCACGGCCTCGTCTACCGCCAGCCCGACCAGCGCTACCGCCTCGGCGCCCGGCTCTTCGCCCTCGCCCAGGAGGCCGTGGAGAGCCTCGACGTCCGGGACATCGCCCACCCCCACCTCGTCGCGCTCAACGAGCAGTGCGGCCACACCGTCCACCTCGCCGTCTACGAGGAGAACGAGGTCCTCTACATCGACAAGGTCGAGAGCCGCTACCCGGTCCGGATGTACTCCCGGATCGGCAAGCCGGTCGCGATCACCGTCGCCGCGGTCGCCAAGCTGCTCCTGGCCGACCTGCCCGAGGCCGAGCGCCGCACCGTCGCGGAGAAGCTCGACTACCCCCGCTACACGTCCCGTTCGACCACCGACGCCGCGGCCTTCCTGGCCGAACTGGCCACCGTGCGCGAACAGGGCTGGGCCACCGACCTCGGTGGCCACGAGGAGTCCATCAACTGCGTCGGCGCCCCCATCCGGGGCGCGGACGGCCGGGTGGCGGCCGCCATGTCGGTCTCCGCCCCCAACGTCGTCGTCAGCGCGGAAGAACTCCTCGGCCTGCTCCCGCTGGTGCGCCGCACCGCCGACGCCATCAGCCGGGAGTACTCCGGCACCCCGAGCCCCGGCCACAAGCCGGCCCCGTGAAGCACGTCTGAAGGACACACATGAGCGAGAAGACCGCCCTCACCCCGGCCACCCACACCACCCCGCCCGCGAAGTTCTCGCACGGCGTCAAGAAGGGCAACATCCTCCAGGTCGCCGGCCAGGTCGGCTTCCTGCCCGCCGTCGCGGGCCAGCCCCCGACGCCGGCCGGCCCGACGCTGCGCGAGCAGACCCTCCAGACCTTCGCCAACGTCCAGGCGATCCTCGAAGAGGGCGGCGCCACCTGGGACGACGTGATGATGATGCGCGTCTACCTCACGGACGTGGACCACTTCGCCGAGATGAACGAGATCTACAACGCCTACTTCGAGGAGCAGGACCTGACGGCCCCGCCGGCCGCCCGGACCACCGTCTACGTGGGCCTGCCCAAGGGCCTGCTCATCGAGATCGACGCGCTCGCCGTCCTGAGCTGAGGCACCAACCCCCTTGCTCCGCCCGCCGTTAGCGCACCGCCGCGCGCACCGCCCGCCGCACGGCACGGCACCCCGTAACGCCGGGGTGCCGTGCCGCGGTCCCCCCTGCCTGGACACACCCGGCCTGACAACGGAGTCACCCATGGTCCTTGCTGCCGCGACCCCCGCCCCGCCCGCACCACCACACACCGGTGGACTGCTCGCCCTGATACCGGGGACACCCGGCCTGTTGACCGTCGCCGCCCTCGGCATCGCCCTGCTGCTCTTCCTGATCATGAAGGTCAGGCTGCAGCCCTTCGTCGCCCTGCTCGGCGTCTCCGTCGCGGTCGGCCTGGCCGCCGGCCTCTCCGTCACCGAACTCTTCGGCACGGTCCAGAAGTCCGACGCGGTCTCCATGATCGAGACCGGTATGGGCGGCATCCTCGGCCACGTCGCCATCATCATCGGCCTGGGCACCATGCTCGGCGCGATCCTCGAAGTGTCGGGTGGCGCCGAGGTGTTGAGCGCCCGGCTGCTGGCCCTCTTCGGCGAGCGGCGCGCCCCGTTGGCGATGGGCCTGACCGGACTGATCTTCGGCATCCCGGTCTTCTTCGACGTCGGCATCTTCGTCCTGGCGCCGCTGGTCTACGCGGCCGCCAAGAAGAGCGGCAAGTCGGTCGTGCTCTACGCCATGCCGCTGCTGGCCGGACTGTCCATGACGCACGCTTTCCTGCCGCCGCACCCCGGACCGGTGGCCGCGGCCGCCCTGTTCAAGGTCGACCTGGGCTGGGTCATCCTGATGGGCGTGGTGTGCGGGGTGCCCGCGGTGCTCGCGGCCTGGGGATACGCCGCCTGGATCGGCAAGCGGCTGTTCGTGGCCGTCCCGCAGGACATGGCCGAGGCCGCCGAGGAGGCGCGGGCCGCGGTCGCCGCCGAGCAGGCGGCTTCGGGAGGCACCCCGCGGGAGCGGCCGGTCGCGCTGGCCACCGTGCTCGCCATCATCGGCACCCCGCTGGTGCTGATCCTGCTGGCGACCTTCTCCTCCATCGCGCTGGCCCCGTCCACCGGCCGCTCGGTGATCGAGTTCTTCGGCCACCCCTTCGTCGCCCTGACGCTCGCCCTGCTGCTGGCGTACTACCTGCTGGGCGTGCGGCGCGGCTGGTCCCGCAAGTCCCTGGAGACGGTGTCCACCGCGTCCCTCAAGCCGGTCGGCAACATCCTGCTGGTCGTCGGCGCCGGCGGGATCTTCGGCGCGGTGCTCAAGGGCAGCGGGGTGGCCGCCGCGCTGTCGGACACCTTCCACCACGTCGGCCTGCCGGTGATCGTGCTGGCCTACCTGCTCTCGCTGGTGCTGCGGGTGGCCCAGGGCTCGGCGACGGTGGCGATCGTGACCACCGCCGGCATCGTGCTGCCGCTGGTCGAGGCGCAGGGGCTCTCCCAGGCGCACCTGGCCCTGGTCATCATGGCGATCTCGGCCGGCTCGATCTTCGCCTCGCATGTGAACGACGGCGGGTTCTGGATGGTCAGCAAGTACTTCGGGATCTCCGAGCGGGACACGCTGAAGTCCTGGACGGTGCTGGAATCGGTGCTCTCGCTCGCCGGGTTCGCGGTGGCGGCCGTGGTGAGCCTGCTCGTCTAGGGAGCCAGCGGGGGAGGGAAGGGCGGTGCCCCGGAGTGCGACGCGGCGCTCCGGGGCACCGCCCTTCCGTGCCCGCCAGGGTGGTCGAGGGGGTGCCGCGGGGTAGGGAATCCCGGCGTCCGTTCGCGGGTGCGGCGTGGGGCGGGTCACCGATTTCCGGAAAATCCTTGCCGCGCGGTCCCCGTCAGCGAACAATGCGCATGACAAATCCGGAGCGGTGTACGGAAACTGACGCCGCGGAACTCCGGACACACAGCTGAGAGGACCCCCCACATGTATCGACCTCTCGTCGGCACCCTGGCCACCGCCGTCATGGGAGCCGCCGCCCTGGTGACCGCCGCCAGCCCGGCGGGCGCCGCCCCGGCCGGCGCCCCCGCGCACCACGCCCCGAAGCCCCCGCACACCAAGGCCGTTGACTTCGCCGGCACGGTGGCGCTGGACGACTGCTCCGGATCGATCGTCAAGATGCCCACCTCCCAGCCGAACGACCCGGCGCTGGTGATGACCAACGGGCACTGCCTGGAGAGCGGCATGCCCGACCCGGGCCAGGTGATAGTCGACCAGCCCTCCAGTCGCAGCTTCACCGTGCTGGACAAGTCCGCCGGCGACCTCGGCACGCTCCAGGCCACCAAGATCGTCTACGCGACGATGACCGACACCGATGTAACGCTGTATCAGACCGGTTCGACCTACGCGCAGATCGAGCAGAAGTACGGCATCAAGCCGCTGGAGCTGTCCACCGACCACCCCGCCAAGGGCGCCGGGATCACCGTCGTCTCCGGCTACTGGAAGAAGACCTACACCTGTAGCGTCGACGGCTTCGTGCCCACCCTCAAGGAGGGCGGCTGGTCCTGGAAGGACTCGGTCCGCTACACCCCGGAGTGCAAGACGATCGGCGGGACCTCCGGCTCGCCGGTGGTCGACAACGCCACCGGCAAGGTCACCGCCATCAACAACACGGGCAACGAGAACGGTGAGCGCTGCACCGAGAACAACCCGTGCGAGGTCGACGAGAACGGCAACGTCACCGTCCACAAGGGCATCAACTACGCCGAGGAGACCTACTTCATCCCCAAGTGCTTCGGCGCCGGCAACACGCTGGACCTGAACGCCTCGGGCTGCACCCTGCCCAAGCCGTCGGGCGTTCGGCACTGACCCGCACGACGCGCGACCGGGCCCCGCGCACCTCGTGCGCGGGGCCCGGCCCTTTTCGGGGGGTGGCGTCCAACGGGAGGGCGCCGGCTACGGCAGCCCGTGGACGTGGCCGCCCACCTGGCTCGCGAAGGCACCGCCGTTCGCGGCGTCCCAGTTCGTCGACCAGGTCATCGCGCCCCGCAGCCCCGGATACGTCTTGGCGGGCTTGAACGAGCCGCAGTTGGTGCCCGTGGTCAGGCAGTCCAGCGCCGCGTTGACCACGGCCGGCGCGACGTACCCGCCGCCCGCCGCGCTCGGGGAGGCCGGCAGGCCCAGGCCGACCTGGGACGGGTCCAGGCCGCCCTCCAGCTGGGTGCAGGCGAGCGAGGTGAGGAAGTCCACCGTGCCCTGGGAGTAGACCTTGCCGTCGCAGCCGTTCATCGCACCGCTGTTGTAGAACTGCGTGTTGACGACGGTGAGGAAGTCCTTGATGCCCAGTGCGGTCTTGAAGTACTCGTTCTGCGGCGACAGCATGTCGATGGTCTGCGGGGCCATCGTCACCACGACGCCGGGGTGTTTGGCGTGTACGGCCTTCAACGCCTGCGTCATGAAGGTGGAGTTGAGGCCGTTCTCCAGGTCGATGTCGACGCCGTCGAAGCCGTACTCGTCCATCAGGCCGTTGATCGAATCGGCGAAGTTCTGTGCGGACGTGCCGTCGTTGACCGCCACCGCGCCCTTCTCGCCGCCGACCGAGAGCACCACCGACTTGCCGGCCGCCTGCTTGGCCTTGACGTCGGCCTTGAAGTCGGCCGCCGAGCCGTAGCCGACCGCCGGATCGAGGGTGAAGGTGACGGCGCCCGGCTGCCCGGTCGCGTCGGCGAACGCCACCGCGATGATGTCGTAGGCGTCGTCGACGTCCTTCAACTTCTGCACTGTGGCACCGTTGTTGAAGTTCTGCCAGTACCCCGTCAGGGCGTGCTGGGGGACGGCCGCGGTGCGGGCCGGCGGGCCGACCGCCCCGGCGGCGGCGGCCGGGCCGGCCGCGACCAGGCCGGCCGAGGTCAACACGGCGGCGGCCACCCCGGCCAGCAGCCGCCCGCGGGCGTACCGCGACCGCGCCGCGCGGGTCGTGCGTGTCCTGACCGTCCGCCTCGTCGTACCTGTTCCTCCACGTGCGCGAACCACGACTGCCTCCGTGTGGGGGGTGGTTGGGGGAGTGATGCCGTGCGCGCTCAGGGGCCCCTGGGCTTGTCGTACAAGGTGGTCCAGACCAATAAACGGTGTCAAGGGTCCGGTCGGAAGCCGGTGTTCCGATGATCGCCGCTTGAGGGGTATGCGGGGTTTCCCTGTGGACCAACGGGCAAGACGAGTAGCCCAGAACGTGTTCTCCGGGACGTATCTCTGTGGATAAAGTGCAGAGCGTATGGCGCCGATGGCGCAGAGCTGTGCCGATCCGCGGTCCCGGGAGCCCCGGAGGCCAAAAGGAGTGGGGGAGCGACGTGCCGACCGCGATTGCCGTCACCAGCCCGGACCTCGCGCTGCCCGCGACGGATCGCCAGACCCCCGCCGCGGTCGTGCTGCGCGCCCCACACCTGGCGCCGCTGGACGAGGCGTTGGCGGAGACCAGTGCGGTCCTCGAACACCACGGCCACCTCATCGTGCTGTACTCCACCGCCTGCCCGCCGGAGCACGTCCGCCGCCTGCACACCCTGCGCTCCGTCCTGGAGAGCGACCGGATCGCGATCCTGCCCAGCGCCCTGCCGCCGCTCGGCGTCGCCGTACTCGCCCGCCAGCTGCGGCAGTTGTCCATGTGCGGCTTCAGCCCCGGCGTGCTGGCCTGCGCCGCCCGGCTGCTCGCGCACTACGTCCACGCCGGGGCCCTGCTGGGCAGCGTCAGCGGCTTGGACCGGGTCGAGGTGGACCTGCGCTCCCACATGAAGTCCTGGCTGCCCGGCGTGCACTTCGCGGTCCTCGCCACCCCGCAGCCCCAACTGCTCCACCTCGACCGGCACAGCACCCAGGCCGGCCTGCGCCCGCCCGGCTTCGCCACCCAACTCGCGGTCGCCCGCGGCCAGCTCAGTGCCGACTGGGTGACCTCCGCGCTGGCCCCGGCCTGGCAGGTGCAGGGCGTCTACGAGGCGCGGCTGCCCGGCGAGTCCGCCCGTTGGTGGGGCACCCAGAAGCTGATCGAATTCGCCGCCGCCATCCCCGATCCGGCGCTGCTGAGCCGCCTGGTGGCCTCCGTCCGGCGCGAGGAATGCGGCTGGTGCGGCCAGGAAGTCATCGGCGACCGCTGCGCGTTCTGCGCGGCGCCGCTGGCCCGGGACCGGGCGGGCGGCGGCTCCGCGGGACGGGAACCCGCCGCCATAGCCGGGGCGCCGGCCGCGGTCGCCGCGCCGGCGCCCGCGCTGGAGCCGCCTCCCGCCGCGTCCGACCCGGCCGGCTCGCCGCTGCGGCAGCGCGGGCTGTCACCCGTGGCGCCCGCCGGCGTCCCCGGGGTGTTCGGCATCAACGGCGTGCCGCTGCCGGGACCGCCGGACGCCCCCCGCGGCACCGATGCCCCGCACGCCGCTCATGCCCCGCACGTCACCGACGTCCCGCCCGCCGCGAACTCCCCACACCTGGCCAACTCCCCGCACTGGGCCAACTCCCCGCGCGCCACGGGTACCCCGCACGGCACCGGGGGCCCGCCGGAGACGGGCGTCCCCGGAAGCACGGGCGTCCCCCGCGCCACGGGGAGCACGCCCGTCCCGGGCACCCCGCCCGCCACCAGAGCACCCCACGCCACGGGCGCGCCCCACGGCGCCGGGGTTCCCGGTGGCGCGGGCGGCCCGGGCCTGACCGGTGTCCGCGGCGGCGCCCCCGGCGTCCGCGGCCAACTCGACGTCCGCGGACCGGACGTGATGGGCGCGGGCCAGCGGCCGCTCGGCCCCCCGAGCGCCGGGCCGCGCGGCCTGCCCGGCCACCCGGACTACTCCGGCCACCCCGACCTCCGCACCCTCCCCGGCGGCGCGCGGACGGTGGCCCACGTGCGCTGAACCCGTACCGCGTCCCGCCGCCGTCCACCGCCCGCCCTGACCGCCCCGTCCCGATCGAGGTCCCGCGCCCATGAACTCACGCCAGCGCCGCGGAGTGATCCTGCTGCTCCTGTCCGTCCTCTGTGCGGTCGGCGCCTTCATCGGCGTGCTGTCGGTGATCCACAACGTGGAGTCCAAGGTCGGACCGGAACGCACCGCCTACCGGCTCAAAACGGATGTCGCGGCCTATAGAACGCTGGATCCGGGGCAGTTCGAAGAGGTGAGGATCCCGCAGCGGTGGCTGCCGCCCACCGCCGTCACCGACCTGGACAAGGTCAGCGGCAAGATCGCGGTGACCCCGCTCAGGAAGGGCTCGCTGCTCCAGGACGACATGATCGTCGACCGGCCGGCGCTCCAGCCGGGACAGCAGGAGATCGCCATCATGATCGACGCCGCCACCGGCGTGGCCGGCAAGATCAACCCCGGTTCGCGGGTCAACATCTTCGCCACCTTCGACGGCCGCCGTCCCGAGGACAAGCCGGTCTCCAAGGTCATCGTCGCCGGCGCCCAGGTCATCGACGTCGGCAAGCTGTCCCCCCTGGAGGCCAAGGACCCCGGCAGCGCCGGCGCCACCAGCCGCCAGCCCGGCCAGGCCGTCCCGATCACCTTCGCGCTCGACACCCAGGACGCCCAACGGGTCGCCTACGCCGAGTCGTTCGCCTCCCACGTACGGCTCGCCCTGCTCGCCCCCGGCACCCAGGCCACCATCCCGCCCGGCGAGCGCACGTACACCCTCGACGGCGACAAGTGACCAGGAGGCCCAGGTGACCATCCGCATCCTCCCGGCAGTCGGCGACCCGGACGCCGCCCGGGCCCTGGCCGCACTGCTCGGCCAGATGCCGGACGCCGAACCGGCGCCCGCCGTCCCCGACGGGACCGCGCTGCTCAACGCGCTGGCCGGGGCCGCCGGACAGGCCGGCTCGGCGTCGTCGGCCCCCACCGGCGGCGCCGCCGGCCCGGTGGCCGTCCAGGCGCTCCCCGAGGTCGTCCTGGTCCACGAGGGCATCGGCCCCGGCCCGGCCCTGGAGCTGATCCGCGAGGTGGCGCTCCGGTTCCCCGCCGTCGGCGTCGTCCTGATCACCGCCGACGCCGGCCCCGCCCTGTTCTCCGCCGCGATGGACGCCGGCGCCCGGGGCATCGTCGCCCTCCCGCTGGGCTACGACGAACTGGTCGCCCGGGTGCAGGCCGCGGCCCAGTGGGCGGCCGGGGTCCGCGTCCACCTCGGGGGCAACCCGGACGCGCTGCCCGCACCGACCGGCACCCTGGTCACCGTCACCGGTGCCAAGGGCGGCGTCGGCACCACCGTGACCGCCGTCCACCTGGCGCTCGCCGCCCGGGCCGCCGGCCGCCGGGTCGCGCTGGTCGACCTCGACCTGCAGTCCGGCGACCTCGGCTCCTACCTGGACGTGCAGTTCCGCCGCTCGGTGGTGGACCTCGCCGGCATCCAGGACATCTCCGCCCGGGTCCTGAAGGAGGCGGTGCACGCCCACCACACCGGACTCGGGCTGCTGCTCGCCCCCGAGGAGGGCGAACGCGGCGAGGAGGTCGACGACCGCGCCGCCCGCCAGATCGTCACCGCCCTGCGCGGCCGCTACGACGTGGTGATCGCGGACTGCGGCTCCCAGATGCAGTCCGCCAACGCCGCCGCCGTCGAACTCGCCGACACCGCCCTGCTGGTGATCACCCCCGACGTGGTCTGCGTGCGCGCCGCCAAGCGGCAGGTGCGCCTGTGGGACCGGCTCCGGATCCGCAAGGCGGAGGACACCACCACCGTCGTCAACCGCCTCACCCGCCACACCGAGATCCAGCCGCCGCTGGTCGCCAAGGCCACCGGCACCCACGTCGCCCGGACCCCGGTACCGGCCGCCTTCAAGGAGCTCCAGCCCTGCGTCGACGCGGGCCGGCTACAGGACCTCGACGCCCGCTCCACGGTCCGCGCGGCCCTGTGGGAACTCGCCGCCGAACTCGGCCTGACCGGCGCCGCGGCCGCCCCGCCGGGCCGCGGCGGCCACCGCAACCGCCCCATGCTGACCGGGCGCAAGCGCAAGGCCCTCCCGCTCGGCACGGCGGCCCCGGCCGGACCGGGCCCGGGGGCGGCGCCGGGCTCCGGGCCCGGCGGTCCGTTCGGCGCCCGGCGCGGCAACCCGGCCGGCCCCGGCGGCGCCGG
>LIQL01000258.1 GCA_001418405.1 Streptomyces diastatochromogenes | reverse complement strand
CTTCCTCCCCCTCCTCCCCCGCTTCCCCAACTGATGGAACCACCGCACCGCACAAGGCAGTTGGCGCCGCGAGCCCCGGCATGCCCGGACGCCGCACCCTCCTGGTGATGTCCGTGGCCGTGGGACTGTGCGTGGCCAGCAACTACTACGCCCAACCGCTGTTGGACACCATCGCCCACGACCTGAGCCTGTCGTCGGCGGCCGCCTCGCTCGTGGTCACCGCCGCCCAGGTCGGGTACGTCCTCGGACTGGTCCTCGTGCTGCCGCTGGGCGATCTGCTCGAACGCCGTCGACTGGTCTGCGCACTCACCCTGGCCACGGCGTTCTCACTCGCGCTGACGGCGATCGCGCCCAACACCGCACTGTTGCTGATCGGCACCACGTTGACCGGCCTGCTGTCGGTGACGGCCCAGATCCTGGTGCCGTTCGCCGCGGACCTGGCCCTGCCGGAGCAGCGCGGCCGAACTGTCGGGACGGTGATGACCGGACTGGTCCTGGGCATGCTGTTGGCCCGCACCGCCTCCGGCGCGCTCGCCTCCGTCGGCGGATGGCGCACCGTTTACTGGGTCGCCGCGTGCGCGATGCTCGTACTGACCGCAACGCTGCGCCGTGTGCTTCCGCAGTACCGGGGCGGCGCGGGCCTGCGCTACGGGCAACTGCTCCGGTCCACCGGCCACCTGCTGATCGAGGAACCGGTGCTGCGCGCCCGCTCGGCCATCGGCATGCTGGCGTTCGCCTGTTTCAGTGTGCTGTGGACGGCCCTGGCCTTCCTGCTGTCCGGGCCCGACTACCGCTGGTCCGACAGCGAGATCGGCCTGTTGGGACTCGCCGGTGCGGCCGGCGCCATCGCCGCCCAGGCCGCCGGACGGCTGGCCGACCGCGGCCGCACCACCCTGACCACGGTCGTCAGTGCACTGCTCCTGCTCGGCTCGTGGTGGGCCCTGGCCCTGGGCGCGCACCTCCTCGCCGCGCTGATCATCGGCATCGTGCTGCTGGACCTCGCCCACCAAGGGGTGCACATCACCAACCAGTCACTGATCTACGCCCTGCGCCCCGAGGCCCGCGGCCGCATCACCTCCGCCTACATGACGTGCTACTTCATCGGTGGCGCAGTCGGTTCGGCACTGGCCGGCGCGGCGCACGCCCAGGCCGGGTGGAACGGGGTGTGCGTGTTGGGTGCCGCCCTGGCCCTGCTGCTCTGCGTCGTCTGGGCGGCCACCAGACGCACGACCGGCGGCGGCGCCCAACAGCCTTGAGGCGTCGCCTGACCGTGAACGGCCCGGCGGTGCCTGGGCCGGGAGGGGCCGGCTCCGGCGCGGCAGACCCCGGCCTGGTGGGCGGCTCCGACGCCCGTACCGTCGCCTCGCCGCTCACCCGCCTCCACATCGCGTGGCGAAACGCCGTTCGCCGGCCCCCGGACGGTTGCGCGGGGGCCGGCGAATGCGGGCGGAAGGTGGTCGGACCTCAGGTGGTGACCTGGTGTACGGTCACCACCCGGTCATGACGGTTCCCAGCGCCAGCGGCGCCAGGAGCAGTGCGAGCACCTTCACGCGCAGGGGGTTGCCACCCCGCCCGGCGTACCGGCAGACCACGAAGGCCGCGACGAGGCCGAGGGGGAAGACGATCGGGACGGTTTCGGTGAGCGGACTGCGGGTTCCCCCCACGTAGGCCGCGGCCCACGAACCGGCCGCCCCCGCCAGCACCGCGAAGAACACCTTCCCGGCGCTGAACCACTCGCGTTCCATCACGTCGGTCAGTTCGCCGAAGCGTGAGCCGGCGCGCCAACGGCGCACGGCCGTCACGGAGAATGCGATCAGCACGGACATCCCCGCGACGAGGAATCCCCAGCGCAGGATGGACGCCGCCGTTGCCATGGTCATCATGTGAGCCCTCCTCGGATCCGGCCGGACGGCCGGCGACTACCAGCAGTTCTTGACGACGCCGTCGATGCCGAGGATCTCCGCGGCGATGCCGCCGAGGCCGCCGCCGGCCTCCTCGAAGACCTCCATGATCCCCTTCTTGAAGGTCTTGCCCGCCTTCTTCTTCGAGCGGATCTTGGTGATGACCTTGTTGATGCCACCGAGCTTGTCGATGGCCTTCTTGACCTTGTAGACCTTGGCGATGGCGAAGATGTTCGAGCCGACCGCGAGCAGGATGCCGCGCGAGCAACCGGCCAGGTTGAAGGCGTACAGGACCGGACCGGCGGCCTCGACCGCCTTGATGCCGGCGTGCTCCTCCAGCCACTTCACGGTGGCTTCCTGCCCCTGGGCCAGGACGGACTCGGGGATCTCGTCGATGATGCGCAGGATGTTGGCGAACGCCTCGATCGATGCGTCGTCGAACGGGATGTCGTCGGCGACGTCCGCGGCCGCGGCGGGGCGCGGTGCCTGGTGGGACTGGGCCTCCGCGGCGTGTGCGGTCGCGGTGGTCGCGAAGATGCTGGCGGCGGTGACGCCGGCCACGGTCACGGCCATGCGGCGCAGGGCGGTGCGGGACAATATGGAGGCAGACACGCGTGTGCCCTCTCTGATGGTGCTGTGCGTTGTCGTATCGCCGCCCGGAGAGTTCGTTTCGACCCGTACCTCCGGGCGGCGATGGTGATTGTCACCGTCGCCACGTTCACGTAACAAGGCGGAATCCGACGCCTTCCTCCGCAAAAACTCCGCGCCGTCCGTTTTGTTCGGACGGGTGTCGGGGGCCCCGACACCCGTCGGGGGTCACGGCAGGCACGCCCGCACGAGGTGGCCGCCGTCGTCGGTCCGTTCCGCGGTCACCGTGCCGCCGAGCAGGGCCGCCCGTTCCCGCAGCCCCACCAGACCGTGGCCCGCGCCGCCCGGCGTGGGTGGTGTGGCGCCCGTCGCCGGAGGGCCGTTGTGGACCTCGACGGTCAACTCCCCCACCGGGCGGTCGGCGCCGGCCGTCGCGGTGAGCGTGACCGTGACGCGGGAGCCCGGAGCGTGCTTGGCGGCGTTGGTCAACGACTCCTGCACCGTTCGGTACGCGGCGAGTTCCGTCGCGGCGGACCAACGGGCGTCCGACGGCAGCCGGGAGGCCAGGTTCACGTCGAGCCCGCTGGACGCGATCAGCGCCGGCAGTTCGGCCAGGCCGGGCGACGGTTCCGGCTCGCTCGGACTGCGCAGGATGCCGAGCATGTCCCGCAACTCGTCGAGAGTGGTGGAACTCAACGCGCTGATCCGTTGCCCGGCTTGTCGCGCATCGGCGTGGTCGGCGGTGAGGGAGAGCACTCCGGCCTCGACGGAGATGAGGTTGACGTGGTGGGACACCGCGTCGTGCATCTCCCGGGCCAGGCGCGCCCGTTCGGCGGCCACGGCTTCCTGCGCCACGAGCAGCCGCTCGCGCTCCCGGCTTTCGGTGAGCTCCCGCACCCGCAGCGACAGCTCCCCTCTGATGCGGGCCAGCCGCCCCAGCGCCAAGGGGCCGGCGCTGAAGAGCCCCGGTCCCAGCAAGGCCGTCACCCAGTGGGACATCGACCAGTCCCGGATCTCCTCGCACCACGGGATCGCGGCGACGAGGAACATCAGCAGCGCGCAGGCGTACACCACCAGCCGGTTGCCGAGCACCGCGGCCGCCGTGCTCAGCGCGAACATCGGCGCGAGCCACAGGTAGCCGGTGACGGCGGCCGGAAGGGCGGCGAGCACGGCCGCCAGCGGCCAGCGCCGGCGCACCGTCAGCAACGCCACGGCCAACAGGTACGTGCACCGTGCCCCCACACCGACCTCGTCGACCACGGTGAACAGTTCCACCGTGGCGGAACCGAGCACGGCCCCTTCCACCAACCACCTCGGCGGACGCCTCATCGCCGCACCACTACCCCTGCGACGCGCCAGCCGGGGCGGACGGCGTCGCACCTGCCTGGCCCCGCGACCGCTCCGGGACGCGGGCGTCCAGGCTTTGCGCGAGCACCGCCGCCTGGATCCGGTTGGCCACGCCGAGCTTGGCCAAAATGGCGCTGACGTGGTCGCGCACCGTCGTCTTGCTGAGGAAGAGCCGCCGACCGATCTCCTCGTTCGACGCCCCCGTGGGCAACAGCCAGAACACCTCGCGCTCCCGCTCGGTCAGGGCCGCGTACCCCGGACCGGCGGCACTCACCGCCGCCTGCGCGGGCCGTGGAGCCGCGTGGATGGCACGCGTGACCCGTGCGGACAGGGCGCTGCCGCCCGCGGCCAGGAGGTGGACACCGGGAATCAACTCGTCCAACGCCCGGTCCTTGAGCAAGAAGCCCGACGCCCCCGCAGCCAGTGCCCGCACGACGTTGGCGTCGCTGCCGAACCCCGTCAGCATGGCCACGACCGGCGGCTCCGCCAAGGCACGCAGCTCCTCCAGCACGGCGACCCCGTCGACATCGGGCATGTGGATGTCGACCAGCGCCACGTCCGGGCGATGCCGCAGCGCGGCGGCCACGGCTTCGCCCCCGTCGCACGTCGCACAGACACGGATGTTCTCGTCGGTTTCCAAGATGCGCTGAAGACCGCCGCGCATCAACGGTTCATCATCGACGACCATGACGTCCACCCTGGTCAAAGCCTCGCCGCCCCCATGAATTCCGGAATAACGGATTCAGGTTAACCGACCGTTCTGCACGCGTTACCCCCACCAAGTCACACCCCGGCCGGTTCCCTCCAGGTCGAACTCCCGGCAGATGCGCCTGCGGGACGACCGCGGGCTCCGTGCGCCCGACAAGTGCCTGGCCTGGCGATGGTGGGAGCCGGCCGCGCTCCCAGCCCCGATCGTCCCGTACACCCGGGTCGCGATTCAGAGCATCTGCGCCGGCCGCCCGTACAGCGAAGTGGGGTGGGTATGAGCGGAGGACGACAGGACGACGCACCGGGACCGAGGGCACAGGCGTGCCAACGCGCCCCAAGGTCCGGGCCGGCTCGATCGTTGGGCGGCGGACCGGCAGTCGGCTACACGCGCTTCACCGACCGACCGCCTTGCGGAGTTCTTCCTTGTTCATGTGGGAACGGCCCTCGACGTTCTTCTTCTTGGCCTCTTCGTACAGCTGGTCCTTCGTGGGGCCCTGCGCACCGCGGTGACTGCGTTCGCCGCCTCGTTCGTAGGCGGACTTGGGGTCCCGGAGGGACGTCCGGCTGGCGGTCTTGGCTTCTCCGGCGCGGGCACGTTCCTTGTTCACGGTGCGCGCGGCAATCTCCTTCGCACGCCTTTCGGGCATGCCGCGCTCTTCGGCCTGCTCCTTGATGTGCTCGTACTGCCGCTCGCGTTTCCTGCTCGAACCTGCCGGCATGGTGCCTCCCCTCATCGATGGCGGTGCGTGCCGCGTCGACGCGGCGGTGCGCGGACGCCGCGCGAAGCCGGCCGCTCCTCTCCAGTTCACCCCGTTCTGCCGCCGGACGCGATGCGGGGCCTGGACGTGCCGCCCCCGGGCCGGGACGTCCAGGCGCACTCGGCTGCTCACCTCGCGTGATGTCAGCGCGGTCCGAGGCTATGGCGTCACCGCGGCCGTCGGCTCGACCAGGCCCGTCCGGCCCCCTGTCTCCAGAGCCCCCTACGACCCACCGCCTACCACCTACCGCGCCGACTCCAGGAATTCGAGCCGGTTGCCCACGGGGTCCTCGGAGCAGAAGCGCTTGTGGCCCGGCAGGTCCTCGTCCCAGACGACCTGGGCGCCGCGTGCCTCCAGGCGGGCGGCGTACTCCTCGATCCCGGTCACGCGCAGCCCCGGGTGGGCCTTCTTCGCGGGCCGGAAATCCGCCTCGATGCCCAGGTGGAGCTGGACCGGGCCGGCCTGGAACCAGCAGCCGCCGCGCGCCGCGAGGACCGGGGGCTTGGGGATCTCCGTCATGCCGAGCACGTCCCCGTAGTACCTACGCAACCGGTCCTCGCTGCCGGGCGGGGCGGCGAGCTGTACGTGGTCGACAGCTACGAGCATGGCTTCTCCTTCTCGACGGCAGGCGCGACGAACTCGCGGCCCCGGGCACAGATCGGGCGCCCCATCCTGACTTCATCGGAACCGCCCGCCAACCCCTCGGCGAACGGTTCGAGCGACGAGCGCCGGGTCGCCGAACTGCGGGCGGGCGGGACCGGCTTCGGCTTCCGCCCGTTCCGCGCCTCGCGGCGACACCGCGGGGCAGACCGTTTCCTTCTCCGCGGCTCGGCCGTTGGTCCGGGTGTCAATTGTCGTTCCTGTCCGCGAAAGGACAATGATGCGCCCGTTCCACCGCATTGCCCTCGGTGTCAGTAGTTTTGCTCTGGCCCTCTCCCTCCCCGCTGGTGTGGCGGCCGCCGCGAGCGGCTCGTTCGCGTGGGTGGGGCCCAACGGCAAGACGTACGCGCTGAAGAACCCGCCGGAAAACAAGTGCCTCGACATGAGCCAGACGGCGCGCGGCGCGCGCAACGCGACGAAGAAGCCGCTCGCGGTCTACAACGGCAAGCGCTGCCGGGGCCACTTCACGCAGCTCGCCCCGGGACAGGCCGCGCCGGCGGGCGCGCGCTTCGCCAGCGTCATCTTCAATCCGCACTAGGAACGCGTTCCGCGAAGTGGTGGCGACGTGGCCGGTGGGGCCCGTCGCCACGGCTTCACCGACCGGGCGGCACCGTGTGGCCGTCGCCCGCCGGTGCGTTGGCGGTGCCGGTGCGGCCGGCCAGGCGCGGGAAGAGCGCTTCGGCGTTGGTCCGGTTGATGGCATCGGCCTGGCCGGGGGCGTAGTCGGGGTAGGTCTCCAGGTAGGTGTTGTAGTAGGTGCCCGCTTCTTGGGGTGCGAAGGGCCAGTCACTGCCGTAGAGGACGTGGCCGGGTTCGGCGAAGGCGAGCAGGGCGGGCAGGGCGCTGGGGCTGGCGGACAGCGCGGTGTCGAAGTAGAAGCGCTTGAGGTCGCGCAGCACGGCGTCGGAGTCGCGGTCCGGGTCCACGGCGAGCGGAGCCAGGCCGGAGAAGCGGTAGGCGGCGTAGGGCAGGAAGCCACCGCCGTGGGAGAGGATCACCCGGACGTTCGGGTAGCGGTTCATGACGCCGTTGAGCACCAGGTTGAGGGCGGTGCGGGTGGTGTCGAAGACGAAGTCCGCCAGGGGGGCCGGGGTGCCGGGGAGCAGCGGCATCGGGGGCTGCGCGGGGTGGACGAAGACGTTGGCGTGGCGCCGGTCGAGTTCGGCCCACAGCGTCTCGAAGTCGGGGTCGCCGAGGTAGCGGCCGTGGGCGTTGGACATCAGCACGACCCCGTCGGCGGCCAGGACGTCGAGCGCGTGCACGGCCTCGGCGACGGCGGCGTCGACGTCGGGCAGGGGGACGCTGGCGAAGTGGCCGAAGCGGTCCGGGCGGTCCTTGGCGAGTTCGGCGGTGTACTCGTTGACGGCGCGGGCCAGGTCTCGGGCGTCGGCGTCGCCGTCGAGGTGGACGCCGGGCGCGGTGACCGAGAGCACGCCGGTGGCGATGCCCTGCTGGTCCATCATCGCGAGGGCGCTGTTGGCGCTCCAGGCGGGGACGGCCCAGCCGCCGGAGTCCAGGCCGCGCGCGGCGAGGGCGTCGGCCCAGACCGGCGGGACGATGTGCTGGTGGACGTCGATGCGGGCGGGGAAGTTCATCGCCAGCTCCTTAGCTCTCTAGTTGTTAGCTTGCTAAGCATTTCATTGAGTAAGCTAACAATCATGCGAGAGGCAAGCAAGCACGAGGGCGTGGACGACCGGGACCCCACCCCCGACGAAGGTGACGTCGAGGAGCTGGCGCGCGCCGCTGACCAGCTCTTCTATGCCATGCGTCGGTCGCGGACCGCCACCGTCGGGCGGTCCTCGGCCGGGCTGTCCATGGCGCAGCTGGCGCTCCTCGACCCGCTGGCCGACGACGTCCGGAGCGAGGGGCTGACCGTCAGCAGGCTCGCCTCCCACGCCGACGTCAGCGTGCCGACCGCGACCCGGATGCTCAAGCAGCTCGAAGCCACCGGCGTAGTCACCCGGCGCCGCTCCGACCTGGACGAACGCCAGGTCCTGATCCGCCTCACCGAGGACGGCGCCGGCCGGCTCGCCGCCATGCGCACCGAGCTGCGGGCCCGGCAGTCGCGCGCCCTGTCCCGGTTCACGCCCCAGGAGCGCCGCGTCCTCACGACGCAGCTGCACGAACTCGCCGAGCTGATCACCGACTCGATGCCCGGACCGAACCGGTAGGCCCCGGCCGGCACGGGTCCGGGTGCGCGTGCGGCGTGATCCGGCGCGCGCCACAGTGGAGGTGCGGCACGACATCCGGCATCCGGCATCCGGCATCCGATGGGAGGCGGGCGGACCGTGAGCGGCGACGACGCGCTGACCACGTACCGGGGCAGGCGGCACTTCGACCGGACCGGCGAGCCGCGGGGCGGGCGGGCCCCCTCCGAGGACGCACCGCACTTCGTGGTGCAGATCCACGACGCCACCACCCTGCACTTCGACTTCCGGCTGGAGGTCGACGGCGTACTGAAGTCCTGGTCCGTGCCGAAGGGCCCGTCCGCCGATCCGCACGACAAGCGGTTGGCGATGCCCACGGAGGACCATCCGCTGGAGTACTGGGAGTTCGAAGGCGTCATCCCGGCGGGCGAGTACGGTGCGGGCACCGTGATCGTCTGGGACGAGGGCAGCTACCGCCCGTTGCCGGGGCGCAAGGACCGCGGCCGCACCTTCGGCGAAGCCCTGGAGCGCGGCCACGCCTCCTTCTGGCTCGACGGGAGCAAGCTGCACGGCGGCTACGCGCTCACCCGGTTCCGCGGCGGTGGCGCCGGAGAGCGGGAAGCCTGGCTGCTGGTCAAGGAGAACGACGAGCGGGCCGGGGACCACGGCGCGCCCGACGCCCGACGGGCCCGGTCCGTGCTCAGTGGTCGGACCCTCGGACGCGTGGTCGCGGAGGCGGCCGGGGGCGCGGCAGACCGGTAGCGCGCGAGTGGCGGGCTGGCGGGCCGCGCCGGCCGCGTGGGAACCGCCGTCTCAGTAGCCGCCCAGCAGGGTCCGCACCCTGCGCAGGGTGTCGGGGCCGGCTGTGCTGTGCCAGCGTGCCGGATCGGCGGGGCGTCGTCCCCACAGCAGCAGGACGCGTACGGCCGCGTCGCTCTCGATCGTGGCAGGCCCTTCGGGGGCGGCGAGTCGGATGCTGGCGCCGTCCGCGTCGGCCACCACGACCACGTCGTCCGTGCCCGGCGTGCGCAGGCGCCCCTCGACCCGGCCCTCGGGTCCCAGGTCGAGACCGGTGCGGCCCCGTTTCAGCAACGGTCGGCCGACCGACACCACACTGTGCTCCGTCATCCACGGCTCGTTGAGCGCCTGCACGGCGGTGCGGTCGTCGCCGGTCAGGTCCCAGCGGTGCAGGATGAGTTCCTCTCGCAGGTGCTCGGCGAAGAACGGCACCTTCACGACCCGGCCGGTCCACTCCACCTCCGTGTCCGGCGAGAGGTCCCGTGCGGCGGCCGCGGCGACCTCGGTGAGCCGTTCGCAGCCGGCGATGAACGCCGCCCGCAGGTCGGCGTCGGACATCCGCCGGTAGGGCTCCTCCCGTTCGAAGCCCCGGGTCGCCACCGGTGTGCCGGCGAGGAACGCCCCGAGGACCCGGGCCAGTTCCTCGGCGTTGCCCGTTTGGTGGGCCAGGACGTCGCGCACCGTCCACGCCTCGCACCAGGTGCCGTCGTCGGGCCTACGTGCCTGGACGGCGTGGAGGAACGGCGCCAGTTCCGGCAGGGTGTCGTCGACCTTTGAGGGGATCATGGGCCATGGGTATCCGGACGGGAGCCCTGGGCAAACCACCCGCGTCGGACAGGGCACCGGTGCCGTGCCGTGGTGCGCGGAGTGCGGCATGTGGGCGACGACGCGCATGGTTCCTGGCCGGGATGGCGTTGCTCGCCGTGCCGGTCGTCCGAGGTGGTGGCGACGGACGCGCGACGCTCCGGCGCGGGCGGGCACGGGCCGACCGGTCAGCGGGGCACCGCCGCCCGCACCTCTTCGGCGATCGTCCGGTCCAGCGCGACGCGCACCAGGGCGGAGGCGAACGCGGCGGCCCGCCCCTCGGGGACCAGTCGCGCGAGCTTTCCGGGATCGTCCGGCAGCCCCAGCCGCTCCGCGCCCTGCACGGCCTTGGGGTCGAGGAACGGGGCGTACTCCGACCAGACGCCCTGCACTTCGCGCAGGAAGATCGCGGATCCGGTGGGGCCGACGCCCGGCAGTTCCCGGAGCAGCCGGCGCAGCGCGTCGGCGTCGCCGTCGGCCGTCTCCCGCATCCGCCGCAGATCGCCGCCGTACCTGTCCAGGAGCAGTTCCGCACCCTCGCCGAGTCGGGTGGCGGTGCTCTCGTCGTAGCGTCGGTACCCGCCCGCGTCGAGGGCGTCCACGCGCTGCTGCCAGGTGGCATCGCGCATGCGGCGCGGGGTGCTCAGTCCCGCGTCGCGCAGTGCCCGCAGCGTGGCCACGGCGACCGATGCGCGCATGCGGGTGCCGAGCAGATCGGCCAGCACCGCGAGTTGGTAGAGCGGCTGCGGGGTGTTCCGCAGGAGGATGCCGCTCTCCGCCGCGTACGTCTCGCCGTGGCGTTCCAGCAGGGCCCGGACGAGTTCCCGTTGGCGGGTACCGGATGTGCCGCTCATTGCCGCCCTCCACGCAGTGTTCCGGACCTTCCGCCCGTCCCCACCCCACCGACGCCAGGACCCGCTCCCGGCCTGGCCCCTGACCCGCGGCCCACCTCCGCCACTCCGCGGCGCCGCGAGCCCGGCGCCGGCTCTCCCGGGTGATCCCGCACGACGCGTCATGTCCCGTCAGGGCGCGGGCCGCCCCGGGCTGGAACGCCTGGGCGTGCAGCGCGGGCCGGGCATCCGCTGACG
>LIQL01000257.1 GCA_001418405.1 Streptomyces diastatochromogenes | reverse complement strand
TTGCGCCGGCCGTCGGCGGTGTCGGTGCGGCGCACTATCAGGCCCCGGCTCTCCAGCCGCCGGGCCACGTCCGCCATCGTCGAGGTGTCCAGCGCCACCGCCGACGGCCGGCGCAAACTGCTGTACCTCACCGAGGAGGGCGAGCGGACGCTGCGCGGCGCCCACGACCGGGCCCGTCAGCTGGACGCCCGCCTGTTGACCCCGTACGACGACGGCCGACGTGCCGACGTGATGGACCTGCTGACGTCCCTGGCCGACCACTGGGAGGGCCTGGCCGGGGGTTCCTGACCGGCGCCCGGGTCACCACACGGGCGCCTCGTCCCCGCATGCCCGCGCACCTCCGGGTACGCCCGCACCCTTCGAGGAGAGTCCCGTGACGGACCGTCATATCGGCCTGATCGTGCCCAGTTCGAACCTGACCATGGAAACCGAACTGCCGCGGATGCTGCGCGACCGGGAGGCCGTGCACCCGGAGGACCGCTTCGTCTTCCACAGCAGCCGGATGCGGATGCGGCACGTCACGCCCGAGCAACTGCGGGAGATGAACGCGCAGACCGGGCGGGCCGCGGCGGAACTCGCCGACGCCCGGCCGGACGTCGTCGCCTCCGCCTGCCTGGTCGCCCTCATGGCGCAGGGTCCCGGCCGGCACCGGGCGGCCGAGGCGGAGATCGCCGGAGTGCTGCGCGAACAGGGCGCGGCGGCACCGGTGGTGTCCAGCGCGGGCGCGCTGCTGGACGGGATGGCGGCACTGGGCGCGCGCCGGGTCGCGCTGCTCACGCCGTACGTGAAGGAGCTGACGGCGGTGGTCGCCGGGTACGTCGAGGACGCCGGCGTGGAGGTGGTGGACGCGCTGAGCCTGGAGGTTCCGGACAATCTGGCCGTCGCCCGGCTCGATCCCGGTGCGCTGCTGGAGCACTGGCGGCGGCTGGACCTGCGCCGGGCGGACGCGCTGGTGCTCTCGGCGTGCGTCCAGATGCCGTCGCTCGCCGCGATCCAGCCGGTCGAGGACGCGGCCGGGCTGCCGGTGCTGTCGGCGGCGACCGCGACGGCCTACCGGGTGCTGGGCGCACTCGGCCTGGCGACGCATGTGCCGGGGGCCGGGCGGCTGCTGAGCGGCACCCCGGCCGGGTAGCGGCTCTCGGGGCCGGGCGCCGCCACCGCCCGGCGCCCCGCCCCGCGCCGCTCGCTAGGCGGCCGGCTTGCGGGCCAGCACGTACGCCTGCGGGCCGTTCTCCTGGCCCTCGGGCTCCCGCAGCACCCGCGTGCCGACCACGAACCCGGCCCCGCCCGCCAGGTCGGCGACCCGCTCCGGGGTCAGCCAGTAGACGTCCAACGCGAGGTCATGGCCGTAGGCGTGGTCCAGGTGCCGGAGTTCGTCGCCGGCCTTGAAGGCGAGCAGGAGGTGGCCGCCCGGGGCGAGGACGCGGTGGAACTCGTCGAAGACGGCCGGCAGCAGCTCCGGCGGCGTGTGGATGATCGAGTACCACGCGACGACGCCGGCGAGCCCTCCGTCGGCCAGCTCCAGGCCCGTCATCGACCCTTCCTCGAAACGGATTTCCGGGTGCGTCGCGCGGGCCACCGTCACCATCCCGGGCGACAGGTCGACCCCGAAGACGTCCAGCCCGAGGGCGTGCAGGTGACCGGTGATCCGGCCGGGACCGCACCCGAGGTCGGCGACCCGGCCGGCGCCGTCCGTTCGCACCAGGTCGGCGAAGGCGCCGAGCATGGCCCGGTCCATCGGCATCCCGGCGAGCGCCGTCCGCAACAGCCGTTCGTAGTCGACGGCGACGGTGTCGTAGGCGGCGCGGGTGCTGCGCAGGAAGTCCGGTTCGGTCGGGGCGTGCGGATCGGAAGCGGTCATGGCGCAGGACGGTAGCGGACGGGACGGCAGCGCGGGACCCGGCGGGGAGTGCGGGGGCGAATGCGCCTGACCGTCACACAATGTCCACATGACACAATGTGTCAACCACCGCGTACGGTAGGCCCGTCCACCGGCCCCGGCGCCGCCCGCCTCCACGGGGGCGCCGCCACGCGTCCGGTGGACTGGTCCACGCTCCGCAACGCAGGTATGAGGTGACAGCAGCAGTGCGTCGACGGGTCTTTCTCTCGCGTACGGCCGGCATGACGGGCGCGGCGGCGCTCGGGCTCGCCGGGTGCGGGTCCGGTACGGCGTCCGGCGAGCCCGGCCGCATCAAGGTGATGGCGGCGAGCTACGGCACGACCGTGGGCTCCCCGATCGTGGACCGGTGGCACGAGTTCATCGGCGCGTTCCAGAAGGAACACCCCGACATCCGAATCGATCTGGAACTCGTCCCCATCGACAAGATCGACCGGACGCTCGCCGCACGGTCCGCGGCGGGCCGGGAACCGGACATCGCGCAGTCCTACGTCTTCGCCGACTACGCCGAGGCCGGGCGGCTCTACAGCGCCGACGACCTGTTCAACCTGTCGGCGCAGGCGGACTTCCTCACGTCCTTCGCCCGGGCCGGCGAGATCAACTTCACCGAGTACGGCATTCCGTTCCTCGCCAGCACCCCGCGGCTCTTCTACCACACCGGCCACTTCGCCCGGGCGGGCCTGAGCGGACCGCCGACGTCCTGGGCCGAACTGCGCTCCGCCGCGCAGGCGCTCAAGGCGGTGGGCGTCACCATCCCCTACGGCCTCCAGTTCGGCCCCGAGTCGGCGGAGGACGAGGCGCTGGCCTGGATGTTGGGAACCGGCGGCGGCTACGGCGGACAGGCCGGCTACGACTTCACCAAGGAGGCCAACGCCGAGGCGCTCCTCTGGGTCAAGGAGCAGTTGGTCGCCCCCGGGCTGGCCGGCGACGACCCGGCCACGTTCAGCCGTACCCCCGCCTACGCCGCCTTCCTGAAGGGCGAGGTCGGGATGATGCTGGCCCATCCGGTCCTCCTCGACGCGGCCGACCGGGCCAAGGTGCCCTACGCCAACGCCGACTTCCCGATGAAGGACGGCGGTGCGGCACCGCCGGTCGGGCTCAGCGACTGGTTGATGGCGTTCAAGCGGAACGGCCACCGCCGGGAGTGCGCGGCGTTCCTCAACTTCCTCTACAGCGAGCGGGCGACCACGCAGTTCGCGCGGGGGCAGGGAACGCTGCCGGTCACCGTCTCGGGCTCCGAGGCGCTGCGGGCGCAACCCTCCGAGCGGGCGCTGCGGCCGTTCATCGACCAGATGCCCCGGGCCGAGTTCCACCCCGTCGGGCGGAGCACCTGGCCGAAGGTCCGCGACACCCTCCGGCAGGGGATCGGAGCGGCGGTCAAACCGGGCGGCAACCCGCGGGCGTTGCTCAAGACGCTCCAGACGACCGCGGAAGCGGCGGAGGCCGCGCGGCCGCAGGACACCGCCCAGTAGGGGCGTCGATGCCCCGTCGTGCACCTCTTGCGCCCCTCCCGGTCCCGTTCCGGGGGCGAGGTGCGACGATGGGGCCTGTCATGGATGCGGGGCACGTTCTCAGGGGGCTGCGCGCCGCGGTGTTCGCGGTGGTCTGCGTGCTCCTGGCTGCGCTCGGGCACGCGGTGATGTCGGACGCCGTGGTGCCCGGCTGGATGCTGCTCGCCGCCGGTGCGGCGACGGCGGCCGGTGCCTGGTGCCTGGCCGGACGCGAACGCGGTCCCGTCGTGGTGGGTCTGCTGACCGTCGGCGCCCAAGCCGCCCTGCACAGCGTGTTCTCCCTGGGACAGGCGGTGGCCGGCCCCGACCGGGCGTCCCTGACCCGCGCGTGGGCGAACACCTGGCTGTGCGGTGCCCAGGGGCTGTCGCCCGCCGACCTCGACGCGGCACGGGCGCTGTCGCCCATGGGTCCCCCCGGCACGTCCGGGTCCGCCGGTCCGATGGACTCCATGCCCGGCATGGGAGCCGGCGGTGCGATGGGATCGATGGATCCCACGGCGTCGATGGACATGTCCCACGCCGGCATGGCGCACATGGGCATGCACGGCAGCGCCGGCGGCATGCTCGCCGCGCACCTGTTGGTGGCGCTGCTCAGCGCGTGGTGGCTGTGGGGCGGTGAACGGGCCGCGTTCCGGCTCGTGCGGAGCGTGTCCGCCCGGCTGTTCGCACCGCTGCTGCTGGTGCTGCGGGCGGTGCTGCCCACCGGCCGCCCGGTCCCGCGTCCCGCCCGGCAGGAGCCGCGGTGCGCGGTGCGCCAGCTGCTGCTGGCCCATGCGATGTCCTTGCGGGGTCCCCCGCGTGAGCCGGCTGTCGTCTGACAGCACGGTCGAACTCCCCAGCCGGAAGGACGGCGGGCGGGCCACGGTCCCGTGCCCGGCGCCCCGGCTGTGACGTCACCGGTCGTCCGCGCCGTCGCGCGGCGACCGGATCACGCGAAGGACTCCAGAGGACTCCAGATGACGAATCCTGTCCGGATGCCGGTGGCACCGCCGCCCGCGTCCGTTCCCAGTCAACGGGCGGGCCGCGGCGGGCGCCCGGCGCGCCCCGGCGGCTCAGCCCGCCCGTCGTCCCGGCCGCAGGCGGGCGAGCAGTGCCTCGACGGCCGCCGGATCGCCGTCGGCCGCGCCCCGCGGGGGCGCGGTGGCATCGCCCAGGACGGCGGTCAACGCCCGCGCGCGGGCGTCCCATCGGCGGCAGTCCCGACAGCCCGCGAGGTGGTCGTCGAGCCGGCGGGCGGTGACCCCCGCGGGCAGCGCCTCCCCGTCGAGGCGGGCGGAGAGTGCCGTACGGATGCGCGAGCAGAGCATGCCCCCATCCTCCCCGAATTGGTCCGTACCGGCGAGGGGCGGTTCCGGCATGCGTGACGACGAGACGGTGACCGGCTGGGCGTTGGCCGCCCGGGACGGCGACGAACGGGCCGTCGAGCAGTTCGTGCGGGCCACCCAGCTCGACGTCCGGCGGTATGTGACGCACCTCAGTGGCGAGGCGCAGGCCGCCGACGACCTGGTGCAGGACACCTACGTGCGGGCGCTGCGCGGGCTGCCGCGGTTCGAGGGCCGGTCGTCGGCGCGGACCTGGCTGCTGACGATCGCCCGCCGGGTGGTGGCGGACCGGATCCGCACCCATGCGGTGCGGCCGCGGCTGTCGGCGACCGACGACTGGCAGTCCGCCGCCGAGCGGGTCCAGCCGCGCGGGGTGCCGGGCTTCGACGAGGGCATCGCCCTGGCCGAGTTGTTGGCGGCGTTGAGCGCGCAGCGGCGCGAGGCGTTCGTGCTGACGCAGTTGCTGGGGCTGCCGTACGCGGCGGCGGCCGGGGTGATGGGCTGCCCGGTGGGGACGGTGCGTTCGCGGGTGGCTCGTGCCCGGGAGACCCTGATCGCCCTGCTGGCCGAGGCGGAGGCCGGCGCCGGGTCCGGTGCGGCGGGTGCGGGCACGGGCGCGGTGCCCGCCGACGGGGTCGGTCGGCAGCGGGCGGCCGGCGCGGCTCCGTGCGACGCGGCGCAGCGCAGACCGGGCCCGGTTGACCGGCCGCCGCGTCGGCTCGCCGCCGCCCTGGCCTGACCGGCCGGGCGCGACGGGCCGCCGGGGCCCCGGGTGGGTCGATGACCTGACCGGGGCCCCGGCGGCGGCGCGGGGTGCGCCGGCCCCTACTGGCCGGGACGTACCGCGCGGGCCTCGACGGTCAACGGCGGGCTGTCGCGGAAGTGGAGGGTGAAGGTGAGGCGGTCGCCGGGGGCGAGCCGGGGCGGCGGCGCGACCATGACGTCGAGGGTGGTCGGCGACATGGTCAGCGTGGCGCGGGCCGGGACGGTGGCGCCCTCGACCATGGCCATGGAGTGGGCGTTGCGGCCGACGGCGACGTCGCGGCTGAGCATCGTGCGGTGCCCTGGCGGTCCGGTGACGCCGATGAGGACGTCGTCGGCCGTGCCGGTGTTGCGGAGGGTGAAGAAGGCGGCGGTGGCGTCGTGGCCGGCGGGGATCAGGATCCGTCCGTCGGTGGCGCTGATCCGGGCGGGGGTGCCCGCGTTGCCGGTGGCGGTCCAGGCCGTGAGCGTGCCGAGGGTCGCCAGGCAGGTGAGGAGCGGCACCGCAGCGGCGGCGAGACGTGCGCGCGTCATGCGGACTCCCAGGTTCCGTTGGTGCGGTGGCGGGATGCGGCGGTGGACCGGCGGGTGCCGCGGGGGGCGGACGGCGGCTGCCAGGCGCGCAGCCGCAGGCTGTTGCCGACGACGAGGAGGGAACTGGCGGACATGGCGGCCGCCGCCAGCATCGGGTTGAGCAGGCCGACCGCGGCGAGCGGCACGGTGACGAGGTTGTAGCCGAAGGCCCAGAACAGGTTGGCGCGGATGGTGCCGAGCGTGCGACGGGCCAGCCGCACCGCGTCGGCGATGGCCTGGAGGTCCTCGCGGACGAGGGTGACGTCGGCGGCGCCGATCGCCGCGTCGGTGCCGCCGCCCATGGCGATGCCGAGGTCGGCGAGGGCCAGTGCCGCCGCGTCGTTGACCCCGTCGCCGACCACCGCGACCCGGCCGCCCTGTTCCTGAAGGGTCGTGACCAGCGCGGCCTTGTCGTGCGGGCGGGCCTGCGCGTGGACCTCGGTGATCGCGAGCTGTCGGGCGACGACCCGTGCGGTGGCCGCGCGGTCGCCGGTGGCCAGCACCGGTCGTACGCCCAGGCGGCGCAGGTGGTCGACGGCGCGGTAGCCGTCGGGGCGGAGCGCGTCGCCGAGGGCGAGGACGGCTTCCGGGGTGCCGTCGACGGTGACCAGCACCGCGGTGCGGCCGGCGGCCCCGGCGGCGCGGACCGCCTCCGGCAGCGGCGCCGGGAGTCCGGTGGGGTCGTCGGGCGGCCGGACCACGGTCACGGTGCGCCCGTCGAGCGCCCCGCGCACCCCGAAGCCGGGGGTGGCGGTGAAGTCCCGGACCGCGGCGGCCGGTTCGAGCCGGACGGCGGGCCGGTGGTCCCGGACGTGGCCGAGGACGGCGCGGGCCACCGGGTGCTCGGAGCACTGCTCCACGGTGGCGGCGAGCCGCAGCACCTCGTCCGGGTCGCGCCCGTCCGTCCGGTGTGTGACGTCGCGGACGGTCATCCGCCCGGTGGTGAGGGTGCCGGTCTTGTCGAGGACGACGGTGTCGATGCGGCGCAGGCGTTCCAGTGCCTGCGGGCCGCTGACCAGGATGCCGAGCTGGGCGCCGCGGCCGGTGGCGGCCAGCAGCGCGGTCGGGGTCGCCAGTCCCAGGGCGCACGGGCAGGCCACCACGAGCACGGCGACCGCGGCGGTGACCGCGGCCTGCGGATCCGCGCCGGCGCCGAGCCAGAACCCCAGGACGGTCACCGCGATGGTCAGCACCGCCGGCACGAAGACCGCGGCCACCGCGTCCGCGAGCCGCTGGGCCCGGGTCTTGCCGGTCTGGGCGTCCTCGACGAGCCGGGTGATCCGGGCGAGTTGGGTGTCGCCGCCCACCGCGTCGGCCCGGACCTCCAGCAGTCCGCCGGAGTTGACCGCGCCGCCGACCACCGTCGCGCCCGGTCCGACCTCGACGGGATGGCTCTCACCGGTGATCAGGGAGAGGTCCAGGGCCGAACTGCCGGTGCGGACGGTGCCGTCGGTGGCGACCCGTTCGCCGGGCCGGACCAGGAACCGGTCGCCGACCCCCAACCGGGCGATGGGGATGCGGCGTTCGGTGCCGTCCGGCCCGGGCACCGACACCTCCTTGGCGGCGAGCTCCGCGAGCGAGCGGAGCGCGGCGCCGGTGCCGCGCCGGGCCCGGGCCTCCATCCGGCGTCCGGCCAGGACGAACAGCGGGACCCCGACGGCGGCTTCGAGGTAGAGGTGGGAGGTGCCGTCGCCGGCCGCGGGCAGCAGGCTGAACGGCATCGTCATGCCGGGCGTGCCGGCGCCGCCGAGGAACAGCGCGTAGGTGGACCAGCCGAACGACGCGGCGACCCCGAGGGACACCAGGGTGTCCATGGTCGCGGCGCCGTGCCGCAGACCGCGCAGCGCACGGACGTGGAAGGGCGCCGCGCCCCATACGGCGACGGGGGCGGCCAGCATGAAGCAGAGCCACTGCCAGTTGCGGAACTGCCAACCGGGCACCATCGACAGCGCCAGTACGGGCAGGGCGAGCGCGGCGGTCAGCAGCAGCCGGCGGCGCTCGGCACCGGCGCCGTCGCCGTCTTCCGGGCGGGCGTCGGGCCGGTCGTCGGCGGGCTCCTCGGCGTCGGCGGAGGGCCCGGCGGCGGGGTCCGCGGCGGGCGGACCGACCTCGTCCGGTCGGGGTGCGGCCGGGGCCGCTTCGGGGAGGTGCGCGGTGAAGCCGGCGGCCTCCACGGTGGCGACGAGGTCGGTCACGGAGACCGCCGCGGGGTGGTCGATCCGGGCCCGCGCGGTGGCCAGGTTCACCGAGGCGCTCACGCCGGTCAGCCGGCCGAGTTTGCGCTCGACCCGGCCCACGCAGGCACCGCAGGTCATGCCGCCGATGGCGAGCGTGGTGGTGCGGTCGGCGGGCGGCACGGCGGTGGGTGCGGCGGCTCGGGGCGCCTGTTCGGGCTGCGTCATCGCCGTGCCTCCCGCGTCGCCGCGACGGTCTCCGGGCCAGCGGCGGCGGAGGTGACCGCGGTCGCCGGCACCGCCCGTGGCGCGCCCTGCGCGCTCATCCCCGCCATGCCGGGCATCCCGCCGGAACCACCGCCGGGTGCGTCGGGGGTCCCGCCGCGCGGGCGGTCGGCGGGATGCAGGCCGGGGGCGACCGGCCCGACGGCGCCGCCGACGGCGTACGACAGGGCGAAGAGCAGCGCCAGGAGCGCGACGAAGCCCAGGACCGAACGCGCCGGCAGCAGGCGCCGGATCGGATGGAGCCGGGCCGCCGCGGCCCCGGGGCGCCGGACGCGGTCGGGTGGCGGAGCGGAGATCACGGGGGTGGTCATCGCGTCATCGTGGCAGGTGGGCGCGGGGGTGGACGGGCGATCAGGGGCCGTTCGGCGCGTGAGGTTTGTCCCGTCCGGACGCCGGAACTCGGTGGGCGTCCGGCCCGACTAACTGGGTTTGACCGGCGTCCACTTCGCGCAGCCGCGGCCTCGGTGCGCGGGTGCCGGACGCGACCCTCGACGCCTACGGGGACGCGCTGCGGACTCTGGTCCACGACGAGGGGCTCGCGGCCCGGCTGGGCGTCGTCGACCTGCGCGCGGCGTACGGGGACCCGTCGTACGACGAGAAGCGGGCCCGGATCGAGGCCGAGCACGCGCCGGCGCTCCAGACGTTGCGGGCCGAGACGCGGGCCGGCGAGACGGCCCGGCGGCTGTACCGGGGGGTCACCCGGTCGGACGCCGCTCAGGGCCCGGCGCCGCTGCCTTGGGGGCCGTAGAGGTCGAGCAGGCGGGTGCGGGTGCCGTGCAGGCGTTCGGCGACGGTTTCGGCGACGTACCGGTAGACGGCACGGCCCAGGATGGGGTCGTCCTCGCACAGGGCGCGGACGAGGGTGGCGTCGAATTCGTGGGCCTCCACGGGGCCGACGGTCTCCGCGCCGAAGTGCCAGAGGTAGGGCGGGAACAGCCAGGACCAGCCGAGGACTTCGTCCCGGCCCAGGGTTTCGACGACCGCCGCCCGGCGGCCGGGGACCCGCTGGTCGAGCGTGACCCGGCCGGTGCGGATGATCCAGAACCGGTCGGCCCGGCGGCCCTCCTCGAACAGCCGGGTGGCGCGGGGCAGCGACACCTCGTGGGCGAGTTCGGCCAGTCGTCGGCGCCGGTCCGGAGGCATCGCGTCGAACAGGTGCTTGACCGTGGGCATCTCGTCTCCATCCGCCGCTCTCCAGTGCCTCGCACGATATGTGGCGGATCGAGAGATTTCGACCATGGCCGGTCCGGCGGCCGGCGAGCGGGACCCGGTCAGGCCATCTGACGCCGGACCAGGTCGTGCAGCCGGCCGCCGGTGTCGGCGAGGAGGGCGGCCGGGGCGCCCTGTTCGACGATCCGGCCCTCGTCCATGACGAGGACCCGGTCGGCGTCCAGCACCGTGGAGAGGCGGTGCGCGATGACCACCCGGCTGGCGCTCAGCGCGCGGGTGCTGTCGATGACGATGCGCTGGGTCTCGTTGTCGAGGGCGCTGGTGGCCTCGTCGAAGAAGAGGATGCGGGGGCGCCGGACCAACGCCTGGGCGATCATCAGCCGCTGCCGCTGGCCCCCGGAGATGGCACCACCGCCGGCGATCATGGTGTGCAGGCCCATCGGCATCCGCTTGACGTCCTCGGCCAACCCGGCCATCTCGGCCGCCGCCCACACCTCTTCCTGGGTGAACGCCTCGGCGCCGCAGATGCAGTCGAGGATCGAGCCGGTGAGCGGCTGGGCGTTCTGCAGGACCACGCCGCACTGCCGGCGGACGGCGGCCTGGTCGAGCGCGGCGAGGTCCTGACCGTCGTACAGGACGCTGCCGGCGGTCGGCCGGTCGAAGCCGATGAGCAGGCGCAGCAGGGTCGACTTGCCGCAGCCGCTCGGTCCCACGATCGCCACGAACTCGCCGGGCCGCACCTGGAGCGAGACGCCGTCGAGGACCAGCGGGCCGTCCTCGCCGTAGCGGAAGGAGAGCTTGCGGGCCTCGATGCCGCCGGCCAGCGCACCGGGTTGGGAACTGCCGCCGCGGACCTCGGGTGCCTCGTCCAGCACCGGCTTGATCTGCTCGAACATCGGCAGCGCCGCGGCGGCCGAGACGAACGCGCCGGTGAGCTGGGTGACCGAGGTGAGCAGCATGGTCACCGAGGTGTTGAAGGTCAGGAAGGCGCCGGCGGACAGGGTGCCGCGGGCCGGGCCGGCCAGCAGCATGAACAGCGCGAGGGAGCAGAGCGGGAGGTAGACGGCGTTGAGGACGGTGGTGAGGTTCTTGATCCGGCCGGCCTGCTGCTGGAGCTCCCGGGAGCGGGCGAACTCCCGGGCCCAGGCCGCGTACGCGAAGGACTCCGCCGCCGCGACCCGCAGCTTGGGCAGCCCGCGCAGGGTCTGGAACGCCTGGTTGTTGAGCTTGTTGCCGAGCGTGATCAGCCGGCGCTGCCAGCGCAGCTCCCACAGGCCCAGGACGAGGAAGACCGCGCCGATGACGAGCAGCACGGCGAACGCGGCGAGCGCCAGCGGGACGCTGTAGACGAGCAGCAGCGCGAGGTTGACCGCGCCGACCGTGCCGGCCTGCACGGCGACCGGCCCGACCCCGGCCAGCACCCGGCGGATGGCGCTGATGCCCATCGCGGCGCTGGCCAGTTCGCCGGTAGAGCGGGCGGCGAAGAACGAGGTGGGCAGGCGCAGCAGCCGGTCCCAGACGGCGGGCTGCAGCACGCTCTCGATGCGGCCTTCGATGCGCAGCACGGTGAGGTTCTGCAACAGGGTGAAGGCGGCCGCGACGATGCCGGCGATCATCACGGCGAGCGCGACCTGGACGATCGGGCCGCGGGCGGCGGCCGGCACGAAGACGCCGAGCACCTTGCCGGTGGCGATCGGGACGAGGGCGCCGAGGGCGACCGTCACCAGCCCGCTGAGGGCGAGGTTGCGCAGGTCCGTGCGGTTCCCGCGGAGGCTGAAGCGCATCAGCCGCCACAGCGTCAGCCGGCGGTCCGGCAGCGGCCGGTAGAACATCACCGCGCGCGGTTCGAACTCCTCGGCGTTGTCCTTGCCGATCCGGATCCGCAGCCCGGACGTCGGGTTGACCGCTTCGTACCGGCCGCGCCGCCACAGCAGGGCCACCGGCGCGCCGGACTTGGCGCGGTGGCCCACCAGGGGCCCGACGTCGGTGCGCCACCAGGGGCCGTCGAGGCGGACCGCGCGGGTGCGGATCCGGGAGGCCAGGGCGATGCGTTCGACCGGGCTGATCCGGTCGCCGGCCGCGGCGCCCTTGGGCGGCTCGGTGAGCGGGATGCCGGCGGCCTGGGCGACCTGCCGGCAGACCGCGAAGGTCAGGTCGTCGCCGGCCCGGTCGCGGCCCGCGCCGGCACGCCCGGAGCGGTCCTTGCCGATCGAGGCCAGCAGCGCCCGGTCGGCGCGTTCCCGGACGGCCTCGCCGGCCTTGATGCCGGCCGCCGCACGGTCCTCGTGGGCGCGTTCGAGCTCTTCGATCCAGCGGTCGACGGCGGACAGCAGCCGGTACTGCTGGTTGACCATCCCCTGCCACAGCGCGCCGTCGACGAGCAGGTCGGCGGCGGCCTCGGCGCTGTAGGAGGCGCCGTACTGGACGCTGCCGGGCGGGACCGGCATCCACAGCACGTCGTCGTCGGCGACCGCCTCGTCGGTGGGCCGGCCCGCGAGCGGCGCCTCGAACAGCACGCCCAGTCCGCGGGCGGTGCCGAGCGCGAAGGCGTGCTCCAGGGGGCTGGCGGCCGGCGCCCCGTGGGCGTCGGCGTAGCCGTACGCCCCGGGATGCGCGCCGGGGTCGGCGTGACCTCCGTGCTCCGGGCGGGGCAGTTCCCGCAGCGCGATCCGGCGCAGTCCGCAGTGTTGGGACGGGCGGCCGACGAGGGTGTGCTGGGCGCCCTCGACGGGGCCGAGCAGCAGGGTGCCGGTTTCGAGGCGGCCGAGGAAGTGCCAGGGGCCCTCGTGGGTGGCGTCGACCGCGAACAGGTCGAGGGTGCCGCCGGTGACCAGCCACAGGACGTGCGGGCCTTCGAGGGGGACGTTGCGCAGGCCCGTGTGGTCCACGGGGGTGCCGAGGCCGCCCAGGGCGTGGGTGACCGCGTCGGCGGCCGGTGCCGTGGCGGGTGCCGCGTCCGGCGGCGGGGGTACGGATGCCACGTCAGTGCTCCTTGACCAGCTCGGCGTAGGCGCCCCCGGCGGCGACCAGTTCCGCGTGCCGGCCGCGTTCGACGACCGCGCCGTGGTCGAGGACCACGATCTCGTCGCTGTCGCGGACGGTGCTCAGCCGGTGGGCGATGATGACGCAGGCACAGCCCCGGCGCCGCAGGTTGTCCATGATGACCGCCTCGGTGCCGGCGTCCAGGGCGCTGGTGACCTCGTCGAGGACGAGGATGCTGGGGCGCCGGACCAGCGCCCGGGCGATCTCCAGGCGCTGCCGCTGACCGCCGGAGAAGTTGCGGCCGTCCTGCTCGACGCGGCTGTGGATGCCGTCGGGGCGGCGGGCTATGACGTCGTCGTAGAGGGCGGCGTCCTGGAGGGCGGCGATCACCGCGTCGTCCGGGATGGAGGGGTCCCACAGCGCGACGTTGTCCCGGACGGTGCCTTCGAAGAGGAAGACGTCCTGGTCGACGAAGGAGACCGAGGCGGCCAGCGCGCTGCGCGGGATGTCGGCGAGGCGCTGTCCGTCGATCCGGATGGTGCCTTCCCAAGGGGCGTAGAGGCCGGAGATCAGTCGGGAGACGGTGGACTTGCCGCTGCCCGAGCCGCCGACCAGGGCGACCTGCTGGCCGGGGCCGACGGCCAGCGAGAAGCCGGTCAGCAGCGGGGCGTCGAGCGGGCTGTAGCCGAAGGTGACGTCCTCCAGGGTGACGTGCCCCTTGAGGCGGCGGGTGCCGGCGTCCGCGTCCGGGCGGGAGTAGTGGGCGTCGGCGGGGAAGCTCTCGACGTCCTTGAGGCGGGCGACGTCGGCGGCGAAGTCCTGGATCCGGCCGGCGACGCCGTTGAGCCGGGTGATCGGGGCGGTGAAGCGGGTCACCAGGGCCTGGAAGGCGACCAACAGGCCGATCGAGATGTGGCCTTCGACGGCGCGCAGGCCGCCGATCCACAGGATCAGCGCGCTGTTGAGGGTGGCGAGGGTGGGGGCGACGACCGCCAGCCAGGCGCTGGGGACGCCGAGCCGCTGCTGTTCCTCCAGGGTGGCGGCGTGCTGCCCGGCCCAGCGGCGGAAGTAGCCGTTCTCCCCGCCGGTGGCCTTCATCGTCTCGATGAGCTGGAGGCCGGTGTAGGAGGTGTTGGTCAGGCGGGCGGTGTCGGCGCGCAGCTTCTGGGTGTGGGTGGCGCGCAGCCGGATCACGATCCGCATGGCGACGACGTTGAGCAGCGCGATGAGCACGCCGATGACGGTGAGTTGGGGGTCGTAGGTCCACAGCAGCACGGCGTAGAGGACGACGACCACGCCGTCGACGGCCGCCGCGGCCAGGTCGCGGGC
>LIQL01000256.1:315-6023 GCA_001418405.1 Streptomyces diastatochromogenes | reverse complement strand
GGCTAGTTGGGCGTGGGGGTGTGGGCGGGGCGGGATCTTTCGTCACCGTTCCGCAACAGGCCGAACCGGGCTGGCGGGTGCCGCGTAGAGCCGGGTGTGAGCGGCCGAGCGGCCGCGGCGATCCGCAACGAGAGGAACCGACATGGCCGGCGGCAACATTCAGATCAGCCCGGACGAGATGCGGGAGGCGTCGACCTGGCTGCAGAACCAGAAGGAACTGATGCAGCAGAGCCTTCACGAGGCCAACACCAAGATGGACGAGATGGTCGAGGCGGCCTACGCGACGCCGGGCTCCGAGACCAAGTTCCGTCCGTTCTGGGAGGAGTACAAGAACGGCACCGAGAAGGCGATCGAGGGTCTGCAGGGCGTCAGCGAGTTCATCAAGCAGGTCGCCGACGCGTTCGTCGACACCGACGACCAGACGTCCGGCGCCATCGGCTGACGTGGCCCCGTGTCCGGTCCCGCCCTCCGGTCGGAGGGCGGGACCGGACGGTGCTGGCCGGAGAGGAGCAGCCGATGACCCGCATCAGCGTCCCCATCGAGGACTTGAACGAGACGGTCAAGTCGCTTGAGGACATCGGGGAGCGGATCAACAACACCGCGCGGCTCAGCGACGTCGGGTCGAAGAGCGACGTGGGCGATTCGACGCTCGCCGAATCCCTCGCGTATTTCGACCACAAGTGGAGCGAGGGCCACGAGAAGGTGCAGGACAACGTGAAGGTCTTCTCCGAGAACACGAAGAAGATCGCCGATGCCTTCACGCAGACGGACGACGAGACCGTCAAGGCGCTGGACGAGTCGAAGAAGAGCTGACGAGAGCCGGAGGGCAGAGAGCCCCTTGGTAGAAGGGACACGCGTCATGACGCATCCGGTCACGGACCGGGATCCGGGGGCACCCGCGCACTACAAGCTGCGCTACCCCGGTTCGTGGTGGTACCTGGACCTCGACCCGAGCACCCGGGACGCGTCCATCCGCCGCCGGATCGAGCACCAGGCGAGGGGAGTTCCGCAGCTCTCCCGCGAGCGGCTCGACGGCCTGATCCGCACCACCCGGCACACGGCCCGCGAGGCCTACGCCCGAGGGGCGCTCCAGGCGGCGGGAATGGTGGCGTTCCCCGGCGGGGACTCGATGCTCAGCGCCACCTCCGTCGTGGTGCGGATGCCCGTGCCGGAGGACCAGCCGGCGGACCTGGCCGAGGTGCTCTTCGGGGCGGGCATGCAGGCCGACGGCCCGCAGAGCAGCGGGTACCCGCCGCGCGAGGTGGAGCTGTTGGAGTTTGCCGAGGTCGGGCCGGTCGGGCGGATCGCCTCGATCGAGGACATCGACTACAAGGGCAAGCCGGTGCGCACGGCGCTGCTGCACACGCTGTTCCCGATCCCGGGCCGACGCGAGTACCTGGTGGTCTCCAGTTCCACGCCCAACGTGGAGCTCAAGGACCAGTTCTTCGAGGTGTTCGACGCGATCGCGGGGACGCTGCGCTTCGTGGAAGTAAAGAGCAAGGGCACGGCCGTGCCGGCCGCACAGGGCCCGCAGGGTATGGACGAGAACGGAAAGTGAGGGCGCGGCAATGGCGCGGCCAGCGGTGTCCGAGTGGGAGACGGTCTTCGGGTTCTCGGACGACCCGACGCCGGGCGATGCGGAGATGCTCACGACGCTCGCGGGCCGGTACCGGGCCGTCGCGGACGACGCGGACCAGGCACTCCCCATCGTCAGCGGCCTCAAGGGTCGCCAGATCGGCGAGGGCAAGGCCATGGACAAGCTCCGGGACAAGCTCGGGGACCTGGCCAACCAGGTGGAGAAGCTGCACAGTTCGTACGACAAGGCGGCCCGCGCGCTGAACACGTACGCCGACCAGCTGGCGGACCATCAGCGCAAGGCGGACAACGCCATGGTCGACGGGCGGGACGCCAAGGAGCGGCTGCAACGTGCCACCGACGCCGCCACCGCGGCGGGGTCCGTGATCAGCGGCCTGGACGCGGCGGACCCGCCGCCGCCGGACGACGAGGCGGCCCGGCGCAGCGCGCGGCAGGCCATGGAGAACGCCCGGCACAACCAGTCCGCAGCGCAAGGGGACGCCGACGCCGCCCAGCGGGACCTCGACGCCGCCCGGATGCTCGCCGAGGACGCGCAGGAGCTGCGCGAGTCGGACGCCTCGACGGCGGCCCGCGCCCTGGACGAGGCGTCGGGCGAGGCGGTCGGGGGCAAGAGCCTGTGGGACAAGATCAAGGACATCTTCAAGAAGGTGCTCGGCTTCATCAGCGCCGCCCTGGGGATCATCGCCATGCTCATCCCCGGGCTCCAGGGCCTCGGGCTCATCCTGACGATCGCCAGTCTGGTCACCGCGGCCATCCCTTTCATCATGAACATCGTCGACAGTATCCAGTCGGGCGAGTGGGACATCCTCGACATGGTCCTCAGCGGTCTGGGGCTGGTGCTCGGCGGGGTCGGCCTCGTCAAGATCGCCAATTTGGGCGGGATCGCGAACACCCTCAAGACCGTGGGGAACGACCTCAAGACGATCCAGATCAACATCAAGAGCGTGGGCCCGACCATCAAGGGGTTCGCCGGGTTCAAGGATCCGACGGCCTTCGTCGGAAACATCCTGTCGAAGTTCCCCAACGGGACGATGAAGGTCCCGGACGTGCTCAAGCAGCTGCCGGGCCTCAACAACATCTGGACCAAGACGGGGACGTGGTTCGACCAGAGCTCGAACCTCATCGGCGTGGCCGGGCTCGGCTGGGCGATCAACGGAGCCGTCCCCGGCGGGTCGAAGGGCACGACCGTGCACGACCCCAGCTACGTGGACGGATCGACCTGATCCGGGCCGTGTCCCGGAATGCGTGAGGGCTCCCGCTCCAGCCGTCGCCGGGGTGGGAGCCCTCTGCCGTGGATCTCAGCTGCCGGCCGGCGGGAGCACCGTCTCCGGGACCTGGACGGTGCGCAGCACGCCGTCGCCCAGGTGCAGGATCGCCCGGCCGGGGCGGGTCGCGCCCAGGCGGCTGCGGGGCACCTTGACGCCGATCAGTTCGCCGTCGCTCATGTTCTGCGGCTTCAGCAGCAGACCGCACCGGTTGCGGCGGGCCTCGGTGTGCCAGCCGGAGAACCCGGAGGAGAGCCGGTCGGTCTGCCCGGCGATCACCAGGCCCCGGCCGCTCTCGGCACCGGACTTGGCGATCGGCGTGAGGACCGGCTCGGCCTTCGACTTCAGCAGCAGGTCGGCGTCGTCCAGGAGCACCACGGCCCCCTGCGCCGAGGACGCCAGCGCCTGTTCCAGCGCGGTCGGGTCGATGTCGGACTCGTCGAAGACCGCGAGGACCCCGGGCCGGCCGGCGAGTCGGCGCAACGGCGACCGGGCGGGCGCGCCGATGACGACGGGCGTCCCGACCGACAGCAGCGACAGGGCCAGCGTCGCCAGGACGGTGCTGCGGCCCGAGCGGGCGGGACCGGCGACGAGGAACGTCGGCGTGATGCCGAAGTCCGGCCCGAACGCGGTGAGTTCGTCGCCGCCGACGCCGGACAGCGCCCAGCGGGCGGAGGGCAACGGCCGCGGCAGGTAGCGGACCGCCTCCTCCCAGGTGAGCCGGTCCGGCAGGGTGTCGACGCGGAACGGCCGGGTGGCGGCGGGCAGGTGGGCCGCCCGCTGGCGGCAGTACTCGGCGATCTGCTGGAGCGCCGCGGCCTGCGCCTGGCCCTCCGGGTTGTCCGTGAGGAGCGCGATCTGCACCTCCGCCTTGTCGGCGGCGCGGAAGGCGCGGCCCGGCGGGATCTCGTCGGGGACGTTCCGCTGGGTGATGCCGATCATGCCGTACTCGGACTTCTCGTTGAGCTTCAGCACGATCTTGTCCTCGGTGGAGCCGTTGACCCGGCTGGAGAACAGCGCCCGGTCGCCGGTCATCACCAGGTGGATGCCGACGCTCCCGCCGTCCCGGAGCAGGTTCAGCACGCCGGTCAGCAGGTTTCCGGCGTCGTACTCGCCGAGCTGCTTGTCGAAGACCTCCCACCGGTCGATGAACAGCACGATGTGCGGCGGCCGTTCGGCCTCCGGCAGGCTGCGGCGCAGCTCCGGCAGGTCGGCGCTGCCGTGGGCGGCGAGCAGTTCCTGCCGCCGGGCGAGCTCCGTCGTCAGCCGGGCGAGCAGCCGGGCCACCCGGTCGGGCTGGGTGCGCTGGGTGACGGCACCGCAGTGCGGCAGCCCCTCCATGGCCAGCAGGGCGCCGTTGCCGCAGTCGATGCCGTACATGTGCAGGCGGTCCGGGGAGTGGGCGTAGGCCAGGGTGCCGGCGATGGTGCGCAGCGTCTGCGACCTGCCCTGCCGGGGCGAGCCGATGACGTGCAGGTGCCCGAGCGTCGCCGGGTCGATCACCAGGGGGAGCCGGGCCTGTTGGGCGGGCAGGTCCAGCACGCCGTACGCGACGGGCGCGAGGTCGTAGTCCGAGGGCGGGGCCGGCGGCAGTTCGCCGGTGACCAGCTGCTCGGGCAGCGGCGGCAGCCAGGGGCTGTGCTGCGCGGGGATGCCCATCTCCCGGTCCGCGTCCCGGATGGCGCGGACGAGTCCGGCGAGGTCGGTCTCCACCTCGGCGGGGGCGGCCGCGGCGCGGGGCCGCGGCGGCAGCGGTTCGCCGAGCCGTTCCCAGCCGACGGTCACCGCCCAGGGGGCCGGCAGCGAGCTCGCCGCGGCACCGGGGCGGCGGCCGCCGACCCGACCGGACTGGAACGGCACCAGGGAGTTCTGGCCGAGGCGGACGTAGGCGCGGCCCGGCGTGCTCTGCGAGATCGACGCGGCCTCGGGGGAGTTGAGGACGTCCTGGCTCTCGCCGGAGTCCGTCACCCGCAGGGCGATCCGCAGATTGGTGTTGGCGCGGATCTCCGAGGAGACGACGCCGCTGGGGCGCTGCGTCGCCAGGATCAGGTGGATGCCGAGGCTGCGGCCCCGCTGCGCGATGTTGACCAGGCCCTTCACGAAGTCCGGCAGGTCGCGCACCATGGAGGCGAACTCGTCGATGACGATGAGCAGTCGGGGCATCGGCTCGTGGCCCGCCGGGTCGCGCTCCAGCAGGTCGACGTAGTCCTCGATGTCCTTGGCGCCGACCGCGGCGAGGATGTGCTCGCGCCGGGTGAGCTCCGCCGTCAGCGACACCAGGGCCCGCTCGACGAGGTGGGCGTCGAGGTCGGTGACCATGCCGACGGTGTGCGGCAGGTCCACGCAGTCCTTGAACGCGGAGCCGCCCTTGTAGTCGACGAGGACGAACGTCATCGCGTCCGGCCGGTTCGCCACCGCGAGCGAGGCGACCAGCGTCTGGAGCAGTTCGGACTTGCCGGAGCCGGTGGTACCGGCGACCAGCCCGTGCGGGCCGTCCCGCTTGAGGTCCAGGAAGAACGGGCCGTCCAGGGAGACGCCGACGGCCGCCCGGGTCGAACGGCCCCCGGCCGCCCAGCGCGCCCGGATGCCGGCGGCCTGCGGCGGGTCGAGGGCGAGCACGTCGAGCAGCCGCGCGGCACCGGGCAGCACGGCGGCCTCCTCGTCGGCCCCGCCCGGGTCGCGCAGCGGGCCCATCGCGCGGGCCAGCGACCGGCACCAGTCCTGGGACACCGCGTCGGGCCGGATGCCCCCGACGGTGCCCCGCCCGGAGCGTCCCACCCGCACGGTTCCGCCGGGCTCCTCGGCGACGACGGCCTGGCACTCCTCGGGCAGCAGCCGCTCCTCGGC
>LIQL01000256.1:0-283 GCA_001418405.1 Streptomyces diastatochromogenes | reverse complement strand
CCGGCGGACCGCTTCCGCCGGTCCTCCGTTCCGGCGCGCTCGGCGATCAGCGCGGTCAGTTCGGCGACCCGCCGGGCGCAGGTCTCCGTGCCGTAGCCGATGCTGGCCGGGGTGTCGCCGGACTTCTTGCGCACGTGCGGCAGCCAGCGCAGCCAGGACCAGCTGTCCCGGCCCGGGCCGCCGGTCGTCAGCAGGTGGATCTGGAGGTCGCGGGGGCTGTGCAGGACGGCGGCCTGGGCGACGGCCCACTGCGCGACGGCGCGGGCGACCGGGCCCTCGCCGG
>LIQL01000255.1:719-16598 GCA_001418405.1 Streptomyces diastatochromogenes | reverse complement strand
GGTGCTGGGCGCCGGGCTGCGCTTCGCCAACCCGTCCGCGGGCGGTGCGCAGGCCACCGTCGACCTGCGGGGGGCGCTGTGCCCGGAGGGGGACGACGGGGCCGGGGAGACCTGAGCGGGCGGGGCCGCTGGCGGGCGGTGAGCCGGGGCGGCCGGCCGCGGACGCCCGCCCCCGCACCGTCCGCCGGCCCGTCCGGCCCGCCGGCTCACGCGTCCGGGAAGCGGTCCTCCAGGACGGAGTTCAGCAGGGCCCGGACGTCCTCGCGGTCCAGGCCCTCGGCCCGGGCGCGCTCCATCCAGGCGCGCAGTTCCTCGCGCAGCACGGCGTCGGCCGCGGAGTCGGGGCGGGCCAGGGTGCGGCTGACGAACGTGCCGAGCCCGGGCCGCGGCTCGACCAGGCCCTCGCGCTCCAGCTCGCGGTACGCCTTGAGCGTGGTGTTCGGGTTGACCTTGGTCGAGGCGGCGACCTGTGCGGCCGTGGGCAGCCGGTCGCCCTCGACCAGGATGCCCAGCCGCAGCGCCTGCTGGACCTGCTGGACGATCTGGAGGTAGGTGGCGACGCCGCTGCGGCGGTCGATCCGGAACTCGACGGCGCTCACCACCTCTCTGCCTCTGTGCTCGTTTCGGTGCGGCGGGTGCGGCCGGTTGGTCCGTGGGGACCGGGCCGGCCGACCGCTTGATGATCGGGCCGTCCGCGGCGGGTGTCAAAGCGCCCCCCGCGGCGCGGTCGGTCCCGTTTCAGAGCGGCCGCCGGGTCGCCCGCCACACCACGAACGCCAGCACCAGGGCGGTCAGCGCCAGCAGGATGCCCGCGCCGAGCCACTGCATCCCCGGCATCTGGTCGAAGTTGTAGTACTGGGTGACGTGGTTGACGATGCCCTTGGAGGCTCGGCATGCCTCGGGCTTGGCGTCGCCGACGCAGGTGCTGAAGCCGAAGAGCCGGCCGTCGGCGGTGGCCACCCAGTCGTCCATCTGGATCGCGCCGCGGGGCACGCCGGGGCTCTCGCCGTTGATCGGGTAGGTGAGGTTGTGCAGCGTGCCGAGCTTCGGCCGCACCTTGTCGCTCCAGATCACGTTCACCACCACCACGGTGAACGCGGTGGCCACCATCGCCGGGATCATCCGCTTGATGAGCTTGCCGAGGGCGATGCCGCAGGCGGTGAGGAACAGGGTCTTGGCGACCAGCACGGGCCCGGTGGCGTCGAACGGGCCGCTGTTGAGCCAGTCGCCGCCGACGATCAGCTCGTGGCCGGGCAACCAGAGCCACCGGAAGACCAGCGACAGCAGGAGCGTGCAGGCCGCCACGAGCGTCAGGGGCACGGCGAGCGTGCTGGCGAGCCAGCGGCTGCGGCTCACGGACTGGGTGGTGACCAGTTGGAGGGTGCCGCGCTCCAACTCGGAGGAGATCAGCGGGGCACCGAGGAAGGCGGCGACGATCAGCGGCACGGCCTCCAGGAACTGGATGTCGGCCTCGAACGTCCCGCCGAAGCGGATGCGGAAGTCGTCCCCTGAGGAGTCGAGGCCGGCGGTCTTGGTGCCGAGGTACTCCATCAGGCCGATCCGCTGGTACGAGAAGAGCGCACAGGCGGCGAGGGTGACGAGGATGCCGGTGAGCAGCGCGGCGCGGTGCCGGCGCCAGACCAGCCAGACGGTGCCGCGCAGCGGGCCGGAGGCGGTGCCGGCGACCGTGCCCGCCTCGGGGGTGGTGGTGGCGGTGCTCATGCCGCGGTCTCCTTCAGGGCCTCGTCCATGATCAGGGCGGGTGCGTCCGGGGAGCGCATGCAGGCCAGCAGGATCTCCTCCAGGCTGGGCGGCATGGCGTCCCAAGGCGTGTCTCCGGGGGCCCCGGAGTGGGTGGGCAGCGGCCCCTCGGGCCGGATCAGCGCGCTGAACTGCCGTCCGCTGACACGGGATTCGACGATCGTGTGCCGCTCGGTCAGCTCCGCGGGCACCCGGTCGTCGACGGCCCGTCCGGTCACCAGCATGTGGGCCGGCACCAGGGCCTCGGTCGGGCCGGCCATCCGCAGCCGTCCGCCGGCCATCACGAGGAGGTAGTCACACATCTCCTCGACCTCGGCCAGCATGTGGGAGGACATCAGGACGGTGGTGCCGTGCTCGGCGACCTCGGCCATCAGGAGCCCGGACAGCTCGTCGCGGGCCAGCGGGTCCAGGTCGGACATCGGCTCGTCGAGGAGCAGCAGCTCGGGGCGCTTGCCGAAGGCGACGGCGAAGGCGACGCGGGTGCGCTGGCCGCCGGAGAGGGTGCCCACCCGGGCGTCGAGCGGCACGTTGCCGGAGCGGACGATGCGCTCGGCCACCGCCTGGTCCCAGCGCGGGTTCAGCTCGCGGCCGAGCCGGAGCGTCTCGGCGACCGTGAAGCGCGGGTAGAGCGGCTTGTTCTGTGCGAGGTAGGCGACGCGCTTGAGGACGGCGGGGTTGCTGACCGGGACGCCGCACATCCGCAGGGTGCCGGCGGACGGCTCGACCAGGCGGGCCGCGATGTTCAGGAAGGTGCTCTTGCCGGCGCCGTTGGGGCCGACCATGGCGCAGACGCGCCCGGCCGGGAGCCGGAAGGAGCACTCCTGCAGCGCCCACCGTCGGCGGTACTGCTTCCCCAGGTCCTCGGCCTCGATCGCCCAGGGGCTCGGGTCGTGCATGGTGGATCCCCCCTTTAGCTAGTTAATTAGTGGAATGAGTATGGAGAGACGGCAGGGTGCATGTCAAAGCGCAAGGAGCCCGGTGGCGGCCGGCGGCGCCCCGGGCGGTGCGGCTACGCGTCCCCGACCAGCGGTTTCGCCATGCAGCGGCTCGATTCGTACGTCCGGAAGTAGCCGAACTTCTCGACGAGCGCGTAGCCGCTGGACGCGTACAGGGCGAGCGCCTCGGGTTGCTCGATGCCGGTCTCCAGCACCATCCGGGTGCGGCCCGCGGCCCGGGCGTCGGCTTCGAGCGCGGCCAGGATCCGCCGGGCCAGGCCCCGGCCGCGGGCCGTCGGCACCACGAACATCCGCTTGATCTCCGCGTCGCCGGTGGCATACCCGGAGGCGGTGTCGTCCTGGACCCGCCAGCCGCCGGTGGCCAGCGGCCGGCCGTCCTCGTAGGCGATCAGGTACAGGCCGTGCGGCGGCAGGAACATCTCCGGCGCCAGCGGGGTCACGTCCCCGTCGCCGCCGTACCGCCGGACGTACTCCTGCTGGACCTCTTCGTCGAGCCGGAGCGCATCGGGGTGGTCATAGCGGACGGGGCGTATCTCCATTCCACGAAGCGTACGGAAGCGACGGGCGGGGCGGAAGCGCCGGATCGGACGAGTGGGCGGGGTGGCCGAGGAGGCGCGGTGACGCCCCTCCTGACCTGCTAAAACGTGAGGCGCCCCCACCAGGAGAGGGGCTTCCGGGCGGGGGCGTCGTCGTGTTCTCTGCCCTCAGACGTGCGTCCGCTTCGCCAGCGCGACGAGGCCGGCGAATGCCTGGGGGGTGAGGTGCAGGTGCGGGCCGCCCGGGTCCTTGGAGTCGCGAACGGGGACCGTGCCGCGGGTGGCGGCGAGGTTGGTGGCGACCTCGATGCACTGGCCGCCGTTGCCACTGTAGGAGGACGTGAACCAGCGGGGGGATTCGGTCGTCACGGGGAACCCTTTCGAAGCTGATCGATCAAGGCCACGGATGCCGCTTGGGAGAGTGGTCGTGGTCAGCTCTGGGACTTGGCGAAGTCGACCAGTTCCGCCCATGCGTCGACGGAGAGGGTCAGGTGCGGCCCGGCGGGGGTCTTGCTGTCCCGGACCGGGACTTCACCGGCGGCCGCTGCGTGCTCCGGCGCCCACTCGATGCACTGGCCGCCGTTGTTGCTGTAGGAGGACTTGACCCAGCGGAGGGAATCGGGAGTCACAGGGTGCCCTTTCGAAGCTGATCGGCCAAGGCCACGGGTGCCGCTTGGGGGAGTGGTCGTGGTCAGCTCTGGGACTTGGCGAAGTCGACCAGTTCCGCCCATGCGTCGACGGAGAGGGTCAGGTGCGGCCCGGTGGGGATCTTGCTGTCCCGGACCAGGATTTCACCGGTGTGCCGGGCGTGCTCCGGAGCCCATTCGATGCAGGCGCCGCCGTTGTTGCTGTAGGAGGACGCGATCCAGCGGGGGGAGTCGGTTGTCACGGGGTGCCCTTTCGTAACTCATGAACCATGGCCACAGACGCCGCCTGAGAGAGGGCTTCGGCTTGTAGCTGATGGTATGCCGCCAAGAGAGGCAGGACGGAGGGGCTTTCCCGCTCAAGGTGTCCCCGTTGCGCGGACTCGGCGTAGGACACGAGCGAACGGTCTGGCAGCGTCAGTACGTACAACGGCAAGTCGAACGGGCGGTGCTCTCCCATGCTGTAGGGCGCGATCTGAAACACGCTGTTCGGCAACTCCGCGAACTCCAAAAGGCGTTCAAACTGAGCTTGCATGACCTCACGGCAGCCGACGGGGCGTCGGATGCAACTCTCGTCCAGGACGGCGAAGATCAGGGGTAGGCGTGCCCGATCCAGCGCAGCTTGGCGTTCGGCAACGGTCGACACGCGTTCGTCAGCCTGCTCAGTCGTGATCGCGCCACGCTTGACCGCGCTCGCGGCGAGGATCGATGCGTACTCGGGAGTCTGCAACAGTCCCGGAATGACGCCCACTTCGTACAGGCGGATCTCTGCCGCCTTTGCCTCGGCGGCCTTGTACTCCGGGAAGCCCTCCAGTAAGCCGCCGTATTTGATCTCGCGGTACTCGCTCTCGAAGGCGTCCGCCGTGCCGGTCAGGCCGAACGCCACGTCTGCGCTACGCGAGAACCGAAGAGTCGGAGGCTTCCGGGCAGTTTCGACCGCCGAAATATGCACGCTGGAATACTCCGTGCGGTCGGCCAGGTCATCTTGGGTCCAGCCGCGTGACTCCCGCAGGCTGCGTAAGCGCGCTCCGTAGGCGGCCTGCTGCGATGCTTCAGGGTTCAACTCGCGACGATTCAAAGACAGTTCACCCGACCCTTCGTTCCCTTCCAACAAGTTGAAGGTTGCCCAGGCGCGGTCCACTCTGAACCTCCCCAGTAGCGACACCGCTACGGAGAGCAAGGAGGGCTTGATGGCCAGTCCTGTTCGTACGCCCTACTCGGCGTGCGCTGAGGAGGGAACGAGGCTTGATGCCGCGTTGAAGGGGGTGGGGATCGATGCCCCGCCCAGCGCGGTGTCTGTGACGGAGGACGGGGGCGTCATGGTGTCCCGGGTGGTTCCGCCGTTGCTGACGCCCAGTCAGACCGCCCGGTTGGCACGGATCGTGCGGGCGGCGCGGGCGGGTGACGGGCGGCCGGACGACCTCAGTGCGCGCAACGCGGAGCGGACCAGGCGGGCGTTGGGGCCGAACGCGGGCAAGCGGACCGACGGGAGCGGTAGGCCGTGCAGCGCCTCCTAGGGCGCCTGCTCGCAGCTCAGCGGGGTGCCGCGCCGCGGTCGGACCCGGTGGGTGACGACGTGCCGGTGCGTTGCCCGGTCGGCCGGCACGACATGACGATCTGGGCCCCCGCGGTGTACCGGTGCGACGAACACGGCGTGACGCTCGTCGTCCATTCCCCGCCCCCGAAGACCCCCGACGTACGACGGAAGGAAGAACCCGTGTCCATGACGCGCAGCGCCGACGGTGGCGACAAGCTTCCCGGCGAGCCGTACCCCGGCCCCCACCAGCCGCCGACGCCCGACGGCGGCCCCGGCGTCCCCAACCCGCCCAAGGCCGACTGAAGATGACCGACGCACACCAGGAGCGCCCCAGCCGGACCGGGCTGGGGCGTGCCCTCATGGCCGCCGGCGCCCTCTCCTCCGACTGGGCTCCCGCCTACGCCGCCGTGCCCCGCGCCGCGTTCCTGCCCGACCTCATGTGGCCGTGGGACATGCGGGTCGGCGCGAGCGTGCCCGTCTCCCGGACGGACGACCCGGAAGCCTGGTACGCCCACGCGGACGCCGACTGCCCGATCGTCACGCAGTGGGACGACGGCGACCACACCGGCACCGCGCCCGGAGCGGTCTCCACCAGTTCGGCGTCGATGCCGTCGGTGGTGTTCCGCATGCTCCGGGACCTCGATGTGCGCCCCGGCCACCGTGTCCTGGAGATCGGTACCGGCACCGGCTGGAACGCGGGTCTGCTGGCGCACCGCGTCGGCCCGGAGAACGTGGTCACGGTGGAGGTCGACGGGGCGGTCGCCACCGCCGCGCGGGCGGCACTGGGGCGGTTCGGCAGCCCGGTCGAGGTCGTGCACGGGGACGGCTTCGAGGGCCACCCGGCGGGCGCGCCCTACGACCGCGTCGTCGCGACCTGCGGCCTGCGGGCCGTCCCGTACGCGTGGCTGGCGCAGTGCCGGCCGGGCGGGGTCGTCGTGGTCCCCTGGGGCACCCACTTCGGCAACGGGGACGCGGTGGCCCGGCTGGTCGTGAGCGACGACGGGCGGAGCGCGTCCGGTCGGTTCACCGGGCCCGTGGAGTTCATGAAGCTGCGGGCGCAACGCCTGCCGCCGGTCGTCCACCGGGACTACGTGCGCGGGAGCGTGGCCGACGGTGACGAGAGCGCCACGTCCGTCGCGGAGGACGCGTTCGTCGTGGGGCCGTTCGACGCCCTGCGCTTCGTCCTGGGGCTGCGGGTGCCGCGCTGCCTCCAGGTCGTCGGGGAGAAACGGGACGGTGCGCGGCCGGTCTGGCTTTACGGGCTGGGGGACCGCTCGTGGGCCTGCGTGCAGTTCCGGGAGGGCCGGGCCGCGCGGGTCTGGCAGCACGGGGACCGTCGGCTCTGGGACGAGGCGGAGGCCGCCTACCGGTGGTGGACGGCGCGCGGCCGGCCCGCGCACGACCGCTTCGGGCTGACCGTCGGGGCCGGCGGCGCGCGGGCGTGGCTGGAGCGCCCGGCGGATTCCTGGCGGCTTTGACGCCGCCGCCGGGAGGCGTGGCGGCCGGCGGTCGGCCGCGGTGGACGGGTCGGACGCGGCCGGTGCGGCGCCGGGTAGGGTGCCGGGATGCTGACCGTGACCTCTGTGAACGTGAACGGGCTGCGGGCCGCGGCCAAGAAGGGCTTCGTGCCGTGGCTGGCCGGGACCGACGCCGATGTGCTGTGCCTCCAGGAGGTGCGGGCCGAGACGGCCCAGCTGCCGGCGGAGGTGCGGGAGCCGGCGGGCTGGCACGTGGTGCACGCGCCGGCCGCCGCCAAGGGCCGGGCCGGCGTCTCGCTCTACACGCGGCGGGAGCCGGAGCGGGTGCAGGTGGGCTTCGGGTCGGCGGAGTTCGACGACAGCGGCCGGTATGTGGAGGCCGACCTGCCGGGCGTGACGGTGGCCAGCCTGTACCTGCCTTCCGGCGAGGTCGGCACCGAGCGGCAGGACGAGAAGGAACGCTTCATGGCGGAGTTCCTGCCGTACCTGGTCGGGCTGCGGGAGCGGGCGGCGGCGGCCGGCCGCGAGGTCCTCGTCTGCGGCGACTGGAACATCGCCCACCAGGAGGCCGACCTGAAGAACTGGAAGGCCAACCAGAAGAAGTCCGGCTTCCTGCCGGAGGAGCGGTCCTGGCTGTCCGCCGTGCTGGACGCGGAGCAGGGCGGCTACGTGGACGTCGTCCGGGCCCTGCACCCGGAGGGCGAGGGGCCGTACTCGTGGTGGTCCTACCGCGGGCGGGCCTTCGACAACGACGCGGGGTGGCGCATCGACTACCACGTGTCCACGCCCGGGCTGGCGGCCCGCGCGGTCAAGGCGTACGTGGAGCGGGCGGCCAGCTACGACCAGCGGTGGAGCGACCACGCGCCGGTGACGGTGGCGTACGGGGCGTAGTCCCACCCGCGACGTTCGCGGAGCCGGCCTTCCGGGGGTTCAGTCCTCCCGGGGGGCCGGCTGTTCGTGCGCGGCCTCCTGGGCGTCGGGGGAGCGCGGAGCGGGCGCCCCGCCGGTCAGCAGGGTCTCCAGCTCCGTGCGGATGCGGCGGTCCATGGCCATGGAGAGTTCGGCGTCGACGACGCCCTTGGCGAGCGGGCGGAGGTTCTCGACGCTCTCGGTGGCGCGGGGCAGGTCCTGGAGCGTGGGGACCAGGTGGGTGCGGATGAGGGTGGTGAAGATGTCGGCGAGGGCGTCGGCGTGGGCGCGGACCCGGCCGCCGGCCTCCAGTACCGCGGCCAGCGGGACGCCCTGGGCGATGAGGCTGGTGGAGACGTCCAGCAGGCGCCGGCTGATGTGCACGAACTCGTCGCCGTCCACGGCCAGATACCCCAGGGCCAGGGAGGCGGTGAGGTTCTCCGGGGTGACCTCGCCGCTGAAGTGGTCGGCCAGTTCCTCGGGGGTGAGGCGGACCGGGGTCTCCTCGGACCAGGGGGTCAGCAGCGGGCTGGGCAGGCCGAGGAGTTCGCCGACGTCGCGGCCGGTCTCGAAGGCGGTGAGGAGTTCGGCGATCCCGCCGAGGGTGTGGCCGCGCTCCAGGAGGGCGGCGATGGTGCGCAGGCGGGCGAGGTGGTGCTCGTTGTACCAGGCGATCCGGCCTTCGCGGCGGGGCGCCGGGATGAGCTTGCGCTCGCGGTAGAAGCGCAGGGTGCGGACGGTGATGCCGGCTTCCCTGGCGAGGTCCGCCATCCGGAACTCGCGTTCCTTCGCGGGGTCTTCGGGCGTCGCGGGCGGGCCGTCCGCCGCGTCGTCGCGGGGGCCCGCGTTGCTGGGGGTCTGCGCTGCCGCCTGGTCTGCCACGGGGTCAGCCTATGCGGGACGGGTCCGCCGGGGCTGTGAGGTGACCGGAGGTAACTTCCTGCCGCCGAACCCCTACCGCTCGGTACGGGACTGCCTTACGCTCCAACCGTGCCAATCGTGCCAGTGATTGCTGGCGCGATTGGGGGACGGTGGAGCGTCGATGCGAGAGGTGGCGGCATGGCCGACGACGGGCAGCGGCACGTGCGGGTGGCGGTGATCGGATCGGGGTTCGGCGGCCTGGGCGCCGCCGTACGGCTGCGGCGGGCCGGGATCACCGACTTCGTGGTTCTGGAACGGGCGGACTCGGTGGGCGGCGCCTGGCGGGACAACACCTATCCGGGGTGCGCCTGCGACGTGCCCTCGCACCTGTACTCGTTCTCGTTCGCACCCAACCCGGCGTGGCCGCGCAACTTCAGCGGCCAGCGCCACATCCGGGCGTACCTGGAGCGGGTGGCGGACACGTTCGGGCTGCGGCCGCACCTCCGCTTCAACGCCGAGGTGCGCCAACTGACCTGGAACGGCGAGAAGGTGTGGTGGGAGGTCGAGACCGCGCAGGGGGCGTTCACCGCCGACGTGGTGGTGTCGGCGGCCGGACCGCTCGCCGACCCGCAGATCCCCGACGTCCCCGGGCTGGCGGACTTCCCCGGCAAGGTCTTCCACTCGGCGCGCTGGGACCACGACTACGACCTGCGCGGCAAGCGGGTCGCGATGATCGGCACCGGGGCCTCGGCGATCCAGATCGTGCCGGCGATCCAGCCCGAGGTGGGGCGGCTGACGGTGTTCCAGCGGACCCCGCCGTGGGTGATCCCGCGGGCCGACCGGCGGATCAGCGGGGTCGAGCGGTGGCTGCACACCAAGGTGCCGGCCACCCGGCAGATGCGCCGCCAACTGCTGTGGACCATCCGCGAGTTGCAGGTCAGCGCGTTCACCAAGCGGCCCAACGAGCTGGGGCTGGTCGAGACCCTCGCCAAGGCCCACATGCGCCGGGCGGTCAAGGACCCGGCGCTCCAGGCCCGGCTGACCCCCGACTACCGCATCGGCTGCAAGCGGATCCTGCTGTCCAACACCTGGTACCCGGCGCTGACCCGGCCCAACGTGGACGTGGTGTCGTCCGGGCTGCGCGAGATCCGGGGCAACGTCCTCGTCGCGGCGGACGGCAGCGAGGTCGAGGCGGACGCGATCGTCTTCGGGACCGGCTTCCACGTCACCGACATGCCGATCGCGAAGCGGGTCATCGGGGTGGGGGGCACCACCCTGGCGGAGGAGTGGAAGGACGGCATGGAGGGGCTGCGCGGCACCAGCGCGACCGGCTTCCCCAACTTCCTCACCATCATCGGGCCCAACACCGGCCTGGGGAACAGCTCGATGATCCTGATGATCGAGGCGCAGCTGAACTACCTCGTCGACTACATGCGCCAACTCGACGTGCTCGGCGACCGGATCGCCCTGGACGCCCGCCGGTCCGCGGTGGACGCATGGACCCGCACCGTCCAGCAGCGGATGACCCGCACGGTCTGGAACACCGGCGGCTGCGACAGCTGGTACCTGGACGCCAACGGGCGCAACACCACCGCCTGGCCCGGCACCACCGCGGAGTTCCGCCGCGAGACCCGGCAGGTGGACCTCGCCGAGTACGAGGTGATCCGGCCACCCCGCACGGAACCGGACGACGCACCGGCCCGGACCGGCACCGGCCGGGCGGCCACCGAGGAGGTGGCGGCATGAAGCGGCCCGCGCACCTCACCCAGGGCCGCTACGCCCCGCCGGTGCCCCGCAGGACGCTGGACGTCACCTCCGCCGACGGGGCCCGGCTGTACGCCGAGGTCCACGGGCCCGAGGGCGCCCCGACGGTGGTCCTGTCGCACGGCTGGACCTGCTCGACCGCCTTCTGGGCGCCGGTCGTCCGGGACCTGGCCGACACCCACCAGGTGGTGGTCTACGACCAGCGGGGGCACGGGCGCAGCCCGGCCGGCCCGCCCGCCGGCCACAGCACCCGCGCGCTCGCCGACGACCTGGTCGCCGTCCTGGAACAGACCCTCGCACCCGGGGAGCGGGCCGTCATCGGCGGGCACTCCATGGGCGGCATGACGATCATGGCGGCCGCCGAACGGCCGGAGCTGCGCGCCCGCGCCGCGGCGGCCCTGCTGTGCAGCACCGGCAGCGCCGACCTGGCGTCCGAGGCCCGGGTGTTCCCGCTGCCCACCCCCGGTGGCCGCCGCCACGCGCACCGACTGCTGCTGGGCTCCCGCGCCCCGCTCGGCCCGGTCTCGCCGCCCGCCAAGTGGGCCCTGCGGTACGCCACGATGGGCGCCGGGGCGAGCGCCGAGCAGATCGAGGCGTGCGCGCGGATCGTGCACGCCTGCCCGTCGGGCGTCCGCGCCCGTTGGGGACACATGCTGTACGAGCTGCAACTCACCCGCGGCGTGAGCCGGTTGGAGGTGCCGACCGCGGTCCTCGTGGGCACCGCGGACCGGCTCACCCCCGTCGTGCACGCCCGGCGCCTGGCCTCCGTCCTCCCGCAGTGCGCGGGGCTGACCGAACTGCCCGGCCTCGGGCACATGACCCCGATCGAGGACCCGGACGCGGTCGCCGGGTGCCTGCGGGACCTCGTCCGCGACCATCTGGCCACCGCCCCGGCCCCCCGGGGCGGACGTCCGGCCCGGCAGAAGAAGGAGAAGACGGCGTGAACGGAAGCAAGCTCGACGGGCAGGTCGTGGTCGTCACCGGCGCGGCGCGCGGGGTCGGGGCACTGCTGGCGCGCAAGCTGTCGGCGCGCGGCGCGACCCTGGCACTGGTCGGCCTGGAGCCGGACGAACTGCGCGAGGTCGCCGCCTCGTTGCACGGCCCGGCCCACCACTGGCACGCCGACGTCACCGACCACGAGGCGATGGCCGAGGTCGCCGAGCAGGTCAAGGTCCGCTTCGGCAAGGTCGACGTGGTGGTCGCCAACGCCGGGGTGGCGACCGGCGGCCCGTTCGTGCACTCCGATCCGGTGGCCTGGCGGCGGGTCATCGAGGTCAACCTGATCGGCAGCGCGGTCACCGCCCGGGCGTTCCTGCCGGTGCTGATGGAGTCCCGCGGCTACTTCCTCCAGATCGCCTCGCTCGCCGCGCTCACGCCGGCGCCGATGATGAGCGCGTACTGCGCCTCCAAGTCGGGCGTGGAGGCGTTCGCGCACAGCCTGCGCGCGGAGGTCGGCTACAAGGGCGTCCGGGTCGGCGTCGGGTACCTGAGCTGGACCGACACCGACATGGTGCGCGGCGCCGACCGGGAGGACCTGATGCGGGAGTTGCGCGCGCGACTGCCGTGGCCGTCCAACAAGACCTATCCGCTGGGCCCGGCCGTGGACCGCCTCGTGGCCGGCATCGAGCGCCGTTCCGCGCACGTCTACGGGCAGTGGTGGCTGCGCGGGATGCAGTCGGTGCGGGGCCATCTGCCGTCGCTCATCGGGACGGTGGGGCAGCGCGAGATGCGGCGGTTCGGGGACCGGCTCGACGGGTTCCGGCCCGGGCTGGTCGGCGCCGGCGGCGAGGCGGACGAGAAGGCCCGGCTGAACGGGTAGCGGGGGCGGGCGGGGCCGCTCCGACCTGCGGTCGGCCACGGAGAGTGTCCGATTGTGATCGAAATGCGACGAATGCCGGTTCGTGTCACGCTGGTCGAGCCCGATCCCCCAACACCCCCACAGGAGTGAACAGCATGGGCATCGAAGACCAGTTCAAGGACAAGGCGCAGCAGCTCAAGGACGAGGCCAAGCGGCGGGCCCAGCAGGGCCAGGAGCGCGGCAAGCAGCAGGGCCAGGAGCGTGGCAAGCAGTCCCAGGAGCGTGGCCAGCAGGCCCGCGAGCGCGGCCAGCAGTCGCTGGACGACATCGAGGACCGCTACCAGAGCTGACGCCCGGGCGTCCGTCGTGACGGACGCCTGACGTCTTCTTGAACGAGGGTCGTTCGTCCTCGTGGAGAGGCGCATCCGGTGATCCCGGGTGCGCCTCTCCGGCGTGCCGAAGCCGAAGCCGAAGGGGAGCCGCGATCGGTGCGGTGCGTTCTCAGTGGGCGCCGCGCGGGGGCAGCGGGGGGCGCCGGCGGTCCGGGACGTCCGAGAGGTCCGGCGGGTCCGCCGCGGGGTGGCGGTCCAGGAGTTCCAACGCGGTGCGCACCGCGACGCCGAGCTGCGGGTGCCGGCCCTCCGCCCAGTGCAGCGGCGAGCGCAGCGCCTCGATGTCGACCTCGACGCCGTGGTTCTCCACGCCCCACCCGTAGAGGTGGAACCAGGCTGCGTTCATCGGGACGGTGATCTGGGTGCCGTCGCCGAGCCGGTGCCGGCCGGTCATGCCGACCACCCCGCCCCACGTGCGGGTGCCGACCACCGGCCCGATGCCCTGGAGCTTGAACGCCGCGGTGATCATGTCCCCGTCGGACGAGGTCATTTCGTCGGCGAGGGCGACCACCGGGCCGCGCGGCGCGTTGCTGGTGTACGACACCGGCTCGGCGTCCCGGGTCAGGTCCCAGCCCATGATGGTGCGGGTCAGCTTCTCGATGACCAGCTCGGAGATGTTGCCGCCGGCGTTGCCGCGCACGTCCACGATCAGCGCGGGCATCGCCACCTCCCGCCGCAGGTCGCGGTTGAACTGCGCCCAGCCCGAACCGCCCATGTCGGGGATGTGCAGGTAGCCGCACCGGCCGTCGCTCAACTCCCGTACCACGGCCCGCCGTTTGGCCACCCAGTCCTGGTAGCGCAGCGGCCGCTCGTCGATCAGCGGGACCACCGCGACCCGCCGGGCGTGGCCGTTGCCCACCGCCTTCGGAGCGCCGGGGTCCGCAGGGTCCTCCCCCTCACCCTCAACCTCACCCGGCGGGGGCTGGGCGGCGGGCGGGGAGAAGGTCAGCTCCACGGTCGTCCCGCCCGCCGCGGCCAGCAGCGGGTACGGGCCGGTCACCGGGTCCACCGGGCGTCCGTCGACGTGGGTCAGCGCACTGCCGTCGCGGACGCCCGTGCCGGCCAGCGGTGAACGGGCCTTGGAGTCCGAGGACTCACCGGGCAGGATCCGCTTGACCACCCAACGCCCGTCGCGGCACACGAAGTTGGCGCCGAGCAGGCCGATCGGGCGCTGGTAGTGCGGCGGCCCCTCGTTGCGCCGGGCGCCGCTGACGTAGGCGTGCGAGGTGCCCAGTTCGCCCAGCACCTCGCGCAGCAGGTCGGCGAACTCGTCGGGGCTGGCGACCCGTTCCAGCAGCGGCCGGTACTGCGCCAGCACGTCCTCCCAGTCGATGCCGCACAGCTTGGGGTCCCAGAAGTACGCCCGGACGATCCGGCCCGCCTCGTCGAACGCCTGCCGCCACTCCGCCTCCGGGTCCACGTCGTGCAGGATGCGCCGCAGGTCCAGGTAGACCGTGGTGTCGCTGTCCGCCGGTTCGGTGGCGGGCACCGCGCGCAGCTCGCCCTCGTCGTTGACGACCAGCCGGGTGCCGTCGCCGCTGAGCGCGAACCCGTCCAGGGAGCTGGTGAGTTCGGTGCGCCGCGCCTTGGTCAGGTCGAAGTGCTCCAGGGTGGGCCGGCCGGAGGTGTCGGCCGGGTTGGCGAAGGTCTCGCCCAGCGCACCGGAGATCGGCCAGCGCAGCCACACCAGGCCGCCGCCGCTGACTGGTTTCAGCGCGGAGTACTTGGACGCGGACACCGGGAACGGCGTGACGCGGTTCGCCAGCCCCTCCACCTCCACCAGCACCGGACCCTCGCCGGGCGGCGGGCTCTCGTCCGGATCCAGCCCGCCGGCCGCCGGCCGCCCCTCCGGGGACAGCGCGAACGGGGACGGCGTCGCCGACGACAGCGGCACCAGGTAGGGGCGGCACCCCAACGGGAACGACAGGTCGCCGGTGTGCACGTCGTAGACCGGGTCGAAACCGCGCCAGGACAGGAAGGCGAGGTACCGGCCGTCCCGGGTGAACACCGGCTGCTCGTCCTCGAAGCGGCCGTTGGTGACGTCCACGACGTGCCGGTCCGACAGCCGGGCCATCTTGATCATCCGCAGGCTGCGGCCGATGCCCGGGTGCGACCAGGTGAGCCACCGCGAATCCGGCGAGAAGGCCAGGTCGCGCACCGGGCCGTTGCCGGATCGGGCCACCTCGGTGACCTCCTGGACCGGCCCGCCGTCCGCCGGCCCGGCCTCCTCCGGCGCGCCGGTCTCCACCAGCAGCAGCCGCCCGTCGTGGGTCGCCACCGCCAGCCGCTCGCCGTCCGGCGCCGAGACCAGCTCGTGCACCCGGCCCAGCGCCCCGGCCGCCAGCCGGCGCGGGGTGCCCGGGCCGCTGGCCCGCGGCAGGTTGGTGACCTCGACGGCGTCCTCGCCCTCGGCGTCCGTCACGTACGCGATCCGCCCGGTGGCGCCCAGCATCACCGGCAGCCGCACCCGCACGCCCGGGACGTCGTGGATGGTGCGGGCCGGGCCGTCGCGGTGGGTGAGCCAGTACAGGCTGCCGCGGACCCCGACCGCGCTGGCCCGTCCGGTGGCGTCCACCGCCAGGCCGGTGACGTGCGAGGCGGCCGGCACCTGGTAGCTGCGCCGGCCGGCCCGCGGCCCGCCCAGCCGCACCGCGAGCTTCCGCGGCACCGCGTCCGGCGACAGGTCGTCGATCAACCACAGGTCGCCGGCGCACTGGTAGACGATCCGGGAACCGTCGGTCGAGGCGTGCCGGGCGTAGAAGTCGGGGTGGTCGCTGTGCCGGCGCAGGTCGGTGCCGTCCGGCAGGCAGGAGTAGACGTTGCCGACGCCCTCGTGGTCGGAGAGGAAGGCGATCCGGCCGGCGGTGAACATCACCGCGTCCAGATGCCCTTGCAGGTCCGGCAACAGCCGGGTGCCGTGCAGCCACATCCGGCCCATCGCCCCGCCCCGGTAGCGCTTCCAGGACGCCGGCTCGTGCGGCGGCTTGCCGCTGAGCAGCAGGGTCCGCCGCTCCCCGTCCAGGTCGGCCAGCGCGATGTCGGCGACCGGCCCCCAGGGCAACTGGCCGCCGGGACTGCCGTCGGTGGGCAGGCAGTAGGCCCACGAGTAGTACGAGAACGGCTGGCCGTGCGAGGACACCGCGAGGATCTGCGCCTGCCCGTCGTGGTCCGGCGGCGTCCAACCGCACACCCGGGCGTCGGTGCTGCCCCAGTACGTCAACCGGCGGGCCGGCCCGCCCGCCA
>LIQL01000255.1:0-683 GCA_001418405.1 Streptomyces diastatochromogenes | reverse complement strand
ACAGGTCGTCCTCGGCGGCGAAGCAGAGCAGGTCGCCGTGGAGGTGCGGGTACCGCAGGTACGAGCCGGGCGGCCGGTCCGGCCCGCTCGGCACGCGCCGCAGCCGCCCGCGCGCCCCGGCGCCCTCCGCAGTCCCCTGGTCGTTGGTGACCGCGACGGGGTCCGCGCGGTCCGCGTCGTCCGGCCCCGGGAGCGGCCCGGTGGCCTCGGGTGCATCGCTCACCCCACCCATGGTTTCGGCGCCGCGGGCGGGCGGCAAGTCGGCCTGTCCGGACGGCCCGCCCGGCCGGCGCGTTTCGGCCGCGCCCCACGTGCCGCGCCCCGTGCCCGGGAACGGAGAACCCTCACCCCCGGCCGGTGACGAACGGCAGCGTCGCGTACCGCCGCACGTAGTGGCCGTCGGCGAAGGTGCCGCCGGCCGCGTCCACCGCGAAGTCGGGGAAACGGGCCAGCAGTTCCGCCAGCGCGACCCGCGCCACCAGCCGGGCCGCGGCGGCACCCAGGCAGTGGTGCGGGCCGTGCGTGAAGGCGAGGTGCTGCGGGCCGTCGCGGGTGAGGTCCAGCCGGTCGGCGTCCGGGCCGAAGGCAGGGTGGTGTCGGCGGTGACGGTGCGGGCCAGGCACTGCACCGGGGAGGTCAGCCGGAGCAGCTCCTCGACGGCCGCCGGCAGCCGGGCGGGGGAG